>CAZHOV010000004.1:0-50958 GCA_964534315.1 uncultured Saprospiraceae bacterium | reverse complement strand
TGAAGGACTGACATCCCCTCAACTAGGGGCACCGCCCCTAGGACCAGAGGACCAGACGACCAGCTCAGTCTGAAGGACTGACATCCCCCAAACTAGGGGCATCGCCCCCTATGACCGGAAGACCAGACGACCAACTCAGTCTGAAGGACTGACATCCCCCTCAACTAGGGGCACCGCCCCTAGGACCAGAGGACCAGATGACCAGCTCAGTCTGAAGGACTGACATCCCCCTCAACTAGGGGCACCGCCCCTAGGACCGGAAGACCAGACGACCAGCTCAGTCTTCCTAAAGTGCTAAGTCACTTAAAAAATATTAATTAAAAGTGTTACTTTTTTTTCTAGCTGCATTATGTTTATGGAAGACAGGTAGATTCAGCTCAATTTTTCCTCGGGGCAGGAATCGAGTTTCTATGGGAATATTTATGTTGGTTTTTCCCACGCCCCGATTTTTAGATCCAATGAGCTTATCCACAACTCGCCCGGGTAGAACGATTATCGTTCTACCTTTTTTACTTCTCCCTCCTCAAATTGGTCAGATACATTTTTTTTTGTAATATCGTTTTCTAATTTGACAAGGTGCTTAATTGAACAAAAAAAATTGCAGATCTATTCATTTTTTGTCTTACTGCTTATCAAAAAAATAAATTTATGGAAAATACACTTTCGTTTATTCAAGAAAATAAACAACGTTTTTTAGATGAATTAATGGAATGGTTAAAGATTCCATCAGTCAGCGCTGATCCTGCTCATAAGCCCGATATGCTTGAGGCAGCAGCCTTTCTTAAGAAAAAAATGGAAGCTGCGGGAGTCGATAAAGCGGAGATTATTCCTACTGCCGGGCATCCTATTGTTTATGCAGAAAAAATAGTGGATGCTTCCTTGCCAACTATTTTAGTTTACGGCCATTATGATGTTCAGCCCCCTGACCCCATGGATTTATGGGAATCAGGACCTTTCGACCCGGTGATCAAAGAAACGGAGGCCCATCCGCAGGGAGCGATTTACGCAAGGGGAGCCTGTGATGATAAGGGACAGGTTTATATGCATGTAAAAGCCTTTGAAGCCATGGCCGCCAACGATGAATTGGCCTGTAATGTGAAATTTATGATCGAAGGAGAAGAAGAGGTGGGGTCCAGCAACCTGGCTACTTTTTGCGAAGAAAATAAAGAAATGCTGGCGGCTGATGTGGTGTTAATATCTGATACCTCTATTATTGCCAATGATACGCCTTCTGTAACGGTTGGTTTGAGAGGACTGAGCTACGTGGAAGTAGAAGTAACCGGCCCTAATAGAGACCTTCACTCCGGGGTATACGGAGGGGGAGTCGCCAATCCGATCAACGTATTATGCGATATGATCGCCAGTTTGCACGATGAAAATAACCACATTACGATTCCTGGTTTTTACGACGATGTCAAGGAGGTCAGTGCTGAAGATCGAGCCAAAATGAACGAAGCACCCTTCAACCTGGCTCAATATAAAAAGGACCTCGATATTGGTGATGTACAAGGCGAAAAAGGGTTTACTACACTGGAGCGGGTATCTATACGCCCGACGCTGGATGTAAATGGAATTTGGGGTGGTTACATAGGTGAAGGCGCCAAAACCGTTCTTCCTTCAAAAGCCAGCGCCAAAATTAGTATGCGTTTGGTGCCGAATCAAACTTCTGAAAAGGTTACTCAATTGTTTAAAACGCATTTTGAGAACATTGCGCCTCCCTCTGTTAAAGTAAAAGTTACTCCTCATCACGGAGGCGAACCAGTTGTTACACCAACCGATACGCCGGAATATCAAGCTGCTGCTCAGGCAATGGAAAGCGCCTTTGGGAAGGCACCAATCCCTACCCGAGAAGGCGGAAGTATCCCTATCGTAGCCCTCTTTGAGCAAGTGCTTGGCCTTAAATCGGTACTGATGGGCTTTGGACTTAATTCCGATGCCATCCATTCCCCCAACGAGCATTACGGGTTATTTAATTTTTATAAGGGGATAGAAACCATACCGCATTATTATAAAAATTATGCAGCATTGAAGAATGGGCATTGATGATGACGCGCGTTTACGTCATTACAAATCATGGCTGTATGTTATCAGAAAAAGACAAAAAGTTTGTAGAGCGCTGGGAACGCTGGAGAAAGATGGGTAAATGGAAGTTTTACCTGTTCTTTGGTGTGATTGGCTGGGGATTACCAACGCTGTTTTTACTCCAGCTATTCTATTTCTTTTTTGACCAGTCTTTGGTTATCAATACTATTACGGAGTTCCTGTTGTATTTATTGATTTTTATTTTTGCCGGTACGCTTTATGGATATATTATGAGAGGGTTTTATGAAAAGCGATACGATCGACTAAAAAATCAGTAAGTTTCAATCATTTTTTTTACAAGAGGTTTACTTAAAAAATGACCATTTTTTAAGTAAACCTCTTGTGAATTATACTATTATGGATTATTATTTGGTCTTTATCGTACAACCAATCGCTTTTGTTTCATTGGGATCAGCATCCTTGCCTTTTTTAATGGCATCAATAGCGTTTTCAACATAATGCTCCTCTACGGCATCTGCATCTGCGTAATTGTCGTCAATGGCTCCAATGTACTTCACCACCCGGTCTTGATCAAGGACAAAAGTGTGAGGTGTCCGTGTTGCTCCGTATTGCGGATAAACTTTTTGACCTTCGTCAAATAAGTAGTCGAATGGAAAGCCCTTTTCTTCCGCTCTTTCCTTCATCTTTGCGAAGCTGTCGGCAGGCTGAACATCCGGGTCATTCGGGTTGATGGCAATAACGGGGAAACCTTCAGGGGCAAACTTCTTGTGCAAATCGATGATCCGATCTTCGTACTTGACCGCATAGGGGCAGTGATTGCAAGTGAAGATAACGATAAAACCCTTGGCATCTTCGTAGGAGTCAAGTGATTTTTTTTCTCCGTCTACCCCCATCAATTCAAAGTTAGGGGCTACATCGCCAACTTTTAACGGTCCTCCATCAGGAGTGGTCGCCGAAATAGTTAATCCAATAACCATAGCGAATAAGGTAGTCAGTTTTAATAGTTGTTTCATAATAGATAAATTAACGTTTGATTTTAAAAAAATTTAGGAAGAAAGGTCAAAAAAGTAGTTTAAAAATTGCTCTGGTTGGCAATTTGTTAGTTTCCTCGGATAAGCGGAGTGACAACTGCTTCAAGTTCTTCTACGCTGTGAAAATTTTGTTCGAAAAAGGCTCTCTCTTCAGCATTGTAAACAAGAGTAGCCGGTATGGCTCCCGACCATTCGTCAGATACTTTAGGAATCCAGGTGGTTTGTCTGGTGTCTTTCAAAACAACTACTTCGCTTTGCAGTTGTTTTTTTTCAATGAAAGGTATTAGCCTGCTTTCTATCTGATTAGGAAAATCAAGGCTTACCAAAAGCAGTTTAACCTTTTGGTTTTTATATTTTTCTCCAAAAGCTTCGAAATAGGGGAGTTCTTCCACACAAGGTTTGCACCAGGTTGCCCAGAAATTCACTACATAGGTGGTATCGTCTTTTTCGGCCAGGCGGGGCATAAAATCTTCAAACTTATCGTACTCGACGGGTCGTTGTGCCTGTCCAATGCAAAGTGTTCCCGACAATAAGAATAAAGCCAATAGTAATTTTTTCATAAATACAGTTTAACCTGGTTAATAAACTAATAGTAAATCGTTTATCAGGTAAAAATGTTGATAAAAAGGTTTAAATAACTTCAATAATAAGGAGATAGTCTTAAAATTTGGTGGCAGGTATAGGAACTGAATGAAAAAGTAGATTAAGTATCCTTTTAGAAACAGGCTAAAAGATAAACGAGGTGTTGATCAGGTTATTATCAAGGAGATATTATAATTTCACACCGAGGTGCCCTAATCCAAAAAATACGGTATTGGAGGGTTCGTAGTATTGAAAACCGCCTTTGAAGCCTAGAAACCAACGTTCGCTGATCATAAAGCTATACAGCCCCTGAACCAGGAAGCCGGGCTGCAGCAAGGCAGAACTTTCTGCAGTAGGGAGAATACGTTTATCCTTGCTGAAATATCGGGCAGAAATTCCGCCTCCTAACCTCAAGTCGTGCTTTCTTTCATTGACAATCCGGACATTTCCGGTCAGATTGATACTGAAACTGTGTACCCGAACGGAAGTACCCGGAAGGTCCAGATCAGAATCTCCGAACCCATAATCAAGGGAAAGGGCAATAATCAGGGGCTCTGTAAAAGATTTGGAATACTCTGCATTGATTTGGAAAGTTCCAAGGTTGTAGTAGGAGAGGTTTTGATAACCGAGTCCAATCTTAAAGTCATCCTGGTTACCAAACCAGGTTCCTCTCTTTGGGCGACGTTGCCCAAAGAGGGTAGCTGCTAAAAAAAGCATACAAAAAAGAAGCAGTATAATTTTGGTATGGAGGTCCAAGTAGCTGAATATTTGACGTTAATTAAGTTTGTAATCAACACCCAGTTTCTCCAAATGGTTGACAAAGTCATTGTCTGCGTTGACCGTCTTGTTTTTGGCTACCAGGTTGAGTGAAATACGATTCATATGGTCCAAAAATAACATTTTTAGCTTATGAGGCCCTTTGTAGGACTCACAGAGGGTTTCAATTTCATCAATAAGCTGCTCAGAGATCTCGTGCACCTTTATCTTTAAGGTTATCGAGTCGGTTAGTTCTTTCCCTACCGTTTCCAGTTGTCGTACTTCATGGATGCGGAGTTGATATTCATCTTCAGCGTTCCATTTTTTCTGGTACATCCCTTTTATATAGACGACTTCGCCCACTTCGAGGAGATGTTTAAATTTCTGGTAATCTTCGCTAAATAGTGGAAAATCAAGGGAGGAGGTAAAGTCTTGGATCGTAAATAAGCCCCATCCGGTACCTTTTTTGCTGATGCGATGGTTTGCCTGGGTTACGATCCCCGCGACGGTAACTTTTTGTCCCTTATATTTTTCCAGTTTATCGAGTGATGAGGAAGTGAAGTTCTTTATTTCCACTGCATAATCGTCCAGTGGATGTCCGCTAATATAGATCCCCGTTACCTCCTTTTCTTTACCCAGTTTTTCGACGAGGCTCCAGGGGTTGCAATCGGGCACTTTGGGTTCCGGAAGCAGCACTTCATCGGAGGCGCCGAAAAGGGAATGCATGCTTTCTGCTTTTTGTTGGGTATAAGCATGGCCATACTTTGTGAGGTGTTCAATAAACGTTTCGTACTTTTCAGACGGAGCAAAAAACTGTGCCCGGTGGAGGTCTGCAAACAGGTCAAAAGCACCACCCAGGGCAAGGCTTTCCATCACCTTTTTATTAACTGCTTTGAGTGGTAGCCGTTGAACAAAATCAAAAATAGAGGTATAGGAGCCATTTTCTCTACGCTCTTCGAGGATTTCCTTTACCGGCCCTTCTCCGACGCCTTTAAGGGCGGACAGGCCAAAGCGGACGTTTCCTTCCTCATCTACTGAAAAGTCTGCCTCACTTTCATTGACGCTCGGACCGAGCACCGTAAGCCCCATTCGCTTACATTCTCTTAGGAAAAAAGTGATTTTGGAAATATCCGATTTGTTGTGCGTCAGCACGGAAGCCATAAATTCAGCCGGGTGGTGCGCCTTTAAGTAGGCGGTTTGGAAGGCCACAAAGGCATAACAGGTGGAGTGAGATTTGTTAAAAGCATAGGAGGCGAAGGCTTCCCAGTCTTTCCAAATTTTATCCAGCGTTTCTTTAGGGTGACCATTAGCTTCTCCACCTTCAATAAACTTGGGGTAGAGCATGTCAATGATCTTCTTTTTCTTTTTCCCCATCCCTTTACGCAGCATGTCCGCCTGGCCCTTGGTAAAGTTGGCGAGTTTTTGGGAGAGCAGCATTACCTGCTCTTGGTAGACGGTGATCCCGTAAGTTTCTTTGAGAAACTCTTCCATTTCGGGCAAGTCATAGGTGATGGGTTCCCGACCGTGTTTACGTGCAACGAAGTTAGGAATGTAGGCCAATGGTCCCGGTCGATAGAGGGCGTTCATGGCAATGAGATCAAGAAATTGGTTTGGTACCAATTCTTTCATATACTTTTGCATTCCCGGCGACTCGTACTGGAAGATGCCTATGGTTTCTCCACGTTGGAAAAGTTGGTAAGTTTCCGGATCGTCGAGGGGAATTTCATCCGGATCAATCTCGATGCCTTTGGTTTGATTAACCAATTTGATGGCATCTTTTATTATAGTTAGGGTTTTGAGCCCCAGGAAGTCCATTTTTAGTAATCCTGCATCTTCGGCCACGCTATTGTCAAACTGAGACACGAGCATATCCGAGTCCTTGTCAATTTTTACGGGAACGTATCTGGTAATGTCATCCGGAGTGATTACTACGCCACAGGCGTGGATACCCGTATTTCTAACAGACCCTTCCAGTTTCTTAGCGGTACGGATCATTTCGCCGATCGTATCTTCAGCTTCAGCCAGTTGTCTGAATTTGTAAGCTTTTTCTACATCTTCAGAGTTCATTGATCCCTTAAGCTTTGGGTCGATATCATCAGCGGCCAGTACTTTATTGAGAGAAGCTTTGAGGTGGGTAGGAAAAGTTTTAGCTACCCGGTCAACTTCGGGAAGGGGGACATTGAGGACTCTTCCGACGTCGCGCAGCGACATTTTGGCGGCCATAGAGCCGTAGGTGATAATTTGAGCGACCTGGTTTTTTCCATATTTATCGATTACATAGTCGATCACTTTTTGTCGGCCTACATCATCGAAGTCAATATCGATATCCGGCATGGAGATCCGTTCCGGATTCAGGAACCGCTCGAAAAGCAGGTCGTACTTGATGGGGTCTACATTGGTAATCCCGATACAATAGGCCACTGCCGAGCCGGCGGCGGAGCCTCTGCCCGGGCCAACTGATACGCCCATCTCTTTTGCAGTATTGGTAAAGTCTTGTACGATGAGGAAATAACCGGGATAGCCCGATTGTTTGATGACGGACAATTCAAAATTCAGGCGTTCTTCAATTTCGGGCGTGATCGTTCCATAGCGTTTCTTAGCGCCTTCGAAAGTCATATGGCGAAGAAATTCATCTTGTGTAGTAAAGCCTTCCGGAATAGGGTAGGCCGGCAGTAGGACGTCTCTGGCCAGTTGCAGGTTGTCGATTTTATCAAAAATTTCGAGGGTATTATCCAGCGATTGAGGAACGTCATGAAACAGCTGCCCCATTTCTGAGGTCGTTTTGAAGTAGAAATCGGAACTCGGGAATTTGAACCGCTTTTCTTCTTCGATCAGGCTATTGGTATTGATGCAGAGGAGGATATCGTGTGATGTCCAATCTTCCTCTTCAACATAATGGGCATCATTGGTAGCGATGACTTTGATGTTGTATTTTTCGGCAAACCGAAGCAATTGTTGATTGACATCTTCCTGGCTGACCCCCAGGCCGTCGATATTTTCAAGACCGCGGTGTCGTTGCAGTTCGATATAAAAGTCATCTTCAAATATATTGAGCCACCATTTGACCAGTTCTTCCGCTTTTTCTACTTGTCCGTGCAGGATGGCTTGTGGAATTTCGGCACCGATGCAGCAGCTGGTGGCGATAAGTCCTTTGTGGTGTTTTAGGATAAGTTCTTTATCGATCCGTGGGAATTTGGAGTAGAGGCCCTCAATAAATCCCAGAGAGCATAATTTGGAGAGGTTTTCATAGCCTTCGGCATTTTTAGCCAGAAGAAGCTGGTGAAATCGTTTGTCCAGCTCCCCATTTGCCCGGGAGAAGGTTTTCCGGTGGCGGTCTTCAACCAGGTAGAACTCGCATCCGATGATAGGTTTTAGGTCGCGTTTATGCGCTTCAGAGACAAACTTGAAGGCGCCGAACATATTTCCGTGATCGGTCAGCGCAACGCCTTTTTGGCCGTCCCGTGCTGCTTTATCCATCATGACACCAATATCGGAGGCTCCGTCTAACAGGGAGAATTGGGTGTGACAATGTAGGTGAACAAATTCTGGCATATAAAATAGTTCTGGTTTAGGTAGTATGAAAGAACTTTAAATTTAAACAATTCTTTTTTAGAATTCGTGCCTGTGAAGCTTAATTTACCAACAAAATGTTAATAAAATTTGTAGAAGCATGATACTCAATGGGTAGGTTGGTGGATAACCAGCGATTTGTCAAAAATGTTTACCTTTGTATTGCTATTCGTTTTTTGACGGCCTTTTGCTGTTGCTTGTTAAATTTAGGTAATTTAATTTTTAGTTTTTTGATTTTTTAAACAAATCTTTACTTTTGTATACAAAATTAACGCTATTCAATAATAATAATGTTTATTGTGGGTGGCTTCCAAATGATTTTTTCACCAAACTTTATTTATAACCGTGGATAACGAGAGAAATTCTAGGAGATTTGAGAGTGTTTTTTCCAAAAAAGTTCGGGCTGGCAGAAGAAGGACTTATTTCTTTGATGTTCGCCAAACGAAGGGAGACGATTATTATCTTACTTTGACGGAAAGTACTAAAAAGTTTAATGGCCAAGGCTATGAGCGACACAAGTTATTCCTTTACAAAGAAGATTTTAATCGCTTTCTTAGTGCTTTAGAAGAGACGATTGATCATGTAAAGACTGAGTTGATGCCCGACTACGATTATGACGAGTACACCAAGAAACACGAAGAATGGGAAGCAAAAAGACAAGAAGAGGGAGATGACCATTACAATGACAATAATAATGACAATGAAGATAAAGACCAAGGGTCTTCATATGAAGAGACCAAAATAGATTCGGAAGACGATATTTCCTGGTAAAATAGACGTCAAGCAATAAATAGGAATCATCCCGTTTCGGATTACCATATGCAAGACGGGATGATTCACGATTTTTCAATTTTTGCTTAGCTAGTTTTTAAAAGGCTTACTGAAGGAAGTCACCCTTATGCCATTTTAGTTGAGATAGCCTTACCCCAGATCATGCCCACCATAATATTTCGTATCTATATTTTTCAATGATTTTACGATATACGTTACCTGCCCCACATGGTAGGAAAAGTGCTCTACAACATGCACTAAGATGCTGATCCCGTTTTCTTTAAAGATTTGAACCTCGTATTGCTTCAAAAGGTGTTGTGGTTGTATCTGGTCTAAAGCTTTTTGGAGTTCTCTTTCCAAGATATTCAGTTCGTTGATCAATTTTTCAGTGGAAATTGGACCCTTTTCGTCAAACTCTTTTTGTCGCTGTCGGGTATCAGGCTGGCCGCAGAGCCCGGCAAGAATCCATTGCCGGGCATTTCCGCAAAGGTGGAGGATTAGATTGCCGGCACTTACTGTTTCGTAATTAGGCCGGTGCCAGATCTCTTGTTCAGAAAGGAGCCCCAGACATTTGTGCAAACGGGGCAGGCTCTCTTCAAATAGCCGACGCTTGATTTCCTCCATAAATAAGTTAAAAAACGGGTTTGTATTCTGTTCATTCATATGTTGCTGTGTTGATCTACTTTTTTTGCGGTTATTTATCGCTTTTACCCAGCTCAATAGCCCTGTCCATAGCCGCTTTCGCTCCGTCGATAATATCCTGATGGACTTCATTTTCTAGAAAGGAGGCGATAGCGGCTTCCGTTGTTCCGCCTTTAGAAGCAACTCGTTGGATCCAGTTCTCGCAGGTGAGGTCTGCATTAGCATACAGGTCAACTGCTCCTTTGAAGGTTTGGCTGACCAGGAGTTCGGCTTCCGATTCGGAAAACCCCATAGATTGAGCTGCCTGAATAAGCGCATCCATAAAGTAAAATACGTAAGCAGGTCCACTTCCGGAGATAGCTGTTGCTGCATCTATGGCAGCTTCATTTTCAACATAGATGGATTTGCCGGTTGTATTAATCAGATTTTGAACCATGACCAGTTCGATTCTGGTGACTTCATCAGAAGAGGTAAAAGCCGTCATGCCCATACCGGTTTGAGCAGGTAGGTTGGGCATGGCTCGGATTACTTTTCGTACTCCGAGCGACTCCTTAATGGTCTGCATCTTTACTCCCGCCATGATAGATAGAAATACCTGTTCGGGATCGACCAAAGGGCGGAGCGTTTCAAACAAAGCGGGCGTATCTTGAGGTTTTACCGCTAAAATGATCAGATCCGCCGGCTTGATACACGTATCTGGCGTGCCATAGACCGTGCCAATTCCCTTTTGTGATAGCTCTTCGGCTTTTCCGGCAGATTTTTCGAGGATCATCATATTTTCCTTGGTGGCAATATGTGATCTCAGGAAACTCCGGGCATAGGTAAGGCCCATATTCCCTCCTCCAATAATTAATACCTTCATGAGTGTGTGTTAAATTTATCATTGAGCGAAGTTGCTTCCTGAAAACTCCAATTTTCAGAAGAATACGCTTGCTTTACGTTACCTTTCACTAATATACAAATGTAGTTTTATATGCCTTTAAGCGCACTTTTTTTTCTTTTGAAGTCAATACAAAATCCTCAAAATCCAGGAGTATCTGAGGAATGCTCTCCAATACCGGTCGTTTATGGGGCGTGATAATTACCAACTGATTAGTAGCTTTAAACAATTGATAACAAAGCGGAAATAATTGTTTCTCAGGGAGCAGATGCATGGCAAAACTGCAAATAATACTTGAAAATTCCCCTTTAATCCCCTTACTGATGATATCTTCAAACGACCAGGAAAGACAACCACAATTGGTTTGAGATTCATACAATGATTTGGTGAAAGGGTCTATCCCTTTCATTTCCGAATATCCCAATTCCTGCAAGACATTGGTCACCTCTCCGCCTCCGCATCCGAGGTCTAAAACGTTGGTATAATCAATACGGGATTTATTGTTGATTAATAATTGCCTTACATGGGGAAAGTGTGGATTTTCATATTGGTCTCCAAATTGCTCATAGTACCCCTCAACGCCGTGCGTTTCATAGTATTTCCGTATGTGTTTGGGTGAGGGCATAGTTGAGTGATTGTTTAGGAAATATTGTTGAAAATTTCAATTTTGTTAAGGCGTCATATCGTAGTCCAGTAGTGACGAAAATTTTCTTTTCTTTTCTTTCCTAATCTCTAATTCCTAAACGCCCCGCTGTCCCGCTGCCCCGTTGCCCCATCATCTCCCTTCTTCCGCATCTTTCCTCCTGTAGCGGAGTACGCGTTTTCGTTTTTTTAGCGGGCTGTAAATGTAGGGATGTTGCTGAATATCGGTAAAGAGGGAATCCATCCGGACGAGAGCCTCATTGAGGTTGAAGTATAGTGCCTCGTCAGTAAGTAATTGTCCAACAGTACCTTCACCATTGTTCAGGTCAGAAGTAAGGGTATTGAGGTTAGAGAAGGTGGTAGAGACGGAGTCGAGTACAACGCCAAGCTGCTCTACTGTGGTATTCAGGGAAGAAATGGTTTCTTTCAGTTCTATTTCTTTAAGGTTGCCGGTGAAGTCGGCGGCATTGCCGAAGAGGTCTTGAATGTCGGTATTGCTTCCTTTAAGGTTGCCGGTCACAGCAGCGAGATTTTCGGTGATGGCATCGATATTTCTGGAAGAGGAGTTGAGTAGATTTTCTAAAGACCGGGTAGCGGCATTCAGATTGGCGAGGGTTTGTTGAAAATCGTTGATGGTTTTACCCAGTCCTTTATCATCGCTTGAAATATCTACTTTCGAACCAATCGTGTCCAGGATAATGCCCAGACCGTCGGCGATTTCCTTGAAGTAGGGATTTAGCTCTTTAGGAGAACCCAGAATAGATTTAAGATAGCTCTGCGTTTCTCCGCGAACATAGTTCTCTTTGGTAGGACACGGGAATTTATCATCGCAGGGAACCCCTAATATTAGCTCAACTGCTTTACCGCCCATCATACCTTGGTCGACGATGACTGCTACGGCATTATTGGGAACATTAATACCTTTATCCAGGCGCATAGCTACCAGGATCGTATCCATGCTTTTGTCTTTAAATTGGACTTCTGTGACGACGCCTGCTTCCAGCCCGTGTAATAAAACCGGATTCGAAGATTTGAGCATATCAACATCTGTATATTTTGCATATAGCGTTCGGGAAGCGCTTAGGATATTCTGGCCTTTTAGAAATTGGTATCCCCATATGAGGGCCGCAATAGCAACAACCGCTAAGATTCCGATTTTGGTTTCGTTTGACATATTAAGTTTTTATTAAATGGACAATCAAGTTGAAGCATCTACTTCAAATTGTAGGGCAAAAAACGGAAAAAAATGGGAATTTGTTCTAATAGAAACCAAATTTAATCTCTTAACCATCAAGAACCGGAAAGATCTTTTTCTGTTTTTCGGGCCTGATCGATAGGAATACGCTTACCTTTTTTGTAGGCTACAATAAATGCCTGGTCAAATCCTACCGATCGGAGTTCCTTTTTAGCCTTTGATGCTTCTTCATAACTGCGAAACCCGGTTGCCAGGTACTTGTACAGGTCATTTTCCATTTTTATTTCGACCAGATAATCCAGTTTTTTCCAATTGGCTTGGTCAGTTTGTACGGGAGCATCGGAAACAAGAAGTTGGACTTTATAGCGAATGGGGGCAGCTGTATAGGAAGGTGGCGGGCTAATTTGTTGCTTTTGGGAGGTTGAGTTGGAAGCTTTTTGCTTTTTAGGAGGTTTTCCGCTTGAAGGAGTCGGAATAGCAGAAAGGAAGGGGATTTCTTCTTTTTCCAGTTTTTTAGCTGGTTCTTCATTCGTCAAGGGTTCGCGTTCTACTCCGCGTTTGTAGGCTACAAAAGCGCCGGTGATAGAGTTTGCGATGGTTCGCTGACCTCTGTCAGAGGATAGAAAGCGCTCCTCTTCAAGATTGCTCAGAAAACCGGTTTCGATTAGTACGCTGGGCATAGTTGTCCCTTTTAAAACAGCAAAACCCGCTTGTTTGACTCCCCTGCTTTCACGGTTGGATTTTTTACGAAAAGTAGATTCCACCTTCTCGGCAAATAAAATGCTTTGTTCCAGAAACGTATTTTGAAACATGGAGAGGATGATGTGCCCCTCAGGTGAATTAGGGTCATAACCGCCGTAGTTTTCTTTATAGTCTTCTTCCAAAAGAATAGATCTGTTTTCGCGTTTAGCGACATTCAGGTTGTAGTTGGCTGTGTGCAATCCCATAATATATGTCTCGGTACCAACGGTAAGGTTGGACAGCTCGGAGAAATTGCAATGTACCGACATAAAAAGGTCTGCATCATTCTGGTTGGCGATGGAAGCTCTTTTATAAAGCGGGATGAATACGTCGGTAGAACGGGTATAAATAACATTTATGTGAGGATATAATTCTTTGATCGCTTTGCCTAATTTGAGGGAGATATTTAGGGCAATATCCTTTTCCTGGGTAAAGGTTCCCAGGCATCCGGGATCCTTACCACCGTGACCCGGATCGATAACAATGGTTTGAATTTTGTAAGAGTTGTTGCGGATTACGGTTTCTTTAATATATTTGCCCAAATCCTCTCCAAAGGCAATGCGATTTTGTTGTTGTGCAGCGTGGTGATGTAAGGCACAAGTATGCTGTTGGCAGGCAGTCGGGGTAGCGTTAACAATTTCTTTAGGAATGGGCGGATTACTAAAAGAATTGTTAAAGTAAAAAACGGAAGACGGCAAAAAGCACAATAAAGTCGTTAACCATACATAAACGCTCACCATAGCTTGGATTTGATTTAAGTGTTCCTAATGAATTCCAGCAGAAACAGTTGCTGAAATCTTATTTTAAAATTGAAACTTAGCGCGGGATAATTCACTCGTAGTTTTTGAAGTTATAACTTTTTTTGAATTCATCAAAACATTTGATGAAGTAAGGTAAAAAATGATGCAATAATTTGCATTTAACAGAACTGACATCAAAAATATAAAAGTAAATTCAAACAGTAAACTGTATTTGATTCAATTAAATTATATATTATCAATAGTTTCCCTTTTTGGTTGTATCATCGCGCTTGGTCAGTCCACCCAACCGGACACCCTGCCGCCGCCACCTCCTCTCGATACACTGCCACCTGTACAAGATAGCCTTCCAATTGATACCGCTCTCCGCGATACCCTTATCCTACCTGATAACGTAGAATATGCCGATGATGCATTTGAAGCCCAGGTAGATTATGGTGCCGAGGACTCTATGCTTTTCGATGTTGTAGAGCAAAAAGTGTACCTATATGGAAAAGCCTACTTAAAATATCAAACGATTAACCTGGAAGCCGGCCATATCATCGTTGACCTAAAAAGTAATTCAGTGATCGCAGAACCCTTTAGAGATAGTAGTGGTCGCCTGTCAGGAATGCCGGATTTTAAAGACCAGGATCAGGGATTTGTCGCCGATAAATTACAATATGACTTTACAACTTCGAAAGGAATTGTCTATGAAGCAACCTCCCAGGAAGGCGATCTGTACGTACATGCCCAAAAAGCAAAGTATATCGGTAAAGGGGGAAAGGATAGTAATGAAGATGTCATTTTCAGTAAAAATGCCCTCGTTACCACTTGTAATCTGGATCATCCGCACTTTGGAATTATGAGTAGTAAGCAGAAGGTAGTTCCTAATAAGGTCGTAATTATCGGACCCTCCAATTTACAAATTGCAGATGTACCCACTCCGGTTGTATTGCCTTTTGGTTTTTTTCCGATTACGGAAGGGAAAACGGCAGGGCTGGTCTTTCCAAGAGATTACGAACGGTCCAGAGAACTTGGATTTGGTCTGAGAAATATTGGTTACTATACACCATTGGGTGAAAAGGCAGATGTGGAGGTCCTTTTCGATGCCTATACGCGGGGTACATTCCGGGTTGCCGTCAGGCCAAGATATGTCAAGCGTTACAAGTACAACGGAAGTTTATTTTTGCGGTACTCCAATCGGCGATCAGAGTTTCCGAATTCAACTGAGATACGGGAAGAAGAGTCATTTACCATTCAATGGAATCATCAGCAAGGTTCCAAAGCACATCCTTATAATACCTTTGGAGGAGGGGTAGATATACAGATCAATAACGATCAGCAGCTCAACGATAATAACGCTGAGGCGGTTCTGAACAATCAGTTGAGTTCTAATATGACCTTTACCAGAAACTTCCCAAATAGTCCGTTTACCCTTAACACCAGCTTGACCCACTCTCAAAATACCCGATCAAGGGAAGTGACCGTCAATTTCCCCAATATCGACCTTCAAATGCAAAATATTTATCCTTTTAAACGAAGGAACAAGGTCGGATCTAAAGAGCGTTGGTATGAGCGTATCGCCTTTGACTATGACGCCCGCGCATTTAACCAGTTTAATACGGTCGATTCTTTATTATTTACCGAGCAAACTCTTAGAGACGCCGAATTTGGAGCTACCCACTCCATTTCTACCGACGCTTCCCTGAAGTTTTTAAAATTTCTTACGGTAACACCGAGGTTCAACTACGATGAAGATTGGTATTTCCGGGTGAGACAGGGCGTTTTTGACCCTACGCTTGGAATAGAAGAGGTGTCGAGAGATACCGTAAACGGAGAAATAATGGTGGTTAATGACACGACCTACGGAACGTTTTCGGATACACTGGTAAACCGCTTTAAATCGTTTCGGCGCTATGATTTGGGGATCAGCATTTTTACCCAAATATTTGGTACTGCTCAATTTAAGAAGGGCTGGCTCAGGGGGATCCGGCATACGATTAAACCCAATATCGGGTTTACTTTTGAGCCGGATTATACCGATCCGAGATGGGGATATTTTGAAACCGTTCAAACCAGCTCTGATCCCAGCCTTACCGAAGACGAGCGTTTTGAAGAACGCTCAATTTTTCCCTCTGTTTCCGGATTGTCCCGACCAACCGGAAACGGGCAACAGATGCGGCTGACCTATGGGTTTAATAACCTATTTGAGGCCAAGACCTTTTCCAAACGGGATTCTTCCTTCAATAAGCTTTCGCTGCTACGAAACGTAAATATTAATGGCTCCTATAATTTTGCGGCCGATTCTTTTCAATTTAGTAGGGTAAGCATAAGCGGAACTACTGATATTTTCTGGAAGGTAACTAATTTTCAATTCAGGGCTAGTTTTGACCCGTATTCTTTAGATGAAGAAGGCAACCGTGAAAACGTACTAGCCTGGAACGGAGATCGTCGCCCTTTGCGCTTCGAAAATGCGACTTTCCGGTTCAACTCCAATCTGACCGTAAGTAAGTTGCAGAATATTATTGATAATTTTAATAAAGGAAAAAAGAAACGGGATAAGGAAGACGGAGAAGAAAAGGACAGCCCTGCCCCTCCAAAAAATGAATTACTTGACATTATTAATGGCATGCGACTGTCCCATACCCTCGCCTTTCGCCGCGAATTTGACTTTAATCAGGGAAAAGATACGACTTTCGTGTCCACTCACTCTTTGAGTTTGAGCATCCAGAGTGTCCGCCTCTCCCCAAAATGGAATGTCCGGATCGGTAATATTGGTTATGATTTTCGGAATCAGCGCCTCACCTATCCCGATTTTTCCTTCAGCCGTGACTTGCACTGCTGGGAAATGGGGATCTCCACCCAACCCCAGCGGGGTACGTTTGCCTTCTTCATACGCGTCAAACCCGGCTCCCTCGACTTCATCAATATCCCGATCGAGAAAAACCAGGTCGATGCCTTTGGGCAGTTTTAGGGAAAATGGGAGAGTAGGAAAGTGGGAAATCCGGAAGATAGGAAATCCGGAAATTTGGATTTAAGTCTTAGCTGGTAGGTTTTAGGAGTTAGGAAACCAGGAGACAACCATAGGACAAGGAAAATGATAAAACGACTCTGCTCGTTCAGACGTCCTCGTCTGAACCTACGATTTAATAAATCACCACTTTCCGCTCCACCCGCCGCTGCTCCGCCTGTTTGCCTTTGGCAATAGCCAGGCAGGTTTCTTACATGGAAAGTACGGGACGAAAAATAGCTGAAGTCAATGTGCTCAATGCTTATCCTGCAGTCCAGCGAAATTACTTTAAACAACTTCTTTGTCTAATTGGTGATTAAAACCTTTATTTTCGGAAAAACAGAGATATAAATTAAGGTAAGTTTTGGCTTATTAGAAACATAACAATCTATCTGTATCCTTGATTTTCAAAAGGAAATCTATCCGCACCCATTAATTGATTTATTGACCTTTTCTACCTTTAAGACGAAACCTCTTCGTCACCCGAGAATCTCCATTCTCTTCTTTGCTAGCATCAAAGTTCCTACCTTGGACATGAACGTCCTCATCATTCTCATCTATAATTTCCCAGGAAAAAGTAAACGAGGCTACAATTCTTTTTTTTCTTTCATACAAGTCCATACAACCGAATCTAGGTTACCTTAACTTCAAATTAAGGGACAGAATGTAACCCTTAAGAACCGCCTTAAATTTCAAACAATTTTCGAGGTCGTAATTAGCACTTTTCAATTGAAATTATCCAGAAGTAGATTTTATTCGGAATAGAATCTACGATGTATTAAATAACTAAATAACTGTTGAATCATGAGTAACTTTAAAGTACAAGACTTTCTTAAATCTCCTCCAGAAGTAAACAGAGAGTTAGAGCTTCCCCGACACCTTTATCTTGAGTGGCCGGCCTTTCAGAAAATGTACACAAAAAACTCTGAAGTCAGGCGTTTAGCAAACCCTAAACTTGTCGAACAACTTGCCAGTCAGTTCCAAGATTGCATCAAAGATAATAATTCTGAGATTGAAATTAAAACTATTATTGATCGACAAAGCTTGTTATACATCAATGATACAGAAAAAACACTTAATAAGCTAACTGACGAGGAACTCCTAGAAGCTGACCCAGGAAGGCTGGTTGCTGAGCGAGCCATGGCTATTATTACTGTTAAAGGAATCCACGATGATTATTCTCCAATGTTGGTGGTAAATATGACTGATAAAGGTGAAGAAATTGCTTATGGTCAGAATGTTGAGGTTTGTAGCAACCTTACCATCCTACACGCTGACCAGAGGTATTCTACCTTCCAAAAAGGGAAACGTATGAAATTGGAAGAAATCCTGGTAGAGGCAAATTCCCTGATGAGTAGATATGAAAAAAACTTTGATGATGATCTGAAAATAATTGAATCGCTGAAAAAACAGGAGGTAAGCCGGACACAGTGGCATCAGTTTGTTGGTGAACTATACTGTACGATTCATCCGGTGAACTCTCATCGCCTTAATCGAACGCTCCATCTGGTCCCTGAATCCAGAAAAGATCTGCCCATCACCGCTACTGAGCTTGGCCGGATTATTGTGGAGGCTGACAGCCCTTCTCATGAGGTATATCGATGGGATGGGGACATTACCAACAAATGGAATTTGATCAACTGGGGAACCGAAATGTTAAAGATCGAACGAGGATCAAGCGACAAATCGGTTCTCCGCACCAACTCCCGTTGGACTCAGATGGTATTGGAACAGGATTTTAGTAAGAACTAAACTCTACTTCAAGTTTTGAGGCAGTGGTAGAAAAGATGCCACTAACTCATTACTTGGGTCGAACTTCACTTTACAAACTAAACTATTTTTTCTATGAAAAACTTCTATTTACCCTTTGTCCTTTTCCTTGCTTCCACTCTTTTATTGGAAGCCCAACCCAAAAGAAATTTTTATTCCATTTTCTGCTCCACGATGGAAGACGGTAATCTTTTTGGGTTGGAGGCCCATGATATTATGACTAGCTATATCACAGAGGTTACACGAGAAAATGAAGAGGTAAGGCATATCTCGAGAGATCTTACTTTTCGCGATTTCAATCTCAAAAAGGTACGTGAACTGATCAGGGAGTTATCCCGTGATTCAACAGCTATTATTTTCTTCCATCTTTACGATCATGGAAAAAATAGAGGTGGAGCACTGCCTGCAATAAATTGCTATGACGAAAGGTCAAGGAGAACAGACTTCCATTTGGATATAGAGAAAGAAATCCTTCAGCCGCTTAGTTCATTTGTGAAGAAGGGGTTTGTCCTTATTAATATCGACGCTTGTAATCAATTACTCGCTACTCCTTCGGGAAGGGAACCTGTTCAGACGACTTATTCCAATAACGGTTATGACGTGGACGGAATATTGACGATCTATAAGTCTGCAGGTAAAAAGTCCATCAAAGAAATCAAAAAGCCATTTCAGGTATCTCGTGATCTTAAGAAAAATCCACTAGGCTTAATGCTATCTTCGAGGGGATACCTTGCAGTAGTCAGTAGTTCCCCCGGTGAAAGTGCATTTATCCGGAAAGGTAGTTCTGGGATTGGAACTGTTCTATTTTTTGAGCATCTGAGTAGACACAGTGGAAGTAATGATAAGGACCGAAATTGGTTGGGGCTATTGTTCGAATACTGGGAAACCGTTATCAATGCTGCGCGTGCGTTGCCTAAAGCAAAACAAACGCCTTATTGGTTCGGGAAGATCGATGATACAAAAGTACCCTTAGCCAAGGATTTGTTTCTCCCCGGCGAAAGGCTTACAAGAGCTGACTCAACACAGTTTTTTAAACCATTAAAAATCGACACTTCAGAACTGCTCGAAAAGGCTTATGATCTTACCCGTCAGTTTTGTAACCTGACTAATTCAGGAGTTTCACTGAGAGGTTCATTGAAGAACATATGTGTCCCTTATAATAAGTTGATTATGTTTGATGCGCTCAAACTTGCGGATTCAGGTATGGGAGACTACATTAACTATCGAAAGTTTTGTAAACAAAGGATTAATAGATATGCACGATTTATTCCGAATACCCTTTTTTTTGAAGACTTTTATATTGACGTTAAGAGTGACCAACTACTATTAGGGTTCCAGGTAGAATGTCAGTTGTCCAGATCTTTTTGGGATACCACTTTTCAACAGCTGATTGTCGTAAAAATCTCTCCCAGGAAAAAACGAAAGGAAATGGCATTGGGGCCAAAACTTGAGATTTCCAGGGTGCTCAACCTGCCCGGTGACGCTCAGGAAGATAAGGCGATATCCCCAGAAGATGTTCCTGAAAGGGACACCATCGCTGAGAAAAAGCGGATTTATCAGAACGCGGAAACTGCTTTTAAAATGGTTGGCGATTCCTTGATACATGAACTTTTTAGGCTAATCATACAGTCAGCTTCGGGAGAGATCACCCTGGATATTGCCGTGGATAGAGCGAACGAGATCTTTCGGGATTCGGTGAATACGATTGAAGTGTCCCGGATAAATACTGATAGCTATGAAATCCTTCCACCTTTCCAAGCATCCGAATACTTTGGTCGGTTCTGGGATTTATATCCTCTTCATTATGGCTACGACAGTGTTAGTTTTTCCTATTGCTGGCTAAAGCCTGTTATAAGTGGTGCATCAGAAAGTCTCATTGAGGAAGTTGGCGATGAGGTTTGGAAAGGATCCTTCGAGTTTGCTCAGCTATTCCGCGCTTATCGGTCTGGAAAAGAAGTAATCACGGATACCACGATAAAAAAGATTGAGGTATTCATCAAGAGAGTAACACCGGAAGGTGATATCCCAAGTGATAATGATCGCTTTCTAATTAAGCTTGGTGATGTAAGCGTCGTCTCCACTAGACCAACAAAAGATTGCAATACATCGCAGCATGAGAAGATAGATCATCAAAATTAAATTCTTAAAAATGTATATACAAACACAAAATAACTTATTGTTAATTGGGATTGTATTCACTCTTTTTGAACCTACTGTTCTCCTTGGACAGGCTAACGATTGGCTTCCTGAACAGCCTGAAATCAGGGAAGTGGAAATCCTGAATTCTCCGCAGAGGGAATCGAATCTTTGCTTAACTTCCGATAATCTTACCTTCTACTTTACATCCTTGAGAGGGGGAATGCTTTACAATCAGAGAATGGGCTCTTTTGATGGCCAGCCTGTTTTTGATGGGGATATTTTCATGGCCACTCGCCCGAATACGCATGAGGGATTTGGTCCACCGATAAGATTGAATCCGCCGTTCAACGATCAGCTTTCTCAGGATGAAGTCCATATTTCAGCCTCAGGAAGGGTCCTGACTTATCAGCGATGGACTTATAATTGGAAATCTGATGGAGGGCCTTACTATGAGGTAGTCATGAATAGTGACGGAACCTGGGGTACTCCAAGGCCTTTAGGTGGGACTATAACACAGTTTTTTATCGAGAATGATTTCAAGGCAACAGATGGAATGACTCGTACCCCTGACGGCTCTTTGATATTTGCTGCAGGGCCGGAATATGGGGCCCCGATGGATTTGTATTACGCCCACCATATTTCAAAAGGAGAGTTTGCTCCAGTAGCACGCCTGGGCTGTAGTACTTCCTTCGATGAACGCTCAGTTTTTATTGCTGCCGATAATCTTACGATGTATTTTGCTTCAGATCGTCCGGGAGGAGAAGGAGGCCTGGATATTTACAGAGTCACTATTAATAATGACTGGACTGTGTCTGAACCAATGAATATTGGATCACCATACAATACTCAAGAAGATGAATATGGTATGACAGTGCATTCCCAATCGGAAGCTTATTTTATCCGCTCCGGGGATATCTATAAAGCAACAAAACTGAATGCTCCGGTGATCCCCACCGAACCTGTCGTACAAGCCCCATCCGATGTATTCAAGGACCCCGAGGAACTTACAACTCCTGGCCAATTAATAAAAAGACAGCCACTGGGGAATATAGAACCTCTCCCCAAAACCAAGCCTTCGGTGGACCCTCCCAACAATAAACTTCCAACAGAAATTCCTCAACAGTATAATAATGTGGTTTTTTTACTAGATCGATCCAATTCGATGGATCAAGAAGGGAAATTACCTATGTTGACTAATAGCATGATTGGATTTCTACCTGGTCTGAGAAAAAATGATCGTTTTTCTGTGATCACCTTCGCAGATTCCCCTGCGGCCATTTTCAATGGGCTACCTGGAGGCACAAATCAGGAGCTTGTTGAAGCCAAACTCCGTGGTCTGAATGCAGGAGGGAGAACAGATGGTCTGTCAGCCCTCGAACTTGGACTTGATATGGGTATCAAGAACCTGATAAAGGGAGGAAACAACGTGGTCATATTTGCAACAGACGGCAAAATGGAAACTGAAAATGGGAGGATGTCGCTTGAAAAGCTATTTCCAATTGCCAAAAAGTTTGCCAAGAATGGCCTTCAGTTGATCGTGTTTTCCTATGGAAGCCCCGGCCCTGAAACCAGAGCTAATCTGGAAAAATTAGCTATCCTAGGTGGCGGGTGGTATGAGAATGTTCATCCCGGAAATATAGATCAAGTCCTTAGTAAGGCACTAAATAACATACAAATTGGGGCAAATTGACCATAAGTTTCACCAAGGGGGCGCTCATACAAGGCCAAACAATTCGGATCGGCTTATTATAGTCGCGATGATTATTTAATAATTAAAATTTTAGAAAAGATGAAACATCTTAAAAATTTCATGATGCTTATTATTCTATCCCTGAGCTTTACAATTAACGCTCAGGAAGAAGTTGCAGGCAAAATTTTCATGGAAGGGAGTGTCCTCTATGTGGTACACCCTGGAATTGCTGTGGAGCGCTTTGAC
The DNA here is from genome assembly GCA_964534315.1 of uncultured Saprospiraceae bacterium. GTDB lineage: Bacteria > Bacteroidota > Bacteroidia > Chitinophagales > Saprospiraceae > CAZHOV01. Next base: position 28,510 of record CAZHOV010000004.1, on the reverse strand, counting down.
CTCAGCTCTCTGGATAATATCCAATCAATTGGTGTTGTCCGTGTACCGGGTATAACAGATGCTGTTGCCCGAGGTCAATATCTTTTTGCTAATAGTTTTGAAGATCTTGTTTTGTTCAAATTCGATTCGGAAACGGGTGATGAATTGGAGCTTGATCGGATCGAGAACATGTTTCCCGAAAAGGTGTCCGAAGCTCCTAACTCATTAAATCTAGCATGGTTTAAGACAGCTGATGAAGCACAGCAAAGCTTTATAACTGCCGGTCAGTCACCTCCTGATATCAATTCAGGAAGTATGAATGCTTTGGCCCTCTTCGGTCAAACCGTATATGGAGTAAACAGGAATTCACTTAACACCATTGCTTTCGACGTTACCGCTCCTAAAAACGCCATGTTGTTGGTAACCGATGAACAGCAGATAGGCAACGGTGACCTTGAAACAGCCTCGGTGAATGAACAGGCTCTCTACCTGGGCGCACAGATGGGGATGCATATCTTTGACCTGGAGGATCCAGAATTTCCTCGGCATGTTTCAAGTTATAGGCATAGGCGCTCCTGTGATCCCGTCGCTGTTCAGGATGAGATTGCCTTTATCACGCAGCGGGACGGAAGGGACTGTAGCGGGACAGTCAACCAACTGGACGTTGTTGATATCTCAAACCCTAATCGTCCTTTCAGTATTGCCAAGTACCAACTCACTAATCCTCACGGACTGGCTATACAGCAAGATCTTCTGTTGGTTTGCGATGGCCGGGATGGGTTGAAGGTTTTCGACGCTACTAATCCAAAACGGTTGCTCCAAAGGACCCACTTGGATGGGTTCTTCGCCTATGATGTCCTGTATGACCCTGCAAACAAAATTGCCATTGTATCCGTATCAAATGGTTTTCGTTTGTATGGCATGGAAAATCCCTCTGAACCTGCCTTTCTCGGGTTTATTCCAATAACACGATTGTAATTCATAACTCTTTACAGGGAGCTAACTTCCCGGCTCCCTGTAAAACCAAACACTAAATATGAATTGGAATACTCTTCTATTATCAGCTCTTTTTTTCCTTCTTCTTTCCAGTTGTTGTCAACTCAAGGGATTGATGCCAAGCCCAAAGCCCCGGTGTCAGCCTGGCGAACGCCTTGTAAAGATTACAGATGAAGCTTGTGAAGGGAAGGGGTACTTAAAGGATGTTGCTTGTGGAACCTGCTCGGGTAGCGGGGTAGTTTGGGTGGAAAGGGGGTATAATGCGGCTATGGGAGTTACATATGTAAGTCCAAGTCGATGCAATGACTGCTGTGGCTCCGGGAAAAAAATTCATCCGATGTGTAATGGCAAAGGATGGGTTTGGTCTTGTAAGCCAATTAATTGAAAAAGTGTACATGAGAGATGTTTCATTCTTGGGAACTACTGTTTGGATAATGCCGCTAAGCTGTCTATTCCTTGCTCTTTTCCTTAGCGGTTGTTGTAAAAAAATGGGAAGCATCTGGCTAGAATCCGGGCAAGAAGAAATTATTCGGGAGACAGATTGTCTCGATCAAAATTTTGAGGATACCAGTTTTACTTATTTCCGTGGGGATGGCTCAGGGGCTAATTTTCGAAATGCTCGAGAACAAGCAATGAATGAGTTGAAAAAAGATGTGGCCAAATCAATATCCCTTTCTTTCACTTCCCGAAAGGTGAATCTTTCGGAAAGTCTTATGGATGATATCACGGGGCTGATCATAATACAGGAATGCCGAAAAATCAGCCTCCGGAAATTCTATCATGCTTGTAAGCCGGAACAAACTGCTAATCGCACCTTTTATTCGGTATTACTTACCGGGCGACTCGCCAGGGCTGAACTTATGCGAGTAATCAGGAATAATGTCAATTTAAAGAACGAAAAGAAAGACGAAGAAAAGGATGCAAATATGAAATGATTAATTAATAAAAATATAATTCTAAATGAAAAACTATTTTGTCATTTTATTATGTCTCGGATTATCCTGCACAATAATTCAACTTCAGGCGGGCATCCCCACCCTGAGTACAGTTTTGACGCTTACTCTTCCTGGTGGAGAAACAGTAAACTTGTATGGAGATTCTGATGGATATCCGGTATTATATGTGAAGCCTTCAAGGTTGGTCTTGAAGAAGATAGGAAGCAGGCCAGCTTTCGATCTGGTTTTATTCCGGGGAATTACCCATATAAATCCGGATCTTGCCGTAACCAATGCTCAAGAAGGGAAGCTGGCTGGGGGCTTCGCGGATTGCTTACTCGAACTAAAGGGGGCGACTGAGGATTTTACAACCCTTAAACGGTACCTTGGGATACAGTACCCCAAGTATGCTGGTTACAGGCTTGCCATGTTTCCATTAACCCCTGGTTCGGCTTCTGTTGCAATAAGTCACCATTCTGCTTTGGAAGCCAGTTCTTCGGTGCTGGCGCAGCTATCCAACGAGCATAAAGAAACTGCTCGCCTGGTGAATTCTGGGGGGCCGGTATCTTCAGACGTTGGTGGATGTATACCTGCCCGGTTTCGGTTGGGGGAGTTAGATGCCCAAGTTCTTTTCGAAAAACTGAATAATGCTGTTGGTGGATGGGGCTTTACGGGTGCTCTTGATGTTCAGTATTCTGCAGAAGCTAGAATTAACCTTCCACCCACAACCATCAATATCAAGGCTAATAAGAGGAGAGTTTACAAATATGTGGAATCCCACTTTAAAACAAAGGGTGGATTCTTTTTTTGGTCTTTTTCTGCTGATATCCGAAAAATCAGACAAAAACTGGAAGAGGACAACCTTCTTGAAATAGAGATCGACCGTCAGAACGATGCCTTTTCTTACGATTTTCTTCAGGCGCTTGCAGATAAATGGGTAGAGCATTTTGTACTTAAAGAAATGCACCAGATGGAGTTGGATATTCCAACTGCCCGGGCAAATGCAGAAGGCCCGGGTAAAATGGGCTTCTTTAAATGGGCCAATGTAGGTACCACTTATGCCAAAGTAGACATACGGCAATTTATTGACCAAGAAGTTATTTTTAGTTGGAAAATACAAAGTGTTGAAACGTTTCCAATCTATGCACTTGGCGAATTTGCCGAATTAGGGCCATCCAATATCCAATTGATAGATAAAAAAGATAGTTATTTTGCATACACCAGCTTCGCAGTTATGCCTCCTCCACTAGAAATAATTTCGGATCCAGGCTTTATTTCTGCAGAGGTCGCTTTAATCTTAGAAACTAAAGACGGAAAGCAAATCCGAAGAAGTGCTTCCTTCTCCTTATATCAGCAACAACCTTATGTTACACGTTTCCCTATCCATATGGATTATGGTCGGCATCCTGTTTCGGGCGTCTTACGGGCAAAAATGATATCAGACTTAACCTATCATTGGAAATTCTATACGCGGCAAGGTGATTACGAGATAAAAGATAAGGTATTCAAGCATTCAAACTGGGCTTTTGATATGCCTTCAATCTATGCGGAGAATTACATGGGTTTGTTGAAAATCAGCTTGTTACAGGCCGAAAAGATTTTCAAAGATTTTCCTAACCTTATCAATGTAGAGATCGAAATTCCCGGAGATCCTGCAACCCGCTTTACCCTTTCCGGAGCCAACCCGGAAGCCAGTTTGTTTTTCAACAAGGAAAAGCAGGAAATAATTGAATATGTGAATGTTCATGCAACCTATCGTGGAACAGATCAATATATCACAAAAACATTGAGGCGTCCGGTTGGTAAGCTATCGGAAAACCTACCGATAAGAGAGCAGGATATTCCAGCGACCCATTCTTTAGGTCGTTAAGCTTTTCAATCCCCATATATCTTTAAGCTTAATAAGGTATTGGGCTTGATGGTCCAATACCTTATCAAAAAACATCCAAAATCATGTTTCAAAGAAAAATTATTTTACAAATTATTTTATCCCTGGTTGGTATAATCGAAGGTTGGAGTCAATCCGGATTTCCAGAATCAGTGGACACCGGGGACCAAATAGAAATTGTCGTCAAGAACTGCAAAACGATTGTCTATCCCGACAGCCATTCTCCCCTTTCGGATTTCTGGTACATACCGGAAGCGCTGTATATTGAAAGAAAGGTACAGGACGGAAGATCTCGTCTGACCTTTTCCATGGAGCTACACGCCGACGGGAAAAATCCCAATGCAGATACATTGGGGTTTATAGCTTTGAATATGGTTATTGCCTCTAATTATGACTCGTCTTTTGAACAACAAATCAAATGGAAGCTGATAGAAATGGGACGAGCTGTAACCAACCCTTTTAATCCATTATTGGTGGATCATATCAATCTACGACCACTACCTGCCATCATTCGCAATATTGCTTTCGATGAGGTCTTTGTAATAGCAAACTGGACGAACAAAAAGTCGTTCCAGCAGAAAAAGGTAAACCTGGATAAACCTTTTCCTGTTCAGCTTAAACTGAATCACTATGACGCCACCATTTTCCTGGAAAGCCTTCTGGATAGGCGTATCCACCGGGTAGGCAGAGTTGAATTGGAAAAGGGATTACATGTTCCATTATATTTTTCTTTAGGTTTTCCTGAAGCAAGTTTACCTGTTGACTATTTTATTGAATCCAACCAGAAAAAATGGGAGGTGGTTTTTACCAACCGGACCGAACATCGAATACACTTGGAAGGGTTTCATTACTATTCCAAAGAAACCGGCCGCTGGAAGTTCAAGTCCGTACAAAAAATACTGGAGCCATTGACAGGAGAAGGCGAGCCTCCCGCTCTTTTCCGGGTTCTGTTGAATAGTGAACCCATCGCCATAAAAGATATCCATTGGCAGGCCGAATATGATTTTCCTTCGGCATTGAACCTGTATATTAAAAATTTACTGCCGGAAAAACCTGCGACGGTTCATCTCAATTGGGACATTGACCATGCTTCAGAAGGCATATCCCGTCTATTCCTGGAACACTTTAATAACCTCAGGGTGGAAGTGGTGTTGACGGACCATCTGGGGTTAAGCCATAAGCGGTTTCTGCAGATCGATCTTGAAAGAAAAGAAAGCCGGGAATACTGGACAGAAAAGCTCACTTTACCCAGCTTTTTCGGTAGTAAACTTCTCAAGTACCGGATTTGGGCGACTCGGATCCAATCTCCAAGCTCCTCTTTTGTCTCTCACTGGAAGGATTATTCTTCGGATTACCTTGGAGATGAAGTTCATATATGGTTATCGGAGGAACTGGCAGGCCTTACGTTGGTAGAGACGGAAAGAAAAGGCCTGGATAATCCAGGTCTTTATCCGAATATCTGGATGAGAGGTGAGGGTGAAACGGCTAATGACAATGCTTACATTGTACCGAACAGCCTTAAAATTGCAGAAACTCTGGGAGGGATCTCGAAAATTGACCTGTTTCTCTATTCGGAGCATTTTTCGGGATCTATTGAACTTCTGGCTCCCGTGCCTTATGATATGGCTATGTTGGCATTGGATTCACTTGGACTGAGGTTGAAACCCGCTGTTCTTGTTAATGCAGACATTGAACTAAAAATAGCAGATGAGGTACTGTTTAAGCATCATTCAGTCAAGGCATCCCCACAAAGAAACAACTTGATTTTAAGTCCTTCGATTTATGGAGAAACCGCGAAGCGTATTGAGGCCGGGTTCCAAACCAGGCAACCTTTAAAGTGCAAAGCCTTGCTGGAGTGGAAAATTCCCTCTCTAGGCAAAGCCTTTTCCCTGGTGGAGGTTGATCTTCCCTCATCTTAAGGAATGGCACTTCAGGGATTAATATCTCCTGATTTTAGAGAGACATATTTTCTGTTATCGGAAGATGGGAAAAGAGGATTTTGCAGTTTCCAATTTTTAGGGAAATTTTTTACTGGAAAGCAGACATTTTGAGTTATTTTTTACTATTTTAGTTCTTCTTGATTGTTGATGATTTTCATCAGGCTCCCGGGCTACTTTTGGAGCAAACAGGCATAGCCCTAGGTGGCTTTTTGTAAAGAATAACTCATCGGATATGCTGGACAATTTACCAGGAAGACTGAATCCTTTAAATGCTTTTGGTTTGGTATTCAAAGGAATCGTTGACTCCCTTTCCATTCTAACATTACGAACATGCAGTAACTCTTTTTCTCCCTATGTTTTCCTTTGGTTGGGAGTACTTCTTTTTCCCGGTTCTGCATGGAGCCAGGAAGAGATTCGAATTGAAGACCGATGGCATATAGAGGAATTTAATAAAAAAAATGGCCTTTTTTCAAACGTTGTCTGGGATTTTTGTGAGGATAATAATAATCGGATCTGGATTGCTACCCAAGATGGAGTACAGCTCATAGATGCTTTGGGTGGGGAGCGTTTTGGGCCTGAGGATGGTTTAACCGGTTTTGATTTCAAAGCAATTACTTATGATAGATCGCAAGATGTATTATTTGTAGGGGGAGTAAATGGACTTTTTAAGTCAAAACCACTTTCTACGATTTATCAAGTAAAAAGAAGAAATAAGTCTGCTTTTGAGCGAATCGGAGACCTGAAAATAATAACGAAAATTCTCCTGCAAGGCGATTCTGTTTATGTGATTTCGGATGATGACCTGCTATTGATTCAGAATGATAGTCTCCCCCCAGAAATGATTGACTCCTCCGTGAAGGATTTTTTAATCTATAACCGCAAAGTCATTGTTCAAAAAAAGGATTGTATAAATCTCTTGGAAGATAGTAAGCCTTATAATTGTACCGATTGCGAAATCATTTCGATAATAGAAAAGAATGATTCGTTATTCTGGCTAGAGAAAAATAATATTACCCAGAAATTTTTCTTGAAGTCTTATCCGATTGGTAAATCATCAAGTAGTATAATTAGTTCCCAAAATATTAAGTTGGAGGATGGAAAAAACACCCCAAAGGAACTAATAAGAGATCCCTATTCTAAAGCTGCCGAAGGTTTATTGATCCTAACAGATGCTGGAATGTTTGAGATTTCGGGTAAACTAGTTACTGGATTTGAGGGAAAAGAAGTAACCAAAGTGTTTTTTTCAAGTAATGATGCAGCCTGGATTGGTACATACGGAAGGGGAATGATGTTCGTTCCTTCTTTTGAGCCCAATGCTATTCAACTTTACCGATCTTATGGGAAAAATAAAGATGTCAATTTTATACGTGCTATAGAGGAGTTTAAAGATGAATTATATTTTGGTACAAAGGGTGGTCTATTCAAGTTTGATAGATACTCTGATCAATTTATCCGGATTGGAAATGAAGAAGAAGAGGTATTTAGTTTGGTGGCTATAAAAGATTACCTATTTGTAGGGAGAAAAAAAGGTGGAAAGGAAGAGAGGCATGAGTTAGTTTGTTACAACAGTAGCCTAACTGAAGTTGAATCCTATGATTTCGGCTACCCAATTCGAGTTTTGAAGCTTGATAGTGCCAATAAAAAGCTATGGATTGGCCTTTCGACAGTGGGATCGGATGATACGTCATTAGACGACTCCGCATTGGTTTCTTTAGATATAAAAAGCATTGGAAATGGTGGTGGAAAAACCAGCCTTACTACTATACTGAAGGCAGATAGCTTTCCAGAAGGGTTTTATTCCGCAGAGCTCTATCCTGATGGGCTATTTCTTGGAACACCGAATGGACAAATAATTAAGGCCGGCGATAAGGAGGAGGAGATTGCTTGTATTCCAAATAATGTAATCATAACAACCATAAAATACATAGACGATACTTTAATTTATATTGGTACATTCAAATCTGGATTGTATAAAATTACGAAAAACAATGGTAAGTGGTCTCACCAAGAGTTACCAGGTATTGAGTACGAGACCGTTTACGGTATAATACCCCATCGTGACACCCTTTTATGGTTGGTAACTGGTAATAGAATTAAGGTTTATAATAACAAATCTATTAAATTGGTGATTGATTTGGGGTTGGAAGATAAACTCCAAGGAGAAGATTTTAATGGCAATGCCTGGTTGATAGATGAAAAAAGTTCAAATCTCAACTTTTCAATTATCGCTGGAGGAGTGAACGGATGGAATAAAGTCTTTCCTAAGCAGTTTTGGAAAAAAAAGGAGGAAATAAGAAAAAATATGAAATTTCTTCTTAAGGATGTTGTGGGCGAAGGGAAGGAGGTAAAAAACTTTTGGAATAGTTGGAAATCTCTTGAACCAACGGGTAAGATGAATAGGGGAACAGAATTGGGGCTACGATTTGTTCCAGTCAATATTCCAGTCTCCCCTTTTTCTCTTTATTCAACACCTGACTTTCGGGGAACATTAAATCAATCCGTTTTCACCACAATTGATCCTAAAAAAGAAAAAACAACTGAATCTCTTCATTTTGGCGAATTGTTTTACCCACCTACTGATATCGTTGGTGAGTATGAATTTAAAATTAATCTGCCAGGTAAAGATAATGCACAAGTTTACACCTATAAATTAGAGGTAAAACGACCTCTAGAAGAAACTTTTAATGCTATCCTTTTTGTTTTGACAGGTTTATTGATAGGCGTTGCTGTTTTTGTATTGCTCTGGTTTTTTTTAAATAGAGATAAGAAGCAAAGAATCGAGAAAAGGCTAGAGATTTTTAGAAACGCTTTTGGAACATCTATTGAATCGATAAATAAGTTGCAAAGAGATCACCATGAATATTCGGCAAAGGTGATTTTAGATGTTGCAAACTCTTTTGGATTTGGACGAACGCTAACAGGCATAGGAATCATCGATAGTCGTGCAGGAGTTTTGCGGTTTCCATATTATTTTGAAGAGCGGAAAGATGGAAAAGAAAAAAATTATCGCTTAACCGAGGAGAATATAGGAAAGAGTTATATGGTACAAGTGATCCTAAAAGATGAAATAACTGAAATTGTGGTAAAAGATGCTTTTGATCCCAAAGAGTTTAAAAAACATGAGATAGAAGTTTTGAAGGATGAAAATGGGAACCCGAAAAAAGATACTGAAACTGGAAAGGAATTGCCTGCAACAAAGAGTCATGAAGATTTCGCGATCAGAGCAAAGTCAATTTATGTTCGATGTCTTAATAAGGAAGGTGTGGATGGCAATATGGAACCCTACGGTGTAGTTACCTTCCAGGATGTAGAGGAAAATCATTTTACGGGTGAAAGGCTAAGACAAGCTCAGGAAATTGCGGAGGTAATTGAGGAGACTTTTAGAGAGGTTGACATAACGACTTCCTCCCTTTCAAATTTAGTTTATAATCTTAACGATATAGCGAGAGCCCATATTAATGCATTAAATAATGATAATGGAGCCTTTCACCTGGCGGCCCTGAATAACCATCAAATTGATTTAAATATGCATTTTCGTATGATGTTCGGTTTCTGGAACCAAGACCAGGGTGACCGCTTAATGGAATACTTTGGAATAAACAATCAACCCCCTAAAGACCTCGAAGACAATGTATTAAATCTAATGTGTAAAGGCGTTTTTGGTCAAAATAACACTCCGCTTATGTGGATTCTTTTTTTGTTTATTGGGGCCTTTTACAGTAAAGCACAATCTGAAGAGATTGAGGAGGATGAAATATTGGAAAAAATAAACAATGATTGGATACAACCTTTAAATAACGATGCTAATCGTGAATATTTTTCCAGAAACTTAACTCTTTTTAAAAATTTACCTGAGGAGAATGATGACATAGAAGAGCAATTGAAGGTTAGTAAGTTTTTATGGAATCTTTTTAGCAATGTTTTCCCGAATATTGGATTGAGAGATGTTAACGGTTGGAGGGTTGGAGTGACCTGGGAAATTAAGATCTCCCCCCCCTCAAAATTGATTTTGGAGTTTAAAATTGGAGAAAATAATGTAAATAATTTGCGAGCTAGTTTCGAAGCGCATAGGAGAGACCAAACAAAAGGAGGATTAACGACTTCTTCTCTTTTTTCCGTATTTAAATGCTTTGAAACGAGATCTTTTCAACCATCTTTTGAAGGCGATTGGGTCATATTACAATTTACTTCACATAGTCCTATATAAAAAAACATAAAAATGGCAACAATACTAATCATAGAAAATTCCTCTATCAATAGGGCAAAGCAAATCAGCAATAGTTTAAATGAAGGTCACCAAATTTACCTATCTTATCATGGATCCAAAAAAAACTGGGGCTGGGGTGACAAGAAATTTAAAAATACCGACAGTTTTCCTAATAAATTCGATATTCTGTTTCGCCACAGACCAGATCCACATAGTGAAGATATTCAGTTTGATCTCCATATTGTTTATTCTGGTGGCGGCATAACGGCAAATCAATTAAATGAAAATGAGTTTGGTTTCAACGGCAATTTTAACGATATAAATGATGACTGGATCAGCCAATATGTACGCTTTTCCGAAGGGAAAGGAGATTGCCCACAAGGTCTAATTCCTTCCGGCTATTTCAAGCGGATAAAGGGGCAGTATGACAAATTGGCCAATATGAATGGTCCTTCCGAGAGGTTTGGAGAATATTTTGAAAAGTTCCAAAAGGGTTTGTTGGTCCTTAATGAATTCAAAAAAGAGGAACTGATTAATCATCTTGGTTTGCAAAATGACATGGATGATATTAACGATGTGGAAGGTGAATCCTTCAGGGCTAAATTAGCTAAAGTTCACACCATACCTGAGATGTACGATATCGTTTTCGTCGCAGAAGAGTTGACCCATGGAGGTGTTATGAAGTTTAATGGCGTGGAAGTCGTTAAAGAACTGCGAAGAGCCGGGGTGACAGCCCCGATTATTCTGTTGGGCTTTAACGAGAGTACAGTTAAGCTTACAGAAAAGCGAAAGGAACCTGAATATGCCATACTAAACTCCTCTCTCGTCTACCGCTATATTCTAGATGAAGGTGAATTTGATGAGCCGGATAAGCAGAAGTGGGAGGATTGTCGAGATTTAGGAATTGATCGGCTTGATTTGAATACCTTGGAGGAAATCCAATATTACCGCATTGACTGGCGTGGGCTACTTCATCATGCCTTACATGATATACGCGCGGAGTTCATAGATAATAATTGGCTAGCAGAGGATATAAATTCACTATGTGGGTATGTAAACGACTATTTGGATAAGAAGGTCCGTCCTTTGATAAAACCAGGTAATATCGAACAATTTAAAAAGGTCAACAGTGATTGTCTAGACTCAATAGAAGATTATTTTTCTGAAAATAAGATCAACCTGGAAAAGCCTGATGAAGCCGCTAGTGAACTCCGTGAAGTTATAAGAGGGTTTGACAAGAGATGGGAGTCGCTGCTAAAAGGAGAAAACAGGACTGAGGAGCAAAGGAAAGAGATTAAGAGTTGGGCTGTACTCGTGGTTGACGATCAGGAAGCAGAGAGCATCAAAGAAATGCTGGAAGAGGCCGGACTTACTGCGATAGCGGCGAATTCAGGGAAAAAGGCTGTTGAGATACTAAAAAAAGATGCGAAAGGAGAATTGGAGATTGGAGGAAATAGGAAGCCTGCCAAATTCATTTCCGTTCTTATTGCAGACTGGATAATGGAGGATGAAATACAAGGCGTAAAAGTAATGCAACCCTTGCAGGGACCCGGATTGATCTCTTACCTAAAAAGGAATATTCGCCATAATCTTGCCTTTTTCGTGCTCTCATCCAGGTCAGGAGGTATCATGCGCCAGGCTCAAAAAAACCTGGGAGAAAGTATAGGCTGGTTTGCCAAGGAAAGAGTGATAAGCAGAAACCCCTTGGATAAAGAAGAGTTTTTTGAAAAGCTGGAGGAAGCAGGGAAATATAAATATGATGAGTTAATTCACCGACCTGAGGATTATGCTTCATCTTGGAAAAGGCTTGCGGGTATCTACTCTTGGTACCGTGGGTTGCCCGTAGGTGATAAAAAGAACATTGATGATGAAATCAATTCATTGACTGATAACTGGGTTAAGGGAGTTCAAGAAGCCTGTGAGAAAAACGAGGAAGGTAATGTAATATCCTTGGATGATGGCAAATTGCCAGATCTAATGAATCTTAGAAGCATAATCCAAAGTAAAACTGGTGAATACAATGATACGCATTGTAAAAATTTTATCCATAAAATGGCAGCCAGAAGAATAATTCTATCACTTTCTGTAGATGGGTGGCATTGGTCTGGTATTTTTAGATTGATTGATGAAAGAATTCTTATTCCGGCAGCAAAAAATAAAAATTTAGTAGGGAACGACAAAGAAACCCAGGCAGAAGTTTCAAGTTTACTTGAAGGTGCTGATTTGTCCTTTGATGAAAACCATAACTTAGCTCGACATCTTCTGCAGGGAAAGGATTGGAAAAACATTTTTTTCTGCGATAACAAAGAATCGCTTTTGGGGGAATTGTATTTCAATAAAAAGAAAAAGTCCAGTGATAAGAATCCCCCAGAATCTACAAAAGTTGCAACAAATCTAATTAACTTTTTTAAAAAAATTTGGGTACCTATTGAGAAAGAGATAGAGCAGAAAGAAGTTGAAATCAAAGAACTTAAAGAGAAAAAGGATAAGGCCAAACAGTTAAAAGTTGAAATCAAAGAACTCAGAGATAAAATCAAAGAACGTGCAGATAACTTTTTTATAAAAAAGTGGGGAGATATTGAGAAAGAGATAGAGAAGCGCCAATGTCAGATAGACAAATTTCAGGAAGAGGTTAAAGAGAAAAAGGAGGAGACTAAACAGGTAAGGGAAAAAATTGAAGAACTTGAAGAGGAAATTAGAAAGATTGAAAATGATTTTTATAAAAACTTGAGGTATCATATTGTGGAAAAGGAAAATGAACTTAAACAAAAGATAGACAACTTTTGGGAAAAAGTTGAACAGGATGAAAGTAAAGATAAACTAAAGAAGCCCGGAAAGGAAATTGATGAACTCAAAAAGGAGATTAAAAAACTCAAAAATAAAACCAAAAGATTTGAAGATAGTTTTTTTAAAAAAATGTGGAGCTCATTTGAGGAAAAGATAAATAAATATCAGAGTAAGTTAGTTGAGCATCAAAAAAAAATAGACAAATTTCAGGAAGAGGTTAAAGAGAAAAAAGAGGAAATTGAAAAACTTGAAAAGAAAATCAAAAAACTTAAAGGTGGGGTTAATAATGATACCTTGATAGTTACTGTTGAGGAAAAGATAAGAGAGTATCAAGAAAAGATAGACAAATTTCAGAAAGAGGTTAAAGAGAAAAAAAAGGAGACTAAACAGGTAAAGAAAAAAATTGAAGAACTCGAAGGTGAAATAAAACTATACGGATACGGAGAGACGGTACTTGATATTAGACTCAGCTTGCGAAAACCCTTTTCTCAACAAAAGGCATCAGACCTCTTTAACACTCATCTCGCATTGTCAAAGGAAAAAACTTTAAACCCCCTTTTAAAACATGGAGATATCGCTGCTATCGATCCAGGAAGTTTGACTGTAGAGGAAGTAATCTGGCTCGAAAATGGATTTGAAGGGCGAATGGGAAGAACGGATGCTGAGCTTCTTGAGGAACTTCAAATCTATTTTTTGGATCAACAAAACTATAAGAAGGCTCAAGAAACAGTAAATAATATAATGAAATTTATCGGAAGAGTAAAAATCAAATTTGTGAATAATGAAGCAATAAAAGGTAATTGTAAAGCTTTGGAGAAATGGGTGAAAGACATAAGGGCCAATTTCCATTTTAATGATGAAATAATTTTTGATAATTTGGGTGCTTATAGAGAGATTTTTAATAGCGTTTATCCTAATATTGAACCTTTGACTGCTGAAACCCAAGATGGAATAATACTAGATGAGCTTTTAAACGCATTAAATGATCTAGCGGAGGAGGAAAACAATACTTTAATAACGGGATATAATACTGAAATAGATCACCTTAAAGCGGGCCTTCATGATTTTATATGGCTTTATTTGGGTGAACTTAATCATTGGTTGAATAATAAGGTTGATGACAGGGTACGGGTAGCTTTAAGGCGAAATGAATTTGACATATGACACTCATCTTTTTAATGTGTGTAAAATAGAGGTTCATACAATTCGATAAAATCCCCACCCAGCGATATTGGTACCAATATTAATCAAACCAATATTGCTATGACAGTCAATCAATTTCCCAAAGGCGCCCGCTACCTGTTCGGCAACGAACTGGCCGAGCGCTGGTCCTTCTACGGAATGAAGGGCGTACTCGTTATTTTTCTGACGACCTACCTTAAGAATGAAATGGGAGAACTGGCTCCCATGTCCAAACCAGAAGCTGTTGCCTGGCTACACACGTTTATTGCTGTAGCATATGTAACGCCTTTACTTGGTGCGTTTTTGGCAGATGCTTTCCTGGGGCGTTACCGGACAATCTTCAGCCTGTCCCTTATTTATTGCTTGGGACACTTTATCCTGGCCTTCAATGAAACCCGTACAGGTCTCCTTCTGGGGGGCGGCCTTATTGCCATGGGCGCCGGCGGCATCAAGCCGAATGTGGCCAGCTTTCTCGGAGATCAGGTAGAAGGCCGGCCGGATAGCATCCGGGAGCGACTTTATTCATGGTTCTATGTGTTTATTAATGGCGGAGCGACTATCGCCTACCTGACGGCAGAAAAGATGCTTACCAGTGAGTGGCTGGATGAAAAGAACTGGAATGTCAAGCTGACTTTTGGAGTGCCTGGTGTGCTGATGGTGATCGCTACCTTTGTACTCTGGCTCGGATATCGCAACAAACACTTTCGTATGGTACCGCCTTCCGGCTGGCGGGCTTTTCGGCAACGGATCCTGGGCCCGGAGGCGCGCCAACTGCTTGTTCAGGTGCTTCCCTTCTATCTTTTTGGAGCCTTTTTCTGGGCCTGTTTTGACCAGACAGCCTCTACATGGATCCTGCAGGCCGTAAGTACCTTCATGGAAAAGGATATCCTCGGGATACCGGTCAAGCCATCCGAGTTGCAGGCCTTCAATCCGGTTTTGATCATCATACTTGCTCCGGTCTTTTCGGCCTTCCTGTACCCGAAACTCCGGAAATATATCCCTCTCAACGCAGTACAGAAAATAACGGCGGGCTTTTTCCTGGCTATCATTTCCTTTGTGATCGTCGCCCTGCTTCAGGAAAAGATCGATGTCCAACAGACTGTATCCATCGAATGGCAGGTCCTCGCCTATCTCTTCCTTACGGCAGCAGAGATCCTGGTATCGATCACTCTGCTGGAACTGGGGTATGCAGCTGCGCCAAAAGGTCTGCGCTCTACCGTGATGAGCTTTTACGCTCTGTCAATTGCCCTGGGGAATATCCTTACGGCTTTTATCAATAAGTGGCTGCTCGTCGGGCTGGCTTCCTTTAGCCTCCAAAGCGGATCTGTAACTCAGCTTTACCTGGGCGACGGCCAGTATGACCTGAGCAACGGCGACCTTGTACAATTGAGTGGCATTAATGGCTTGGAGTTGGTCGGAAAAGACACTCTCAATAATGACCTGATGGGAGAGTTCCGGGTTGTCTCAACTGCTGACCCCGCGACATTCACGCTTGAAAACCCGGATGGCAGTTCAGTCGAAACGACAGGGGGGTTCAAGCCCGATAGCGACCCGGATTATCCCGCCAAATTGTATGACTACCGCTTGCAGGGAAGTGATTACTTCTGGTTCTTTACCTGGTTGCTGGCGGCAACGGCGGTCCTTTTCCCGCTGGTATTTCATAAACGCCTGAGGGAGGTAAATGGAGTTGCATAAAACCTTGTTCGAATTATCAAAAAGTAACCAAATTAAAAATTGACGAATATGAAAAAGTTAGCAATTGTCATGCTGTTCCTCATTTCGGGGATTTTCAGCCAGGAGGCGAAAGCCCAAACCGTAACTTTTTACGCAAATATTTCTGGAGACTACAGCGAGATCAGTTGGATCGGCCACGTTTGGGTTGAATTCGCCGAAGGAAATAATAAGCAAGCCTACGGTTTTTATCCGGAAGGAGTTTTGAATGACGGACCCCGTCCCTACGATATAAGCTACGGCTGGAAAGTATCGCCAACAGCTTATCGCGAAGGACTGAAAGTTATTCAGCAATATCAGAACAAAGGCTACATCTTGGGAGTAAGAGACTGTAGGAGCTTTGCAAGGGCAGTAGCCCGGGCAGTTGGGCTCAGGACTCCCAACCAAGGTGTCAAATCACCAGCAGAGTGGTTGGCCGACCTGGTGGATTTGAATTAAATTCTCCCAATCCGTTTGATTTTCTATAATGCTCTCCCGGGCAACGGACGATTCACACTTCCCGTCCAAGCCCAAGAGCGTCTATTCTCTACACTAGAAATATTCCATACAAGTACTTCCACCTTTTCTTTGGAGTAAATTCAATAGGAATTCATCTACTAACGTAAAAATCGACCTATGGAAAGCTTTAGTGAAAGAACTTATTCTCCCCAGGAAGAATGGATTATTAAAGCCCTGGCCTTCCTTCTGGAGGGACATACTTACGATAAGGCACGAGAGCATCTCACTCATCTTGGCGCAGAGACAACTGATATAGACAATTATGTAAAGCAAGCAAAAAGGTTGTTGCTCCGAATGGCAGAACAGGATGCACCGGAAATGGATCGGCGGAATAAGATTAATGACCTGATTTGGGGAGCAGTCTGGGCTACTGGAGGTGGTTTGTTGACCTCTTTTTCACATGAGAGCGATGTCAGTATTGGGATTATTTTGATCTATGGAGTGATAATTTTCGGACTGAAGGTCATCCAGCATGCGGTGAAGACATCGGAAAAGAAACTCCGAGGCGTCTTCTTTGCATAGGTAGTGACGGCTGTTTCCTGGAATGAAAAAGCCGGCCTCCCCAATAAGCCGGAGGTTAAAGCATGATATTAATAACGAATAACATAAGTAAAGTGAATCAACAGCCTGTTCTCGTTCCCCCTGAATTCTGTGTAGAATTGTCGCTTAACTTGAAGAGAGGGAGTGCTGAAAGTCCTTTAATGGTCAAAGCAACGGTTTTTGGGGAAGTACTCGATGTATATGATCCGAGCAGTGTGTTTCCAGATGCATTGGTCAGACTGTGCATGGGGAAACAAGGAGAACTGCCGGGGAAGCAGTACTACGAAAAGGAGTTGAAACTTGCAATGCCCCTTGTTGCAATTGAATATGTTCAAGCCAAAAGTATTCCTGAATGGCTGGGAGGGGCATGGCTGGAGTTTAGGCAGCTAAGAGAGAAGAAGCCTGGGTATCTCTCCTACCTCCGTTTTTATCCCCACGAGCGGCATTCAGATTATTTCAAATTCGTCTTTGAACTTCGTCGCAAAGGACGATTTGATGAGCTGAGCAAAAACCGAATCGAGCGGTTACTTCAGCTGTTCTCTGAGGATCCAGATAGAAGGAAACGGGCGTGTAGATCGCTGGATAAGATGGGACCTGCAATCACTGAATTACTCTTACACAAGGCTAAGGAAGATCCGGATCCGTATGTTGCGTCCGAAATTTGGAAATTTCTCAATCGAAGCTACAAATTAAACCCCGGGGATGCGGTTAATTAATCATACTTTTTTCAAAGTTCAAAAACAGTTTTTTTATGAAAAATAACGATATCACCACTGCACTGCTTATCGCATTGCAAACCCCTGCTCCGAAGGGATCCATGGGCATTCCTGTGTTGTTATGGGGGAAACCCGGTCAGGGAAAGTCCAGCTTTTTGGAAGGGCTTGCAAAAGATGACTTTCCAGTCCAGACGTTAATCGCGAGTATTCACGACCCGACCGACTTTTCCGGACTACCAATTCATCTGGACGGTAAGGTTCACTATGCTGCTCCCGAATGGATCGGTCTGTTTGGGCAGGATGGTGAGGGACTTCTCCTTTTGGATGAGCTCACAACGGCACCTCCTTCGGTTCAGGCTGCCCTTTTGCGACTTGTCTTGGAACGCAAAGTTGGTTTTCACCCTCTGCCGCTAAAGGTCCGCATTGTCTCGGCTGCCAATCCACCCGATATGATCACAGGAGGCTGGGATTTGACGGCTCCCCTTCTTAATCGTTTTGTACATCTGGAATGGTCATTGTCAGCCGAGGCTTTTTTGAAAGGTATGCAGCAAGGGTTTCCGCGCCCTGCTTTGCCGGAAATTCCTGAAATAAAGCATTCACGAGCCCTAAAGATTTGGAAGGCCCGGCTGCAGGCTTTCCTGAAATTGTCGCCACATCTTCTGAACACATCCATCGAGGAAGAAGGGCAGTATGCCTTTGCAAGCCCCCGAACCTGGGAGTTTGCAGTAACATTAATGGCTTCATGCGATGTGTTGGGTATAGATCCGGTCAAAGGTAAAAACGGGACGAACGCTTCATTGAAATTACTGGAGGGTTGTGTGGGGAAAGGCGCTGCACTCGCTTTTTATGGATTTGTAAAAAAACTTCGTCTTCCGGACCCGCAAAAGCTGTTGACAGGAGAACTGAAATTTTCCGTGAATAATCTTAATGATGGCGAGTTGTTTGTCCTCTTCGAGGCTCTCGCCGATACCCTGATCCATTATAACGGTAAGGAACTGCCCAGAATGACCCTTCAATATCTCAATCTGACAGAACAAGTGTTCCAGAATGGATGTCTGGATGTGATTTACGCCTCCTTGCGGATGGCTCTTAAAGAAAGCTTCCTGGTAAAAGCCCTTATGGAATCCAGGCAGGAGGATAGTAATCTAAATTCCCTGATCGAGGAGCGGATTCAAACTGTCTTTTCAAATGCTGGGATTGTGGAATATGTAGAAATTTTTGACTAATCGACCTGACTATGTCTAGAAAATCTGAAAAACTGCTTCGTCTGGCACGGACTTACACGGCCGAAAAGCTTCCCTGGTTTGCACCCGCTCTTTTCGCCTGCCGAATTCGTCTGACCGAACAGGTTCCAGTAGCGGCTATTTCTGAGAAAATGGATATTTTTTTCAACGCGGAAGCAGTTCTGGAAATTGCGGAAGAAAGTATACCCAAGCCTCAGGTTCTGGCTGAACTGGGCTTCCTCTGGATTCACGAAATACTGCATGTCCTTAGGCGTCACGGTGAACGAGGACGTGAGAAAAATGCAGATGCTCGTCTCTGGAACCTGGCTTGTGATCTGGAAATTAATGATGGGAGTTGGTCGGGGTTTTCTCCTCCCGAAAAGTTTCGACCTTATTATCCCGACGATTTTAAACTTCCTTGCGAGCAAATCGCTGAATTCTATTATCAAAAACTCTTGAAGCAGGCAGAATCCGAGGAAGGCTCTTTTGAAGCATGCGATTTTGACGATGAGGGCAGTGGCGTGCATGGTCAAATGCGCCCCTGGGAAGTAAGCCTGGATGAAGAAGAGAAACAGCTTGACTCCCTGAAGCTGGATCATATCCGGTCAGAGGTTGCCCGGAAATGGAGGGAAGAATTTTCAAGGGACAACGAAGAGCAAAGACAGGGTTCAAGTAGCGGATGGGAAAGATGGGTAGAAGAACAACTAAAGCCTAAAATTGACTGGAGAAAAGCGATAAAGCAACGGTTAAGGACAGTAATTACGCAGGGAGTAGGTAGTCGAATTGATTACTCTTTTGGAAGAATGAACAGGCGGCAAGCTGTTTATGACCCGTTGATCATTCCTTCTCTTGCCGGCTCCCTGGAGGTCATGATTAGTTGTGTTGTAGATACATCGGGTTCGATCGGACAGGAGGAGCTTTCGCAAGTTTTGGGTGAAATCATGGGTATGTTGCAGACTTTCCGCTTCCCGGTCACCATTATTCCTTGCGACGTTCGTTCCTACGAGGCGATTGAGGTTAAGACACTTTCAGACCTTTTCCAGATAGATCGTCTTCCGGGAGGCGGTGGAACGAATATGATTAAAGGGATTGAAGCAGCGCTTGAACAGAAACCCTTGCCCAATGTAGTTGTAGTCCTGACAGATGGGTTTACGCCTTTTCCCCCGAAGCCATATTCTGTTCCGGTAATCTGGGGGCTTCTGCCGACTCCTTACGGCAGGAAGAAAAATAATTTTCGGAAGCCTCCGATTCCACCGTGGCCAGAGAGCTCAGTGGTGGAGATTCAGTAGTAAAAAGCTTGTAGTTGCCGTGCTATTCCTCTTGCAGGATATTTTTTACCAGGAGGTAAAAGTCCAAACCGTAACCTGTTTACAAATATTTCAGGCGACTACAGCGGGGTCAGCCAAATTGGCCGCCAGGTTTGGGGCGAATTCAAAGAAGGAAATAAAAAGAAGATGTGTTATTAACCAAAAAAATTCCATACAAGTGCTCCCCCCTTTTATTTGTAATTAAATGGTAGTGATGCTGTGAAGGACTGTCTGGGCCATTCGGGGCGGTTTGGCTACTCTTTTTCGTATAAAAGTACGACCAGTATCGGAGTTGTTTTGATCTATGAAGTTGATAATTTTCGGATTAATCAAGATGGTCTAGGATGCTGTAAATGAACAAGAATAGATTTCTGGTCAACTCCAATAATTATTGTTCACAATAAAATTTTCATCCTATGAAAAACTTACCAAGCGGGCATCAGCCACCTCAAAAAAGCAACCTTCTTTATAAGGTGCTGCCATTTTTCTTTCTACTTCTTTGTTTGCTCCTTAGTCCAATCAACGGTTTTGGGCAGAAGAGCAAAATTACACATGACAAGAATGGGGGGAGTTATTATCGGAGTGGGAATAAAGTTACTTATAAATGGGAATATATTGATTGGAAGGGTGACCCTAAAGCCTACCAGCTTTCCCTCATATTTCGGAGAGGTTGGTATAAAATGCAGGGAGTTTATAGAAAGCTTCAACACCAACATGGCGGATATAATCGGTTTGTTTACAACGACCCTTTTAAACGGGACCTCAAGGTATTAGCGAACCAATTAAGACAGCTAGCTTGGTCAAATGGGGGCAGTGAAGTTGATCTTGCGCTTTCCTTCGTCCAGGCACTTCCATATCAATCAAGTATGGGAGGATACCAGCGATATGCTGTAGAGACTCTAATTGATGCAAAAGGTGACTGTAGCGATACAGCTGTTCTCTTTGCAGGTATCATGGCTGCATGGGGGTATAGCTGCATCTTTTTGAATTTCCCTAACCATTTAGCTGTTGGGGTATGGTCGCTAAACGACATTCCAGGTGGCACTTACTGGGAGTATCGTGGTCGCAAATATTATTACTGTGAAACTACGGGTACTGGTTGGCGGTTGGGAAGTTCTCCTGAAAAGTATCAGGGTTGGGCAGATTTGGAGTCAGTTAGTGTATTTTAATTTAACACTTATGTGGTCTTAGTTGCCAGTGTGGGTTCCATCTAACTCAATGGTTATCAATTGCTACAGCTCACTATGTGCAAGAACAGGACCAAATTTGGACTGCGATGGAGCTTCTTGGTTACCATTCGCTCTTACTAAGGTACAATCCCATACAATAAACCCTGGTGTATTTTTATAAGGTAAGGTTGAAGTTCATCATGATTGAGGGGCTTACAGAGTACAATATACCAATTTGAGAAGAGACTACTTGTAAGTAGGAGTAACAAGAGGGGTTTGCTTTAGCTACTGAGGTATTTATATGCTTAGGTTAGAAGATATTTCATTGTCGGAACTAACTTTTCTATACTAACTAAATCCAGTAAATATGAAAGCAATTTGGCTGATTCTATCTCTTTTTTTCTGTTGCAATATTTTGGCCCAGTCCCAAGACCAAACGGGCTTACCTGACGAAGATACTTCTGGAAACCCTGAAATGGAATACGATTTCACAAAAAGGATAAAAAAGCGGAAACAGAAAAAGCTTCAGGGGCCTGTCAGGTATAAGGTGAAATTCATTGTTGTGGAAAACGAAACGGTCCACAGACCTTTGGAGTGGAAGGGGAATATTGAAAAAGCCCTTGAACAGCTGAATATACTCTTTTTTATGGCTGAGATGGAGTTTGAAGAATATGGTAAACCCAAATTCATTTACTCCGCTGAACTAACGGAATTTAACAGGGAATCAGAAGAGGCATTACTGCTAAAAGAATACTCCCAGAAGAAGGTCATCAATATTTATGTGGTGCAGAAAATAAGCTCCAAGTTCAGGTACTTGAACGGCTATTCGAACTTTCCTGGGCATGGAGACTTTATTGTCATTACGGAAGAAGCGCTTCTGAATCCTTCAACCCTGGCCCATGAAATGGGACATTTTTTCGGCTTACTGCACACATTCGAAACAGCTTATGGGCCAGAGCCTGTACGTCGCTGTCCTGCATGTTTGAAATCGGGAGACCGATTAATGAGTACACCCGCTACAGAAATATATCCTATGATCGACGAAGAAACATGTAGCTGTTTTTACGAAGAAAAAGATTCCGAGGGGCTTACCTACAGGCCTGACATTGAGAATATCATGAGCTATAGTCCGGCCAAATGCCGATTTTTGTTTACATCCGGCCAAATCACTATTATGCGCAACCAGGCCAAAGTAAAGCGGAGCCACTTGAAATTCAAAAAAATCAAAGATTTCCAATTGCAGGCCAGGGTTCCCGTATATCATGATTTAGGGGGTCCGAAAGAGCTAGGAAAAAAGAGGGCCCTTATAGTGGGCTACAAGAAAGATGCTTATTGGTCCAATCGTCAAATAACCGAATTGGTACATTGGCCGTCGCTTATCCCCTTCTTTAAAAATGAGGGAAAGGTTGACCTGGTTCTTTTTGATCTTGATCATCCCGAAAGATTTATTGAGTTTCTGGACAATACAACACACCTTTTACGTCAACAAACACGCGAAATCTCCTCCATCAAAAGTGCAATAATCCAGCCAACGGCTGCATACCCGGTATTATTTCTGGTGGATTTTGAAGAACTACCTTCCATGAGGATGTCAGTAATTGATCATCACTTCGGCTATTTAAAGCCCCGGGAAATAATTCAATTTATTAATAAATAATCGTAAACATGATGAAAGCTTTACGCTATGGTTTAATCTTTACCGGAATTTTTATTCTTTCAGGATTCACAGCCTTATCTCAGAATTCCAACAAAGGGCTTTCTATCCAGGAAGTGGAAATGAAGTCACAAACAGCAGAAGCTTTTAATCGCGGGGTAACTTACGGATATCGCGCTGCCACACAAAAGCTTCAACATGAGCTTAGAGACAGTCATTACTATGAAAAACGGGAATTCTGGAAAAATGTAGGTAAAGCAGAGTTCCTCTACAGCTATTTTGAACGGTATAATCAAGATGAACTGGACTCTATTTATTTTATAATATACCCTTTGTCGGAGCAGTTGCGAGAGTTGTCGAAGGCATGTCATGAAAGTTTTCAAAAAGGGAAGAAAAAAGGAAAATCGATGGCTGATTCAACTTTTTACAATCAAGGCTTCCTGGACGGAGTAGCATTAGGCTTCGACTCCCTGGCCAATTTTCATCTTTCCAGGCAAAGGGTACTTGAATATCCCTCTAAAAAGGATATTCAATTTCACATCAATTTCCAGCAGATTGTTGAACTACTTCACAAAATCAAGTTCGATAGTAAGAAAGACAGATTGAAGGCAGAGCCTTATTTTAATGATGCTGTTTTCCGGTTAACCCAAGCTGTTCTCAGCAATCTTGTTATCCTTTTTGATAACAGCTTGACCCATCAGGAAAAAACGGAAGTCTTTAAACGCTATGAAGAAATACATGATGACCTGTCCGCCTTACTCTTTCAAAAATTTGAAGATTTATGCTCTTCTCTTGATAGAGGCAGCATGGAGAGCCGATACGAATACCGGTACTATTATTCCGTAGACTTCTTCCTGGAAGTTTATACTCCGATTCTTTGTCTTGTGGCTGATCATGTCTTCGCATACGCAAAGTCATCCCCCTATTTTGGATATAAAAACGGATTTAAGGTTATGGGCTCTCTTTCCGAATGGCTTCTTGAGTATTTGGTCGTTTCCATGCGTGAACAAATGTTGAAGCTGGCTATAAAGAATGACTTTAAACACAATATCCCCAACTTGGAAAAACAAATTCAAAGTTACTTTTCCGGTTACGAGACTGGGTTCTTTACAGATTCTGAAAAGGTCAGAAAAAACATTTACCTGGGTAATGGACGGTCTGTTTTTTTTATTGCTGAGGTGGAAACTTTAATAAGTACGATGATCAATACTAGTGAAATTCAGGTTGAAGTCAATCATGAAGACCAGGAGGTGTTGATCCGTTTTCCAGAAGCGCCTATTCCAGGTGAGGTGATAAAACAGGATTACAGCCTTAAGAAAGCCATTTTAAAAGGTGAATGGAAGATGAACTCCAAAAAGAACTATGTGATTCCCGATAAATACTTCAAAAAAATCCTCGGAAAAAATGAACTCGACATCAACGAAATTCGGATGCCGTCTTCGATTAGCTATGAAGAAGATAAACTGGAAAAGATCGAATTCGCATTGAAGAAGTTTTTCGAACCTATTATCGCAATTCCTCATAGCCCTTATCAGGTGAAACTGAAATCAGGAAGAAGACCTGCTCGAGATTTATTTCATAATTAGAATGCAGAATACGAAAAAAAGTATATTCGAAAGAAATGCATACACCCTAATTTTTTAAAAGTTTTCTTCTTTAAAGAGCCTGACAAAGCCATATAAAGATTTTACTAAAAGCGATGAAGCCTTCTGCTTGGAAAAGGTAATATTAAAAGAGGCTGAGTGGTATGAATCAATTTTTTATCTAATATTAAAAGTAAAAAAGTAGGTTGTGCTCAAATTGATAGGTATTATATAACTTGCTGGTCTTTTAGGCTTTGTGAGTAGTGTTGTTGATGATGACAGGGCTAGCCTAATACCTCGCAAGGGAAGGAACCAAATTTTAGGCTACATGAAAAATCTCTCTAACTGGCAGTAGGAAAAGACTTAAAAAATGGTACCTAAAGAATTTAAAAATTTCATACAAGTCTGCTACTCTTATTTTGTGATTAATAAATTGGAATTGAATCACTTTAACAAAATAAGGACATATGAAAGGCTTAGATAAAAATTATTCTCATGAAGAAGACTGGGTTACAGAATCTTTGGATTTACTTCTTCAAGGTCATACCACTGAAGAGGCAGAAAAATATCTAATTTCTCTTGGATTAGAAGAAACTTCTGCTGTCTGTTACGTAGAGGAAGCTGAAGAAATGCTACTTCAAATAGTTGAAGATTATGAAAAAGAAGAGATCCGCAGGAGGGGGCACAGTGATATGCTTTGGGGAGCAGTATGGGCTATTGGTGGAGGGGTAATTACGTTTTTTTCATATGAGAGTGCTGCCGGTGGTGGTACTTATTTTGTATTCTATGGCGCGATTATTTACGGCCTGATCAAGTTCATAGGAGGAATAATAAAGGCTGCTGAATAAAGGGACTTGTATAGAGCTCTTTTGTCAGTAAAGGATAGTAAGGAGTAATAGCCATGGAAAAAGATTTACTATTAATTAACTTTTTTTAATGTTTTGATTGAATACTTCGAAAGAAAATTGGCAGATACTCTGAAATGAACAGTCTCGACTATCCCGCTCAAAAGCAGAGCAGTCAAACTTAATTTTTAGATTCAAATTGAACCATCTCTTTTTTGATGGCTGGTCCTCCTGTTGTAGTCACTAATTTCTGCTCGTTCAGACGTCCTCGTCTGAACCTACGATTTAATAAATCACCACTTTCCGCTCCACCCGCCGCTGCTCCGCCACCAGTTCCAAAAAGTAAATCCCCTTAGGTAAAAATGATAAATCTAGCGACCGGATATCCCTACCCACGCGTTCGATCTGATAAACCAGGCGACCGGAGGCATCATAAATGATGATCTGTATAGGGATCTCGCTATCCAGCGACACCGAAATATTGATACAGCCGTTCGTGGGATTGGGAAAGAGCTTTACTGCACGGTCTACCAAAACTCTTGGGATCTCTTGAGGGACTGCACAACCGACAGACTCCAGCAGACTGGCTCGGGGGCCCATCAGGGTCGCCATCATCCGGGCTTTTTGACCTTCTGTGAAAAAATGCATGCAATCATCATCAACAAAATTCATAAAATTCATAAACATATCGCTGGTGCCACAACTTTCTTGCGGATAGGCCGGGCAGCCCGAATAAGCTTTATCCTGGATCGGTGTATCTTCTACCTTGTCTTCTTCCATACATTCGCCCTGAATGCTACCCCAGGGATGCTCAAGGTTGAAATAATGGCCTATTTCATGGGTAGCTGTGCGGCCCCGGTGATAGGGAGGCTCCACCAGGCAGGTCGTTCCGAAATAAGCCGGATCAACAACAATGCCATCTTCGGGTTCTCCTGCCTGGGCAGGAAAACTGGACCGGCCTAAAATACCGCAGGTACTGGCCACCCATATATTGAGATACTGCGTCGGATCCCAGGAGTCAACGCCTCCCAGACTTGCATAGTGCAGGATGTTTTTATTCCCTTCGCCAAGCTGACTTCCAATGCATTCAATAGGGGTTTGGGTGCGGGTGATCCCTGTGGTCCCCCTACCGGAAGGATCAAGCGTAGCCAGACAAAATTCTACCTCTGCATCGGCAATGAATTGCCGGAACTCATCTGGAACGTTGTCAATATCTTCATTCAATCTTCTGAAATCAGTATTTAAGGCATCAAGCTGTGTCTGTATTTGCAGGTCCGAAATATTTTCAACCGGTTTATTCCAG
This sequence comes from uncultured Saprospiraceae bacterium, assembly GCA_964534315.1. Taxonomy (GTDB): domain Bacteria; phylum Bacteroidota; class Bacteroidia; order Chitinophagales; family Saprospiraceae; genus CAZHOV01. Next base: position 2,027 of record CAZHOV010000004.1, on the reverse strand, counting down.
ACAACATGCACCACTACCGGGATGGTGATTACTGATCTGTTTTCCAGGACGAGGAGATCCATAAATTGATCGGTAAAGCGGTCAATTTGAATTTTCTTTTTCAAATAATCACTATTGCTTTGAATTTGAAGTAATCGATAAGCTTCACTCCCGCATCGTTCCAAAGGGATAGGCTGAGCTGGTGCCAAAATGGGGAATACCTCTCCAAAAGCCGCAACCAGGAGAAAAATAGTTAAATATCGAGCACTTGGGATGAGTTTCATATGGGTAAAAATGTCCGTTTATTAACTAATATGTACCGTAAAATAGTAAATACCTTCCTTTGTCTAAAACGTATAAATAAAAACCTTTATTGGTAGTGTTTTTGCTGTTATTAAAGTGTTTTGAGTGATGAATCTATATCCCACTTCCCAACCTCTAGACAGCTTTTTTATCTGTTCCCCCCAGGATAAATAGTTCGTTATATACAATTTTTATCCAAGACAAACACGCAAAGTATGAAACACCACTTCTACACCCTGCTTTGTGTATTGGGATTTTTGGGAACAGACCTTTACGGGCAATATTACAAAAACCCTAATGCACTCATTGTCAAAAAGACGTTTATTGACCACTTTACTCCAATTACGGGGCAATTGCCACAATTTGAAGAACTAAGCGGAGGTTGGGAAATTGGCTATTCCAGACACCTGTCCGGACCACTCAATCTATACCTTCCCGTTAAACTTGGCGTAGTAAAACTTCCCGAAAGTAATGAAAACCTGACAACCGTCGGCCTCGACGGGGTGGTTCAGGTCCAATTTTTCAAACCCAAAAATATTCTTAACCCCTATTTGGTTGGCGGAATAGCCTGGGTTGTGGAAGATTTTAAACTTAACCAGAATTACTTCCAAACACCAGCCGGAGTCGGCGTTAATATTAAACTAAGTCCGGCAGCCTTCCTCAACATCCAAACCGAATATCGGTACACCATCAATAAGAAAAACCGGAACAACATCCAATATGGTATGGGGCTGGTCTTCTTTTTAGATAAGGTGCAGGAGGAAAAGGATCCATTTGAACAGCTTAAGCTCGCTAAACAGCAGGATTCAGATGGTGACGGACTGAAAGATGCGATCGACAAATGTCCCTTTACCAAAGGCCCCATGATTTTTAACGGCTGCCCCGATTCGGATGGTGACGGCATCGCCGATCCGGCTGACGACTGTCCCTCTGAGCCCGGTATTGCCGCTGCTAAAGGCTGCCCCGATAAAGATCACGACGGCTTCAGTGACCTGGTCGATCAATGCCCTGATATCGCAGGGAAAGTCTTCGGTTGCCCCGATGAAAATCAAGACGGCTTTATCGACGGCACCACGGAAACCGTTCCCACGTCAGATGAATTTGTGACCAAGGGAGGCCTCGAATTAACCTATGCCGATCTGGAAATCCTCGATATGGCCCTCAAAAATGTCCAATTCGAAGTCGAAAAAGCTAAGTTGAAGATCAACTCGCTGATTTACCTCGAAAGAGTAGCCGAGGTATTGCTCAAATATCCCAATTACAAGTTACGCATCAGCGGCTACACCGATAGCACCGGAGATAAAACTTTTAATAAAAAATTATCTATGAAGCGCGCAAAAGCTTGCTATGATTATTTCGTCAGCTATGGTATTTCAAAAGAACGCCTGGAATACAATGGCTATGGAGAGGCCTTCCCAATCGCCGATAACCGCTCCGAGGAAGGACGAACGATGAATAGGAGAGTGGAATTTAAGTTGTTTTATTAAGATCTCGCAGAGATGCTAAGGTTTCAAAGAAGTCTTTTGCGGCCTTAGCACTTCCGCAAGAAAGCCTAACAAACAAAATCAAAAACTATGGATTAGGCACGTTTTAGGGATAGCTGGCCGGCGGAGCTTGCTCTGCCGGGCTGGCACCTTTTACCGGAGGACCGGAGAACCAGCTCAGTCTGAAGGACTGACATCCCCCTCAAGAGGCCGTCTAAAAAGTCTTTTAGACTCCCTCTAAGGAATTTTTTATAGTTTAGG
>CAZHOV010000003.1:45376-80295 GCA_964534315.1 uncultured Saprospiraceae bacterium | reverse complement strand
CTAAACTATAAAAAATTCCTTAGAGGGAGTCTAAAAGACTTTTTAGACGGCCTCAGGCTATGATCTTTCGCCACAAAAGCGGCTTTCTGTTAGGCCCCTATAAATGTTTAGCTCATGATTCGCATGACTCATGTTTGGTTTATTCTGGTTCATGAACAGAATTTACTGTTCTGGAAAATACTCCTGCATCAATTCCTTAAATGCTTTTTGCTTTCGTAATTTTTTGAATGCTGTTTCCTCCATTAACCATTCTCTATTAGAATATCCTTTCTCCAAAGCTTGTTTCAAGTAATTTAAGGCTACTACTTCTTCTTTATTGATGGCTTTAACTAAAGCTAAACTTATAAAGGCAAACTGGTAGGATGGATTGTACTCGAGAACAGCCAAATATTGCTCTTCTGCCTTTGCATAGTTTTTAATCTCCAAATAAAGGTCTCCTAAGTTATAATGGGCAAGCCATTTTTTAGGATTGATTTGGATAGCTTTCTTTAAATACACCTCTGCTTGATCATAATCTTCCTGCAATAAAAATAAATGTCCAAGATTATTTAGAGCACTGGTATTCTTAGAATCTGTTTTTACCGCTTTTTTCAAATACACTTTTCCTTTTTCTAAATCCCCTTGTTTTTTGTATAAGAAACCCAAATTATTTAATGCATCTGAATGCTCAGGATTTCGTTCAATCGTCAAAGTGAAGTATTTTTTTGCTTCAGATTCATTTTTTTCCTTTGAATAGATTCTTCCCAGATTATTTAATGCCTCAACATTACCCTCTTTACTTTTAATGGCTAGTTCTGAATACTTCTTAGCTTTTATTAAATCCCCTTGTTCCAGATATAACCAACCAAGATTGGTAAGTGCGTCTGTATTTTCCGGATCAAGGGTTAGGGCGTCAAAAAAAGCTTTTTCTGCCAAATCATCCTTAAACCACATGAAGTAATTGTATCCCAGATTTGCATATCCATTGACAAATGACGAATCTAGTTCGATAACTTTTTTACCCATCCGCTCACTATCTTCAAATTTTTTCGTGTTGGCATATAAAATACACAGATTATTATACGGCATCACCCATGTCGGTGCAATCTCCGTAGCTTTTTTCAGCGCCTGTTCACTTTCTTCATAGCGCTTGAGGTTGTAAAGGATCCAGCCCTTTTCATTGTGCAGATAAGCTCCCTTATCATCTTTTTCAATAGCCATGTTGATTTGATCTAAAGCCAGGTTGAACAGGGAGTCGTTGCCATATTGCTTTTCTCCTTCCAGGCGCAATAACAAAGCATTAAAGTATAGCTCAATGGATTCCAGGTATTCATAACGGTAGTGGTCTTTACCGAGCAGTTCTTTTGCTTTCTTAAAATACCCCGGATACTTATCGTATTTATTGGTAAAATTCCAGCGGTCGAGCAACTCCTTGCTGTCAGCTTTGAGGTAGAGATTGAGGACCTTTTGAGCATCGTCTTGCAAAGCGGCAACCAGGGTCCGTTTCATGTATCTTCTTACTCCTTTGGCTTTGTCATTATTTGGAAGCCGTTCAAGAAGATCTTCTGCACATTTGCCCTGCGGACCTTCGCCTTTCAGCAGATGTTTGTCAGCGATGGCTTTTTCAAACTGCTTATACATACGCCGGATGTTGGTATCTAATTCTGCCAATACTGGCATACTGCTTCCCCTGCTGGCTAAGTTTACGCCAGTGGTATCCGAAGGAGCCTCCATACCTTGCTTACGTTTTTCCAATAGGTCTTCATCAACAAACGAGAGGCGAAACCTGGGGTCATCCTGAACGACAAGAGGCATTTGGTTAAAGCCTGTCTCTTTCGGGATATGCTGCCGCAGGTAATTATCAATTTCAAAGACATTGATCTGAAAGTCGCCATCCTGGTTGGCCATGCCATAAAGGCCTTCGATAAGGTAATAGGAAAACACCCCTCGGCCTCCACCCCAGCGTTTATCTTCGAGTGATTTTTCATCGGGTTGGCAGGACATGAGCTTTATTTCAGAACCAAATTTTTGGGAAAGACTTCGAGCAGTTGCTTGCACGCCTGGTGCTCCTCCGGCAAGCTTACCCGATTTGCAAGCATCGAGAATGACAATGACCTCGGTTTGGTTGCGCGCCGAGAGCGTTTTGATTCGGTCTTCAATATCCGTTACTCTAACTGTACCGATATAATAACTTTCGCTGGGAGAATCATACCCCAGCAAATGCCCACGCTGCATGATTGTCACATTTTCGGTATCCCCGTGTCCGGCAAAATAGACAATAGCCCGGTCTCCTTCTTTACTTTCCTGGATCAACCAATCCAGCCCCCTGTATATCTGGGCAACACTTGCATCCTCATTGACCAGAAACCGGATATTTTCTTCCGGTACTTTGCCCCCCGCTCGAGACATTAAAAACTCTCGAAAGGCTTCGGCGTCTTTGTCTGAATATTGCAATGGAGGAATAAATTCATCTTTGTACGTCTTCACGCCAACCACCAATGCACGTGTCACGGGATCGTCTTGTGAGTAACCATTAGCGATGAAAGCAAATAGAAGGAAGATGAAAAGTATGTTTTTCATAGAGAATAAAAATTTATCGTATTTTCATTTATTCAATCACCTAAAGGTTACCTAAAATTATGCAAAAATCACTGAGTTTATTAGGTCTGTTGCTGGTATTCGGTATTTTTATCGGTTTTTCCAGTTTTAAATATTCTCTTAATGTAGGAAATAATGATCCCGATATACAAGAATGTCAGGAGATTCTGAATAATATATTGGAAGCCAAAGGGGTATTAAATATTCCGATTTTTAAATTTAGTGAAAAAAAGACGATGGGGGCCTGGGCTGATTACCGCGTCAATGAAATTGGGATGGACCGGGACGCCTTTAATGTTTGTAAGTCTTTTGGTGATCGAAGAAAGGATGCAATTGCCGCGCTTCTGTCTCACGAGGTGATCCATTACCAAGAAAAACATTCGTGGGAATCCAGCTTTGCGGCTGAATTTCGAAGAACAGGCATTGAGCGCGCCATGAATCAACGGGCCAATGTGAAAGCAAATGAGGTGGAAGCGGATTACCTGGGAGGCTTTCTGGCCTATTCTGCTGGCTATGATATTCGGGGGGTGATGCCCAAACTCATTGACCGGATGTATAGGGAGTACGAACTCGGTGATACCCTCAAAAACTATGTGGTTAAGGATGAACGAAAGAAGCTGGCTTATGAGGCAGAAGAAAAACTAGAAGTCATGATCAATGCGTTTGAAATGGGTAACTATTTAACTGCGCTTACAGAATATGAAGATGCTTACGGTTACTATCAGTTTTTGCTGAAACAAAATTATGAAAGTCGAGAGGTCCTCAATAATTTGGGAGTATTAGCGACGCTTTCTGCGCTGGACTATTTTACTTACCACACTAAGGATAAAAAAGCAGAATTGCCCCCTTTTGTGTTCCCTTTACAACTGGATAGCGAGCCAAACCTGGGAACGCGGGGGACCCTTTCCAAGAAAGAAAAGAAGCAAAAGCGGGAGCGATTACTTCGAGAAGCTATTCAATATTTCCAAAAAGCTTCCATGTCTGATAGTCGCTATCCGGTAGCTTTACTAAATGAAGGTGTTGCCCATTTATTGCTGGCCATTTCTATGAAAAAGGAACTTACATCAGACCAATTGACCGATCGGTTTGAAATTGCCCGGGATAATGCGGATTTTGCTATCCGAAAAGCCAAGAGGAACGCCCGGTATGAGAAAACAGTGGGTGATGCTTACATTTTGCTGGGGCTACTAGACTTTTTTCAACATAGTGACAAGAAGCGAGCGCAGAAATTTTTTAAAGAAGCTAGCAAAACGAAAGCAGGCAGATTGGCTAGTATCAATGCAGCCGTTATGGCAGGCGATTTCCCCAAGCCGACTACTTTTCCACGTGATTGTAATCTGCCTGTAGAGCAGATCGCAGGAGTCTCTCTGTCTAAAAAGCAATTGAAAAACTCCAATCAGATCAAGGAAGTCTATGATGCCCGAAGAGATCGATACCGGACTGAGTTGTCGCTCTATTGGACCCAGGAGGAAAAGACAAAGGTTCTCGGTAATATTTTACTGGATAAGAGAGGTAACCCCGTAATGCCTATACTAGCCAGTATCTATTGGGCGGGTAAAGACTTTAAAGGTGAATCAAAATACGGGCTTGAAATAGGCCTTCCTTTTGAAAAAATTAAAGAAAAACTGGAAAAACCACGTGTACGTAAAATGGAATTGGTCAACGGCAGATACTTGGTGTACCATTGCCCTAAGGTCATCCTGCAACTGGATGCGGAAGATAAGCTGGTTGGCTGGGGCGCCTATGATCACAATAAGCGAACGGCCGAGTAAAGTAGCTCAAACCAATGAGACGGCTTTGTATAATAAGGGTTACTGAAAAAGCCAATCTAACAATCCAGGTTCATTAAATGCGGGCGTCCAGCTATCGTGTTGGGCATCGGGGTATTCGGTATACTGCACATCGGCGCCGAAGGCTTTGAGGCGGGCGTACATTTTGCGAGAGTTAATGACGGGGACTACCGTATCCTTTGCTCCATGAAATATCCAGATGCGGGTGTCATTGCCGTACATCGGGATTAGCGCTGCGTTGCCGCCACCACAAATGGGTACTGCCGTAGCAAAGCGTCCGGGCCAGCGGGCTAATAATTCAAAGGTTCCGAAGCCGCCCATGGAAAGCCCCATCAGGTAAAGGCGGTCTTGATCTACACGTTCTTCTCTTACTAACTTCTCCATCATCCCCATCACCTGACGCATCGGTTTAGTGGAAATTTCATAAAAGGGAAATTTGAACTCCGGCTTAAGCGGGTTTAACTGCTCGATATGCGCCCAATAATGGAACGATTTACATTGAGGGAATACCACAATAGCCGGGTATTTTTTTCTGTTTTCAGGTTTTAGGAAAAGATCGGCTCCGTGTACGAGCTGAGCCTCGTTATCGTTGCCGCGCTCTCCGGCGCCATGCAGAAATAAAACCAGCGGATAAATACTATCTTTAGAGTAATTTTTAGGGAATAAAATGCGATACTTAAGAGTGTCCCCTACTTCATCAACAAAGTGACCCGCCTGGTAATCTTTTAGATCCTGGGCAAATGAAAGAGTTGTAAAGCCGGCAGTAAGAATTAGAAGAATGTATTTCATCATGAATTGGATGTCAAATTAGAATTGGATAGGTTTTTGTAACCAACAACATATTGAGCGTTCAAGATAAAAAATAACTTTATGAGTGCTTATTTTTCAAGATTATTATTAGTCATACTTGGGCTTTTCGGGATGGTTCTGTCTTATGGTCAACACGACGACGGCATTTTTGCCTTTGGGTTGACGGAAGATGGAAAGCCGTATTCTGAGAAGTATTCGTTCATGAATCCTTCAGAAAAGTACCAGCGGTGCAAAAAAGTATTTGACCGTCTGGTAGAAGCTCGGGGAGTAAAAAGTGCCCTCAAGCCCGAATTGGTCATCACCAACGGAGAGGAAATGGTGGCCTGGGCTATTCCTTCGACCGGAGAAATTGGATTGGAAGAAAAGGCGGTTGATATTTGCCTCGGTTTTGGCGAAAAAGCAGATGATGCACTCTCCACATTGATTGCTCATGAGTTGAGTCATTTTTACGAAAAACACGATTGGGCGCGTAACTTTGCTGAGGAATTCGATAACCTGCCAACTGCCGATAAATTAAAGCAACTGGATCGAAAAATAGCCCTTGAAACGGAAGCTGATTTTGCCGGAGGTTTTCTGGCCTTCTCTGCCGGTTACAATCCTCAGGGCATTATGCCGGAATTGCTGGACAAGATCTATGCAGATTATAATTTAAAATCGGATTTAAAGGGTTATCCTACCCTTGAAGAACGCAAAGCCATAGCCCGGCAAACGCTGGCCAAGATCTATGAGTATTGGCAAGTATTTCAACTAGCAAACTTCCAGGTATTGGTGGGGGCACATGAACGCGCCAGAAAAAATTTCAGGTATATTCTTCAGGAATACCAAAGCCGTGAGATTCATAACAATATTGGCGTATTATATGCCCTTGAAGCTATTACGCTTTTTACCAATAAGGAATTGGAGTTTATTTATCCTATAGAGTTGGATGCCAATTCCCGATTATCTGAGGGAACACGCTCCAATAAGGCGGATCGTTTAATGGTGAGGGCCCGGTTATTGGATGAGGCGATTGGCGAACTGGAAGCGGCAACAACGCTGGATGAGCATTACCTTCCTGCCTGGATCAATTTGGGTTGCGTTTATGCCTTAAAAGAGAAATGGAGAGACGCTCGATATGCAGCCGAAACTGCTATAGAGTTTGCCGAAGAGCAACAAGATCCGGGTACGGTTCAAAAGGCAAAAGTCTTAATGGGGATCATTGCAGCTAAACAGGGGGATAAAAAAGTTGCTAAAGCTTTTTTTGCTGAAGCTAAAGGAAACGAACTGGCAGAAGCCAATAGTACCTTGCTGAAAGGCGAACCTCTTGAATTAAGTGGCGTCTCCACACTAGTAAAAGAAAAGTTTGAACAAATTGATAACGTTCAGCTCGAGAAAGTAGAAAATCAGGTTATCTTTAGAGAACTAAATGAAGATTTGAAGATAACTTTTGACCGTAAAAACTATATCTTGTTAAAAGATTATGACCAATCATCCTTATTGATCGATTGGATAGACAGAGGGGAAGAATACTTCTTTTTTCAACAGACTTTGTCTGATTATGAAGGAGCTACGGCAAAAGGAGTTGAACTGGGGGCCTCTGAGGACCAGGTGAGCAAGGTATATGGAAAAGAATTTACTACTATACATACTACAGAAGGGAAATTTATTCATTATCCGGTATTTCAACTTTTATTCAAAATTAGCGAACAAGGAAAAGTTGTTCAATGGGTCGTATACCGGGTAAAAAGGTAACATCCTATGAGAAAACGTTTAGCCATTACCCTGTTTTTTTTAGGTTTTCTGGGGAGTATTTATGCTCAGGATATCCAGGTTGTTAAAGAAAAGCTCAATAAGCTTGAAGGTAATTTCTATATTCGGGAGGCGATTACCCAGGCCACCACTTATCTCAATGAAGGCGCTTTTGAAGATGCAGCGACCGTTGCCGCTATGGCTTATGAAGAGGCCCAAAAGAAGAAATCCGATAGATTGATGGCGCTTGCACTTCACCTTCAAGCCAGGGCGACCGTCGATAATCCCGATGCAAGTAAGCGGGATATAAAGGATGCCGAAAAACTGTTGGAAGAAAGCCTCGATTTGGTAGAAAATAGCAAATACCAAGAACTCCGTCTTTCCAACTTAAAACTGCTCAAGCAACTAGCTCAAATGCGCGGGAAGCGTCGGAAAGAACGAAAAATCGATGAAGAGATCTCAGAGCTCGGGCTGCAAAGTGTAGACCGAATTGCAGAAAACGTCTCTCCCGAAAATGATTTAACGATTGATCCGATTATGGAACTCGATAATCCGCAAGTCATTCCTTCCCTTGAGAACTCCGAAAAAGAAAAGCTAAAGCTAAAGGAGAAAATTGATAAGCTCGTTAATGAAAACGAAAATCTGGGCGCAATACTGTCCAAGCAGGAGGAACAGATTGATACCCTATCGAAGATCCAACTCCAGGCCGAATTGAAACTGGCTAACCAGCGAATCTTGCTCAACTCTATGGAGTTTCAATCGCGCTTCGATTCTATAGACATTGCCCAAAAAGAACTGCAAATCCAAGAGAAAAATGCCCAATTAAGCCTGCAACGAAGTCAACGTAATTTCTTCCTGGCGCTTGCCCTCATTGTATTAATCATTGGGTTAGGATTATTATCGAGATATATTAGTATTAAACATTATAACAAGATCCTTGAGGAAAAGAATATCATTATTCAGGAAGAGAAGAAACGATCAGAAGATCTATTGCTCAATATTCTTCCGTCAGCCATTGCCGAAGAGTTGAAGAATAAAGGCGTTGCGGAAGCCCGCGAATATACGACCGTCACCGTACTGTTTGCTGATTTTAAGGATTTCAGTCGCAAGATCGACTCTTTTTCTCCCGAACAATTAGTTAAGGAACTCGATTATTGCTTTTCTGAGTTCGACCGTATTATTGATAAGTACCGGCTAGAAAAGATAAAAACGATCGGTGATGCGTACATGTGTGCCGGAGGTGTACCCGATCCCGATCCTGATCATCCGCGCCGAATGATACAAGCCGCTTTGGAGATGCAATCCTTTCTTTCCAATCGCAAGGTGGAGCTTTCTACCATCAATGCTCCTTATTTTGAGGCCCGTATTGGCATTCATTCCGGGCCGATCATTGCCGGAGTTGTTGGTCGCAAGAAATTTGCTTATGATATCTGGGGCGATACCGTTAACGTTGCTTCAAGAGTTGAATCAAAAGGTACTCCCGGCAAAGTCAACATCTCCGGCGTTACTCAACAACTGATCGGCGATGAGTTCGAGTTTGACTATCGCGGCAAGATTCCGGCGAAGAATGTCGGAGAGATTGACATGTATTATGTGAGTTAGCATATCTCGCAAAGCCGCAAAGAGTTTCCTTGGCGGCTTTGCGAGCTCTCTTAATGCGTATGCTCCGGCTCTTCTCCTGCACTACCGTTCAAGTAATAGGCCCCTTTCACCGCTGCGGATTCTTTTAGGTTTGGATCCCAATCCATAAGTTCTACATGACCATCCTGCATCTGACCTATCCGGACGGGGACTTTTTCAAAACCTGCTCCGCTTTTAACAAAAATAAACGATTGCTCTCCTTCTCGTACGATGGCCTCTTCGGGTAACGTCCACACCTCATTTTTATCCAAAAAGATCCGGGCCCGCATAAAGGTGCCAGGATGGATACTGACCGGTTCGTTGGAAAAGTGGGCATGAACAAGGGCCGTTTTGGTTTCCAGGTCAATGGTTTTTCCCACTAGATAGACGGAAGCCTTGAATCGTTGATCCTGACCGGGGATCAAGGCTTCGATCAATTGTCCTTTTTGGATTTTTCCCAGGTCTTTAGCAAAGATCTGAAGCTCCAAGTGTATATGGGCATTGTCTACAATTTCAAATAGCAGGTCCTGCGGTTGGATGCGCTTGCCCTGATTGATATTGACCTCCGAAATAAATCCGGAAATAGGCGCATACAAGGGCAATGCTTCCTGAATAACACCTTTTTCTTCCAGTTCACTAACATTTATTCCAAAATAGATTAATTCTGTTTTTAATCCATTATAGGTCGTTTTTGCCATCTGGTAGTCCGCACTCATTTTGGAGACTTCTTTAAGCGAGGTGGCGTTTTCCAGGGCCAATGTCTTCTGTCTGTCCAGCTCGCCTTTAAGATAGTTCATTTGGATAATGGCTTCCAACAATTGCTTTTGCTTATGGATCAGTTCCTGATTCTTGATGGAAGTCATCAAAGTTCCTTTTTTTATAAATTCTCCCGGATAGTGATTGACCGTTGTGGCGAACCCTTCGATCGGAGAATGCACCGAAGCCAGACTTTGTGGAGGCACTTCTACAATACCCGAGCACTCCAGGTGTGCAGAAACAGGCCGTTTTTCAGGCTGTCCAATTTCTATGCCGGCCATCTTGATTTGCTCATTAGTAAGTTCGACAAACATTTTTGTAGTATGTGTTTCGTCGTGATCGTGGTCGTGTGCCTGCACTTCACCTGTAGGTGACTCATTGACCGGGCTGTCATGGCAAGCCCATGCTAGTAAGAAGGTAATTAAGATGAATAGATTTTTGATATATTTCATGATAAATATTTTTTCCAATCCTTTTAATATTAATTCTAAATGGTTAATCCCTTAGTTCATTAATTCTTCATTTTCCAGTCCCCTCAGTTTCTAAAATACTTCAATCTAATAACCGCTTCATTGTACTGGTACACCAATTCCCAATATGCCAGCTCGCTGTCTAAAGCCGTTTGGGTACTTTGGATGAACTGAAAGTAATTGATCGCTCCGTTATCGAGCCGGTACTGGCTTAGTTGGCGAATTTCGGCCGCTTGTGTCCTAAAAGTCTGACCGTTTTTTTCGAGTTGATCTTTGAGTAAGAGGGCTTGAGTTCGTGCATTGGATTGTTGAATAGCAAGCTGTTTCTTCCTGAAATCCAGTTCGTTTTGAGCAGTATTTACGTCAAGTTGCCGCTGCTCGATCCGGGCATTTGGGGCTTTATTCCAAATGGGAATTTGCACCCTTCCAAGAACACCTTGTAATGAATATTCCGGGCGTATGCTGAGATTGAAATAGCCCACAGAAAAGGTCGGTCGCTTCAGGCTATTTTGTATTTCGACTTCCTGCTGATGGACTTCTATTTGTCTTTGCAACGGTTCCAGAAACAGATTCTCTGACTCCAGTTGCCCGGGGAAAGGGAGGGGCACCAGTGAAATATCCGACGGTGCCAGAAGTGAATCTCCAAAATTGGCGATTGCCAGCACTTCGTTGTACGCTTGCGTCGCTTCTAATTGGAGTTTTTGTAGATCTCTTATAATCTGGGTATAAGAAGATTCCAGGACGTTCTTTTCCAGTCCGCTGGTCTCACCAACATCGAGTTGCAGTTGGGCTTTTTCCAAAAGCGACTCCATTAGATTGACCTGATTCTCTACCGTCTTCAACTGCGTTTCCAGAAAAAGCCACTGATTCCAGGCTTGTTTGAGTTGATAGATTAGTTGATACTCTAAAAGTGCTAATTCCTTTTCGGACTGGGCAATCTGACGTTCTGCCCGCTTTTTTCGGGCTTTATTTGCTTTTAAATTAGGTAAAGGCTGCATGATGGCCACACTGTAGTCTACCAATGTCGTATTAAACTGACCGATCTGAACGTCCACCTCAAGGGGATCAACTGCCTGTGCCTCTTTTATTCCCAGCGTAGCTTGCTGGATATTGATCGTAGCATTTTTCAAAAGCGGATGTTCCTTTTGGACATGGTCAATCGCCCGCTCCAATGACAAAGGCTGTTGCTGAGCAGAGCCTATATGGGGTAGTCCTAATAGGACTATAATTGGTAAAATACCTCCGGCTTTTATTTTCCAGGTACGTTGATCGATCAGGTAGTATAAGATAGGAAGTACGATAAGGGTAAGAATGGTTGCGGTTATCAATCCGCCGATCACTACTGTCGCCAATGGTTTTTGTACTTCAGCTCCATTACTGGTAGAGAGTGCCATAGGCAAAAAACCCAGTGCGGCAACTGTGGCGGTCATGATCACGGGGCGCAGACGGGTGGCCCCCCCCTGTATAACGATCTGCTTGAGATCGCTCAATTGCCCCTCTTCTTTAAGCTGATTAAAATAGCTGATGAGTACGATACCATTCAGTACGGCCACCCCAAAGAGGGCGATAAATCCTACTCCTGCAGAAATGCTAAAAGGCATTCCCCGAAGCCATAGGGCCCATATTCCGCCGATTGCTGCAAATGGAACGGCCGTGAAGATGATCAGGGCATATTTGATCTTTCCGAAAGTGAAGTAGAGAAAGAAAAAGATCAGGATCAAAGCTGCGGGTACAGCTAAAGACAACCGTCGCTGGGCTTTTTCCAGGTTTTCAAACTGCCCGCCAAACCGGATATAATAGCCTGGGGGTAATTCGAGTTGCTCGTCGAGGCGCTGCCTGATATCGGCCACCAGGCTGGCGACGTCTCGGTTTCTGACATTGACACCAATATTTATTCGCCGGCGGGCGTCTTCACGTGAAATTTGCATGGGCCCTTCCGTATAATTGATCGTTGCCAATTCGCTAAACGGGATGCTGCTACCATTGGGCAAATGGATAAAAAGCTTATTCAAATTGAGTTCTGCCCGGTTGACTTCATCAAAGCGGACGACCAGGTCGAATTTTCGTTCGTTTTCAAATACCACACCTGCCTTTTCTCCGGTGTAAGCCGTGCGGATGTAGGTGTTGAGTTCTTCTATGTTCAAGCCATATTCAGCAATCTTTTTGCGGTCGAATTCTACCTTCAACTGGGCGAGTCCTTCAGTTTGATCTACCTTGATGTCGCCAATTCCCTGGATATCAGTGATTAATACTGCTGCACGATCGGCTTGACGCTTAAGCTCCTCCGTATTTTCACCAAATATTTTTATGGCAATATCCGTTTTCGCTCCCGTCATCAACTCGTTAAAGCGGAGTTGAATGGGTTGAGTGAATTCAAAGGTGGCCGCCGGAATTACTTCGAGAGAAGCTTTCATTTTTTCTACCAAATCCTCCCTGTTATCGGCGCTGGTCCACTCTTCTTTTTCTTTCAAAATGATCATAATATCGGCGTCTTCTATTGCCATAGGGTCGGTGGGTACTTCGGCAGTTCCTATTTTAGAGACTACATGTTTGATTTCTGGGAAATTATCGAGCAGGATCTTTTCTGCTTTGGTGGTGGTATGAATACTCTCGTTCAATGCACTACCCGGTTGGATGGCCATTTGCATCGCTAAATCACCCTCTTCAAGAGTCGGGATAAACTCGGCCCCCATCCTGCTAAAAAGCAGATAACTACCGCCCAATAAGCCAACAGCAACGACCAGAATAATCGGATAGACCCTTAACGCTCCTTTTAAAGCGGGGGTATAAACTGATTTTAAGGCATTCAGGATACGATCTGCAATAGTGGTTTTATCCTTAATGGTTTTGGGCAATACCCAGGCAGACATCATCGGTACATAAGTTAGGGAAAGGATCAATGCTCCCAGCACGGCAAAGCTAAACGTTATGGCCATTGGCCGAAACATCTTTCCCTCGATACCCGTCAGGGTCATGATAGGAATGAAGACTACCAGAATGATAAATACGCCGAAAATAGCTGAGCGGAAGAGATTGGAGGAGGATTGAATGATGATCTCATCCATCTCTTTTTGAGAAAGTTGCTTGCCGACATGGTAGGCGAAAAGGGTATGTACGACTCCTTCTACAATGATGACCGCTCCGTCGACGACAATCCCGAAATCAATAGCACCGAGCGACATCAGGTTGGCGGATACGCCAAAGAGGTTCATCATGATCAAAGCAAAAAGCATGGCTAACGGTATAATCGAAGCCACGATCAACCCTGCTCGAAAATCGCCCAGTAAAAGCACCAGCACCAGGATGACAATCAACCCGCCTTCCAGCAGATTCGTTTCAACCGTAGCGATGGTTTTTCCGACCAATACCGATCGATCAAGGTAGGGATAAAGATGTACGCCTTCGGGCAGGGATTTTTTCACCGCATCCACCCGGTCCTTTACGTTTTTGGTAGCTGCGGATGAGTTAGCCCCCTTATACATGAGCGTAATGCCACCGACTACCTCTCCTTTACCATCCATCGTCATGGCTCCAAAACGTTTAGGACTTCCGAGCTGAACGTTTCCGATATCTCTGACAAGTACCGGAATATTATTCCGGTTGGAGACGACAATCTGCTCTATTTCCTTTTTATTTTTTACCAGCCCTTCGGTCCGGATATAGTAAGCATTGCTTCCTTTTTCAATATAGCTGCCGCCACTGTTTTGATTGTTGCGGGAAAGGGCTTCGAATACTTCTGCAAGCGATACTTTGGCGCTTTCCAGCAGAAGCGGATCAATAGCGATCTCGTACTGTTTGAGATAGCCGCCAAAACTGCTGATCTCGATGATCCCCTGAATTCCCGCCAACTGTCGTTTGACAATCCAATCTTGTATGGTGCGCAACTTCATAGGATCGTACTGGTCTTCATAGCCCGGTTCTACCTCTAAAACGTATTGATAGATCTCCCCCAGGCCGGTAGTGATCGGCATTAATTCAGGAGTACCCAGGCCTTCTGGTATCTCTCCTTCGGCCTGGCTGATCTGTTCTTTTACAAATTGGCGGGCTTCGAGGATGGGCACCCAGTCTTCAAAAACAATCGTTACTACTGACAACCCAAATCTGGAGATCGAGCGAATCTCAATGACATTTGGAATGTTAGCCATGACGACCTCTATGGGGTAGGTAATGAATTGTTCTACTTCTTGAGGAGCCAGGGAATTAGAAACCGTGACGACCTGTACCTGGTTATTCGTAATATCA
The DNA here is from genome assembly GCA_964534315.1 of uncultured Saprospiraceae bacterium. Taxonomy (GTDB): domain Bacteria; phylum Bacteroidota; class Bacteroidia; order Chitinophagales; family Saprospiraceae; genus CAZHOV01. Next base: position 66,302 of record CAZHOV010000003.1, on the reverse strand, counting down.
GGTACAGCATTGATTGGTAATTGTCGCAGGGAGTAGATGCCTGCACCAATAAGGCTGAACACCAAGAGGATAATTAATAATTTATTTTTCACCGATAGACGGATGATATATTCTATCATCAGAAATTGATTTTTTGTGAAGACTGTCATTCAAGACGGAAGGGCCTTAAACAGTTGTTTCACTATTTTTAAAAAAGGTAAGAAAGTAGGAAAGGGACTATCGGGCTGGTGGAATAAAAATCGTAAAGATAAATTCTGAAAGGAAGATGTGCTCTAAAAAAGTGATCCTGTTAAACTTGGGCGGCGTATTAGAAAAATGAGGGAGAAAAAGGTTGTTAATCATGAGATCAATAGCTGCAGGAATTGATTTGAGCGGCAGATTTTGGTGATCGTGTCCGGTTTCTTCGTGGTGATCCGGATGAATGAAGTGCATGCAAAGAAAGTCGAGGAAAGAAAGGGCTTCTTCGGCTTCGAGTTGATGTTCCTGGTAATGCCCCAACAGGTCAGCCACCTTAGTCAGCTGACTAAAATCAGTCCTGGGGAGCAAACTCCCGAGGAGGAAGTAGGTGGCGAGGAACAAGGGAAGTAAACGCAAGGTTCAATTAGTTAATCATTAACAATTCTTATCAAGTTACCGTTTTAAAGTAGCCTAAATACAAATCTAACAATTAAATTGAAGTTTGTTAAAAAGCCGTCAAAGTATTTTTCGAATACTTGCGCTAGTTTTCTATTTTAAGGATTAGGCTTACTTACAAAAATTAGACACGATGCCCAAACATAGTGCTGGTATTCTATTATACCGCTTTAGAGAAAACCGATTAGAAGTATTACTTATCCACCCTGGAGGCCCTTATTGGAAAAACCGGGATTTGGGTGCCTGGATGATTCCCAAGGGACAGATAGAAGAGGGAGAAGAAACGCTGGAAGCCGCTCTGCGGGAGTTTAAAGAAGAGACCAGCTTTACCCTCTCTGAAGAAAATCCCTTCCTACCGCTCACTTATGCCCGCCTTTCGAGCGGAAAAAAAGTCTTCGCTTTTGCTTGTGAAGGAGACATTGATGCGTCAAAAGTCAAAAGTATTGAGTTTGAAATGGAGTGGCCACCTAAATCGGGAAAAATAGCTTCTTTCCCGGAAGTGGATCGTGCAGCATGGTTTACCATGGAGGAAGCTTACCAAAAGATATTGAAGAGCCTCTCGGGGTTGCTGGATGAGTTGGTGGAGAACGTGAACGGTGAACAGTAAGCAGTGAACAGATCGTTCACTGCATACTGTTCACTGCTTACCGTTCACCAATATCAATACCCCATCTTCACCAATTGACTAACTGCTTTTTCTTTTCCAAATATTCCCATCACATAATACAGGCCGTTGGGCAGATCGGTCATATTGATCTCTAGTTGATAATTACCGGGAGGGAGCAACTCATTGGTGAGTTCTTTTACGAACCGGCCATTAGCATCGACTAGTCGCAGTTGGGTGTATGTAGGTTTGTCCAGTTGATACAAAAGTGCGGTTTGGTTAATGGCGGGGTTAGGGTATAGGGTGAATGCTTCCTTTAAATTTGCTTGGAAACCAAGATCGCTGGTGTTGACGACAGTGCCTTCTCCTCTTTTGAGTATGGTGCCAAATTGACCTATTGCATAGGCTGTCGTTTCATCTATAGCAAAGATTCCATTTAAATTTTTTCCTGTAGGGAGGGATTCTTCTGTCCAGGATAGGCCGCCATCGGTAGTGCGATATAATCTGCCAGGGTTGCCGGTGGCCCAGCCCACTTCAGGATTGGCGAAGTGTACTCCGGAAAGTGAGATAAATGGATCTATGATAGTAAGGGCCCAGGTATTGCCGCCATCGTTGGTGGTTAGAACGGTGCCATCGCCACCTGCTATCCATCCGTGAGTAGGATCTACGAAATGGATATCGAAAAGAGATTGTGTGGTGCCTGTGGGAACAGTCTCCCAACTGTCGCCCTGATCAACGCTCTTTAGCAATACACCATTGGCCCCTACTGCAAAAAAATGCATATTGTCTTTTGAATAAGCTTTATTGATAATTCCCGAAACGCCACTACTAACCGGAGACCAATTATCACCGCCGTCGGTAGTTTTGACGATATTTCCGCCCCAACCTACTGCGATGGCCAGGTTGGCATCTAAAGCATAAATGCCGGAAAAAGTAGAAGAAGCTCCAGCTTCGTACTGGACCAACCAATGCTGCCCGCCATCTTCAGTATGATAAATGCGGCCCTGGTCGCCTGTTACCCATCCGGTGTGGGGATCTACAAAATGGGCGTCGTACAGCCAGCCCAACATATCATCCGAGCTAATATCTTCCCAGCTTGCGGCTCCATTTTCGGTCTTTAAAACAGTTGTATTTTCTCCTACTACAAACCCGGTTTCTCCATCCAGAAATTGTATGGCCAGTAAGATATCATTGGTGAAGGTTTCGTTTTTTTCGATCCAGGTAGTTCCACCATCAGAGGTGTAGAGGACCATGCCCAGTTCTCCTACTGCCCAGCCTGTATTGGTGTCCCAGAACTTCACGCTGTAGATCCATTCATTGGTAGGACTGTTCTGGATCGTCCAGTTTGCACCTCCGTCATTAGTGGTCAGAATGACGCCATCCATTCCTATTGCCCAACCTTTAGTTGAGTTAAGGAAAAAAACGTCGTTTAGCAGCTTATCAGTGGGAGTGTTCTGTTGTTCCCATGTATTTCCTGCATCTGAAGTATGCAAGATGACCCCGTCATTTCCAGTAATCCATCCTTTTTGGTCATTGATGAAAAATACACTGGAAAAGTAAAGAAAAGGAAAGGGGGAGTTTTGGATGGTCCAGGTGTCGCCTCCATTAGAAGTGTGGGCGATAGCGCCTAAATTTCCAACCACCCAACCGTTTTCGGCATCTACAAAAGTAATGGAAAAGAGTTGGTTGGTCTGGCCAATATCCTGTTGTTCCCATGTGTCTCCCCCGTCCGTTGTATGAAAGATTTTTCCGCCATTTCCCGCCGTAAATCCTTCTGTAGAGCTGACAACATGGATGTCATTGTACGAAAAAAAGGTGTTGGAATTTACGGTACTCCAAGTATTTCCTCCATCTGTCGTTTTTAATATCCGGTCTCCGAATCCAACCCCAAATCCCAATTGGTTATCCACAAAATGGATGGCTTTAAATTCGGTCGTTTCTTCACCGGTGTAGTGGTTATAGCTCCAATCCTGGCCATCGTTAGTGGTCTTCACCACGGTGGCATTGTCGCCTGTAGCGAGTACGGAGCCGCTATTAAAAAGATGAAGATCGTAAAGGGTATTCCCCTGAGGATATTGATTGGCCCAGTCCCAATTGAGTTGGGCAGTAGCGAAAAGAATTGAGCAACAAATCATTAGAGAAGAAAGAAAAAGACGTTTCATATGATCGATATTTTGGTCGATAAAAAATGTTGTATTCATTGTATCATTGACCAGGCAGAAAGAAAACGTTACCATAAAATGGAATTTTTTTATTTTTTTATTTTGTGGTAACGTTTTTTCACTCAGTTGTCAATAGTTATATGAAAAGGTCATTATCCCATCGGGAAATTTTGGAGGGAATCAATGGAAGTGCGAGAGAACGCAATGAAATGCTCAGCTACATCTACCGGTCTGACAATTTTGTAAAGCCGGTTTTTGCATTCATCCTTAAAAACGGAGGACAAAGAGAAGATGCCGAAGAGATCCTGCAGGATGGGCTGGTCAATCTGGTCAAAGCCGTCAGGAAAGGCAAATTCGAGACCGGGAAATCCATCCGAAACTACTTATTTGGCATTTGTAGGTTTCTGTGGTTCCGACGGTATCAACAATTAAAAAAGAGGCCCACTGCGACAGATGACTTTTCTCAAACCGAAGCCCAGGAGGAATCTCCTGAAATATTTCTCGTAGAAGTAGAAAAAAGAACCGCTATCGAAGCTTTATTGGTCAGGGTTGGCTCCACCTGCAAACAAGTTCTCCAACTGTGGGCGGCCAGCTATTCGATGAAAGAAATCGCCGAAAAGCTGGGGTACAGTAGCGATGGAGTCGCCCGAAAAAAGAAACACCAATGCCTGAAAAAACTGGTCCAACTGATCGAGCAAACCCCTGAAATGAAAGGATTGAGGTGACGGCGCGATGGCGTCAATCGCTCAACAACTAAATGTATTAACGAATAAACAAAAAGTTCATCAATAAATCATGACTACCCAATACCATGGATTTTTACGAAAAAATAGATGATTACCAAAACGGGCGGCTGGCGGTGGAAGAGCGGGCAGCCTTTGAGGAGGCTATGAAGAAAGACCCCGACTTAGCCCTGGCCGTGAAGTATAGGGAAGAAGTGGAGCAGGTGAAAGATTATTTGCTAGAGGAGGAAGTGCGGGCATCTGTTCAGGACATTCAAAAACAAACGGCTAAGATGGTTGCTTTGAAAAGGAGGAGACGTATGCTAGTGGGGGCGGTTGCAGGATTTTTGTTGTTGATCTTTGGTATAGTTTATATGTGGAAGGCCAATATTTCCCAAAAACCGGTTGCCTCTTCTTCGCTTTTTGAGCAATATTTTGAATTGTATAACGGGGAGGCGGTTCGCTCGGGACAGTCTGATATTTTGACGGACTATCAGCTAGGTATGAGTCGCTACAATGAAAAAGACTACAAAGGAGCTATTATATATTTTAATAAAATAGAAGAAGGGACTTCGGCATATGTTGCTTCGCGGTTTTTCCTGGGGAATGCTTACCTGGCTACGGATAGTCCCTCAGCTGCCAAAGAAGCTTTTTCGGTCGTTTTAGAAAATAAAGATCCTCGCTTTGAACAAGCCGCCCAGTGGTACCGAGGGCTGGCCTTTTTGCAAATGGAGGATCTGCCACGGGCAATGAAGATTTTTAAGAATATTAAAGAAACGCCAGGGCATGCATATAAGTCAGAGGCTGAAGAGCTTTTGGAGTTATCTGCTGAAGGAACAGAAAATAATTGAGGCTATCCGCACAATTAAAAGGCTAAAATTGTTATTTTCGAAAAAAACCGATCTATGCCGTACCTGCTAAAATGCCTTCTTCCTTGCTTGGTTCTTCTTTGTTCCTGCTTTTTGGGAATAACTCAGACTCCTTCTCAAAAGATGACTCCAACCATTCAATCGGATGTTGAACGCTATCTGGAAGAGGGCAACCAGCTGATGGTTCAGCAACAGTATGAAGAAGCGGATATTCGTTTCACAAAGGTCATTCAACACTATCTCGCACAGGATTCCATCGATTATTTAGCACTGGGAGATGTCTACATCAAGAAGGAGGATTGCATGTTGAATCTGGGAAAATTCAACCGCGCTTTGGAGCTGGCAGATTCTTCTGTTTCCAGTTTTCAAAAAGTAACTCCGCTTCCTCATGATAATCTGGCTGCTGCGCTTCGGGCCAGGTCTTTTGTGCAAAGTCAGTTAGGGAATTACAATCAAGGTATTCAATCTTCCCAAAAAGCGCTGGAACACCTTTCAAAATCTGATGATCCCGATTTTCTTATCCAAAATAAGATCTATAACTCCATTGCGGTAGCCAACTTTTACAAGCAAGATTACGCCCAGGCCATTCTTTATTTACAAAAAGCGATTAGCAACGTAAAAATCAATCTGGGGGATGAACATCCCCAATTAGGGCCTTACTACAGCAATATTGCGATCAATTATACCAGGGTTGGCGATTATGAAAATGCGGATATTTACTATAAGGAAGCTACGCAGTTGTTTAAAAAACTACAAGGAGAAGCACATCCCGGATTGCATCACGTGAATTTCAATAGAGGCATGAATGCCTATGCCTTAGGAAATATTCGAGAGGGAATCAACTTCCTTGAAAAGTCGCTGCAGATGCGAATACGCCAACTAGGTGAGGTGCATCCGCTAACAGGCCATTGTTATCAAATGATTGGCAATGGGTGGCAGGAGCTGGGTGATTATGCCCAAGCGATGGGGTATCATCAAAAGGCGCTGCGCATCGACCTGCAATCAAGAGGGATGAAGCATCCGGAAACGGCAAGGAATTATGCCGCTATCGCCTATTCATATAAGGAAAAAGGACAATTGAAGTCGGCAAAGACCTATCTGGATTCCGCCTATGTGGCGCTCAATTACGATATTTCCCAACCCGGTCAATTTGAGCAGGTGCTATTATTACCTACCCTCCTGAATGTTTTTGTCAAAGAAGCGGATCTTCAGCTGGCCATGTACAGAGCGTCTGGAGATGTACAGGATCTTCAGCAGGGGCGAGAGATCGTCAACCGGAGCGTTCAGCTGATCGACTACGCCAAAACGACGTTCAAGGAGGATGGTACCAAACTGGTTTTTGCCAATGCTGCTCAACCAGCTATTTCGATTGGCATGGAAATGCTTTATGAGCTCTATCAGATTTTTAGGGATATGCATCTATTGGAAGACATGTGGATATTGAGTGAGCGCAGCAAAAATTATTTGTTATTGGAAGCCATTTTTCAATCCAAAGCCGCTGCTTTTGCGGGGGTGCCTGATAGCCTGATGAAGAAAGATCAACTGATAAAGGAACAGATTGCCCGGATTGAACAAGAGATCTTTACGGAAGAAGAGCAGGACTTATCAGCGCAGAATGAGACCCTAGTTGAGCTGAAAGGGAGTTTGTTAGACTATAAAACGAAATACAGTAAGCTGCTGGAAGAGCTCGAATTGGTCGCTCCGGACTATTATCAATTGCGTTATGAAGAACAGTTGGCTTCCTTGCCTGATTTGCAGGAGTTATTGACCGAACAGCAATCGTTTGTCAGCTATTATGTCAGTGAAAAGGCCATCTACGTTTTTTCTGTTAACCAATTGGAGCAGGAGATTTACCGCGTGCCCCTGGAGGGAAACTTAAACGGGTTGGTCGACAGTATGCGCATGGGTGTTTTTCGATACCATATTGATCGGGAGAAGTCAAGGAACGATTATGAGTACTGGAATGCCTTGTACACTGAAAAGGCTTTTCAGCTATATCAAAAATTAGTCGCTCCGGTTAAAGACTCTTGGAGGGAGGAGGTGATTATCGCCCCGTCAGATGTGATCGGTTACATTCCGTTTTCGTTATTGTTGTCTGAGATGCCCGAAAATCCGGGAGAATTTCATCAACATAACTACCTGCTTCGGGACTACACCATTAGTTATAATTACTCGGGTACGTTATGGAAAGAAATGAGCGGACTTCCATCAAGTTTGAGTTCTTCCGTTTTAGCGGTGGCCCCTGCTTTTCCGCCTATCGAAGAGCAAGTGGAAATTGCCGAGCTTCGCAGGGCAAACCTGGGCCCCTTGGCTTATAATCAGGAAGAAGTGAAGGCCATTATCGAATTAATTCCTGGTCAATCGGTAGTAGAAGAACAAGCTACCAAAGACCGTTTTTTGGAGCTGCTTCCGGAGCACAGCATCATTCATATCGCTACTCATGGTAAGCTCGAAGACCGGCGTCCGGATTTTTCATTCCTGGCTTTTTCGGGAACAACAGATTCTATGCCCTATGAACCGCTATATATCAGGCAGCTCTACAATCTGGATATCCCTGCCGAGTTGGTGGTCTTAAGTGCTTGTGAGACCGGGTTGGGGAAGTTGTATCGGGGAGAAGGCATCATCAGTCTGGCGCGGGGCTTTTCGTATGCCGGCGCAAAGAGTATTGTTCCTACTTTCTGGAGCGTCAACGACGCAGCTATGGCCAATTTAATGAAACGCTTCTATACCAATTTGAGCAAGGGCATGGCCAAAAATCAAGCCTTACGGCAGGCCAAGCTGGACTATTTAGAAGGTAAGGATCCTTTTCAGTCTGCCCCCTACTTTTGGGCATCCCCCATCGTCATCGGAGATATTTCCCCCATTTCGGGTAAAGCTTCCTATGGTTGGGTCTGGTGGTTAAGTGGCGCTTTTGTCCTGCTGGGAGCGCTGGTCATGTATCGTTGGGTTACCCGGAGGAGATAGGTTGAAGAAGTGGCTCGCAGGGGGGATTTACGTAGGGCGTTGCCCCTAGTTGTGGGGGGCAGTCTTTCAGACTGATCTGGTCCTCTTGTCCTAGGGGCGTTGCCGCCTAGTTTAGGGAATGTCAGTCCTTCAGACTGATCCGGTCCTCCGGTCTTCTGGTCCTCCTGTCCTCCTGTCCTCTCGTCCTTACTTTCCAACAATCGCCACCCAGCCTTTAAGCGTGACCCCTTCGCCGACATTGAGGCGGAGGATATAATAATAAGTACCTTGTGGTAAGGGTTCACCCTGTTGGTTGGTGCCGCCCCAGTCGTTATTGTAGGGATTAGCTTCGTAGACGATATCTCCGTAGCGGTTGGAGATGACGAGGGAGTTGTCGGCAAACTGCTGCTGGCAGGCGTAGATGGCGGTTACTTCCCAGACATCGTTTAAGCCGTCACCGTCGGGGGTAATTACATTGGGGGCTACGATGAGGGAATCTTCCAGGCACTCAAATTCCATGGTTAGCTCGACCAGGGCCGTATCGCAGCGGTTGATGCAATCAGGATGGCAGAGCCAGTAGGGAAATGTTGTGGTATAGGTGCCGATCTCCGCAGGCTGATAGGTAAAGCGACCGATGTCTTCTAATAATAGATCGCCTTCGACGGGGTCGGCATAGTCAAATTCGAAGTCGTTAAATCCATCCAGGGTGTCATTTTTCAGCACTTCCAGGGTTTGCAGCTCTCCGATAATGCCTTTGAAGACGTCGTCTGCGGGCAGGGGAGGCTGGGCGACGGTTATGGTGATAGCTGTATTAGCATAGTCGAAGCAGCTATCTTGGGGAGCGGAAAGGTTCCACTGAAAGTTGTGCTCGCCCGGCGTTAACCCCCATACAAAGGTTGTAGGAGAAAAGGGATCATCGATCCTGGCGGTATTGCTGTTGGTCAACCATTCGCCGAGGTAACCATCGGGGAGTACTGCTTGCAAGGTGATGGTGTCAGCACAATACAACTCCGAGACCTGCGTAAGGATTTCTACCTCCGGATAAGTAGTGGCGGTTAAACTGAGAGTAGCAGTATCGGCGCACCCGTTGCTGTTATTAAGAGCTATCAACGAATAAGTTCCCGGCTCGTTGAAGGTCGGCGATAAGGTGGTGCTACCTGCTATAATATTTCCGTTTGAAGTTATCCAGAAAAACTGGTCGGCATCCGAAGAAACAGATGCAGCATCTACCATTACGGAAGAGGCAAGGCATTCTAATGATAGATCAGGACCCGCATCGGCCACTGGAGTTTGGGTGTTTTCTGAAATCGTTTGGGAAAGCGTACTGGTACATCCGTTTTGCTGATCTTCGATAATCATCTGATAGGTGCCGGGCGCGTCTATCAAGCAGGTTCCGGCACCTAGTGAAGCGATATTTCCGTCAATGGTTGACCATTCCCATACCAACCCTCCTTGTCCGCCGGACCCCGTACCGTCAAGATAGACACTGGTGACTTCGCAGGTAAGCGTATCGGCTGGAGTAGTCAAAATAGCAGTTGGGGGCAGGGTGTCTTGCCCGATAACCTGCTGGAGGGTATCCTGGCAGCCATTGAGGTCGTCTATGACAATGAGTTGGTAGGTGCCGGGCGCATTCAACAGGCAATTATCGCCACTACTGATGGTGATATTGCCGTCGGTCGTACTCCAGAGAAACGAGAGGGTGCCCTGGCCGGAAGAACTCATCGCATCCAATCCGATAAGGGTGTCAGCACAGGTGAGGGTATCTGCTGAAGTGATGAGTTGCGCTATTGGGGGAGTGGTATTTTGACCAATCTCATAGAGGATGGTATCCCGGCAACCGTTAGCGAGGTCTTCAACTTCCAGTTGGTACTGCCCCGGAGCTGTTAATTCGATAGATATTCCGTTATCATTGGTAATAGTTCCGTTCTGGGTCGTCCAAAAGTAGTTTAGCGGCCCCTGCCCGGTTGAGGGCGTTCCGTCCAGCGTAATAGTTGAGGTGGCGCAGGTAATCGTATCGGCAGAGCTATTGGGTGCCGCCACTGGAGGCAGGGTGTTTTGTTCGATAACATAAGCCGCCGTATCCCTACATCCATTGACAGCATCTTCCACAATAAGTTGGTAAGTGCCGGACGCATCGATGGTGCTGAGCGGGCCATTGGCAGACGTAATATTACCGTCTGTGGTATTCCAAAAATACACCAGATCGTGCTGCCCCGAAGAGCCCGAGCCATCGAGGTTGGCGGACAGGACTGCACAGGTTAAGGTATCTTCAGAACTGGCGATGATTGCTGTAGGAACGCTGATATCCTGCTCAATGGTCTGGGTGATTGTATCCTGACAACCGTTGATGGCATCTTCTACAATAAGTTGGTAGGTGCCCGGGGCATCTATTGTACAGTCCGCTCCGTTAGCATTTACAATATTTCCGTTGGCCGTGCTCCAATAAAATATAAGATTGTCCTGTCCGCTTGAACCGCTGGCATTGAGGGAGATGGATGGGGTGCTACAGGTGAGGGTGTCTGTGGAAGTGGCTAGTGCGGCTGTGGGAAGGGTGATGTTTTGGGTAATGGCTTGTGTCACCGTATCCGAACAACCATTCAACTGGTCTTCCACAATAAGTTGATAAGTACCTGAAGCATCAATAGTCGCCTGATCTCCATTGTCTGAAAGAATATTTCCATCTGTCGTATTCCAGGAATAATCAAGTACCCCCTGACCGGTAGAGTTGGTTCCTTCGAGGGTAAGGACAGGCGTACTGCAGGTCAATACATTTTGCTGCGCCTGCAATTGGGCGGTTGGCGGTGTGGTATTCTCTAAAACCGTTATCATCGATTGATTTTGACACAATTGCCCATCTCTGGTACTGGTAGCTTGCAAAGTGTAGGTGCCGGATTCCTGTACTTCCGGTTGTCGTTCCAATCCTTCCTGTTTGATGACGATGGTGTACCAGGTATTTTCTTGGTATTGGTTATTGGATGTTATCGTAGTGTTCGCAGCATCCCTAATTAAAAATTGACTTGGAACGTCTACTGAATTTTGAAAGGTAATCCTAAAAACGCGGGAAGGATCTGTAAATGCTGCAGGTTCTTGATTATAAAAACAAATAGAGGGATAGGTCCCAAAATTATCCTTTTCATTGAGTAGGTCGAATTGGATAATGAAATTGGAAGAATCGTCCACCATTCCAATATTTGGTGAATAGGCAAAATAGTTATTCGCAAGATTATCATAGGTATTGACCCAATAATTGCCTTGAATAGTATCCCAGCAGGTATGAGGAGCAGACAATGAGGTGAAACCGGGATTAGAAGAAAAGTCTTCTTCATAAGTAAATGGGTTCATTCCTGTATGAAAAAGGGAAAAATTATCTATCCTTAAAGGAGACCAGTCACTTCCATAGTCTACCGGACCATTATAGCCGACACCAAAGTAGGAAAAATCCTCAATAGCGAGTGGTGTATTTTCAGCAAAGAAGAACGTATCTCCCGTATGTTTTTCCAAAATCAGAATACTAGTCTTGGGCGTATCTGCATATTGCGGTATCAACGCTCCATCCGGATCTTCCCATTGGAAGGTGGTAAAAATATCATTGGTATCAAGTGTATTGGCTAAGAATACGCTGGTATCGACGCAGGTAAGCGTATCAGAAGTAGTTGAAAGCACCATAGGATCTAGGACTGATATTGCAGTAGTTTGTACACTATCGCAGCCATAGCCGTTGGTGAGGAGATCCGTATAAATGCCCGGTTGCGTGTAGGTATTCCCTCCTACCGAATAGCTATCGCCCTGGCAGATGGAGACCGACTGGAAGGGCGTTTGGTCTTTCACCAGGTACAATTGACGGATTTCCTGGGGACTTAGCGGGCGCTCAAAAATAAAGACATCATCCAGGGCGCCGTGTAGTTCTTTTAATGGACCATTTCCGCAGGAAAAACAATCACCCATATATATGGGTTGGGGATACATGGTTCTGGGCATGGGCAGGTGGAAGGTATCTGCGAGTTCGCCATTGACAAACAGGGAGCCTACATTAGCAGTATCAAAGACGGCGACAAAGTGGTTCCATTTATTCGTTTTGACATAGCCAAAGGCGCTGTTGGCCGGATTGGCGTTGCCATCCGAATAATGGACGTTAAACTCAATTTGCCCATCCTCTCTGGTTTGGATTTGAATTTCCCGCTGGCCATCGATCCAATTGTATTTGGAAAACAACACATACCTCGAGTGCCCGGCCGGCCACGGATCTGGTTTGACCCATCCGGCAATGGTGAATCCATTTTCGGGTAGTAGGTTGTCCGAGTTGGTTAGTTCCACCGAAGGGTTATTGCCGACAAACTCCAGGGCCTTGTCCTCGTCGCCAAATCGGTCATAGTCAAACTGTGTATTGGATTGGATACCGTGGTAGGCGCGCCCGCTATAATCCAGGTGATCCCCATCAAACGGATAATACGCCAACAGCCCTTCAGGCGTAACGGGAGTTGCCAATGCCGTCGCGCTGATCACCAGGCTATCGCAGCCGGTCGGACCGGTAAAAAAGGAAGTGTCAGCGTCGACTAATGCCGGATTGCAGGTAGAGGTAATACTGGTAGTCGTTGGCGAAGCTCCGACGATCACCTGCGCAGTCAGGTTCACATCGAAGGTACAGCCATTACCGTCCATGATTTCTGTGATTAAGATATCGTGCATGTCTGTTGGCAGGCCCGAGATGGGAAAGCTCAGGCTGTCGCCCTGCAGCGTAAAGGGGCCGGCGGATTGGGGTGGGCCGGCATTGATGGTGTAGGTAAGGGTTAGAGGAGGCTGGATGGGGCTTAGTAAGCGGTAAAGCGCTATTTTGTCATCTGCTTTAGATGCCGATAAAATTTCGGGTTGACCATCATTATTCATATCTGCAGCCAGCACCTCTTCAAGTTGATTCGATGTATCTGAAACCAGTTGAGAAGAAAAGTTTTGATTACCATCGTTTAAGAATATATGAATTTCATTAATCCCAGAAAGAATTAAATCTTCGTCACTGTCTAAATCAATATCAGTTGAGAAAATGGCATCTGGAGAAGCTATAGTATCGGCAATAAGGTACTTGAAAAACTGGCTATTCCCAGTATTCTCATACAAGGCGATTTGGTTGCTAGGAAAGCCAATAGCCGCCACAAGATCGATATCCCCATCTAAATCCACGTCTGTTCCAGAAATATCTGCATCATTGAATGGGAGGCTATCAAGTGTTAACTCAGAAAAGTTTTCTGCCCCATCATTTTCGAGCAGAATAATTCGGTTGTTGAAAAAGCCAGTATGGGAAGCGATATCCAGCGCCCCATCCTGATTCAGGTCGGAAACGAAAAAGCTGGTTCCTTGTCCAAAATAATTAGCTAATACATGCTTTGTGAAAAATTGATTCCCATCATTTTCATACCAAACAAGATGATTATCTGAAATACCTGTTGCCACAATGTCTACATCATTATCTTGGTCAAGATCAACAGCATATACTTGATTTGGTGAAGTAATTTGATCATCAAGGACTATTCTTGTAAAATTATTAGTCCCATCGTTTTGGTACCAAGACACATTGCCCGCTGTTCCGCCCCCCCCTCCAAACAACACATCTATAAAGCCATCCTGATCCACATCGCTGATATGAACTCCTTTAGGTGAGGACAGACCTGTGTCTATTTCATGTTCTGAAAATTGAAAATTACCAAGGTTTTCCCACCATGAGATTTTTCCACCAGCGCGGTATGCTATTGCAATATCCTGATCTCCATCTTGGTCTATGTCACCAGTATGAATATCGTGTGGCCAATCAGATTGATCATCGATCAGAATTTCCTGAAATGAAGAAGTGATAAAGCCTCCAAGGCTTACTGTAGCTATTAATCCACTACACAATGTATCACCTTTGATATTTAACATATTTAAATCCGGATTCGGCTGCTGCACATTCACCTCAGCCATCCCCGTACATCCCCCTCCGTCTGTCACTGTGACGCTGTAATTACCTCCTTGATCAATGGAAAGAACAGCTGTGGTATCGCCCGTGCTCCAGTTGTACGAGTCGCCTCCGGAAGCCGTCAGGCTGCTTGTGGAGCCGGGGCAGAGGATGGTGTCTGAAGGCACGATTGTAGCGGAAATGGCGCAATTGACGGTGGTAAAGGAAAATTCCATCGTTCCTTCTCCTACCGCCAGGCCATTGTAGGGGATGAGTTGGACGTAAATAGTAGTATTGTCGGGAAAGGTATCAGCCGGTTGATAAGTGTTGACATTGCCAACATCCAGGCTGTCGAGCAGGTCGTAATTTCCGGGAGATGTGCCCATTGACAGATAATAGCCTTCTACACAAGTAGATGGGGAACTCCAGTTCAGCGCTGCATCGACGGGGACGTCTATTGCTCCGTTGATAGGCTGGGTGAGCTCGAAATCGCTGGCAGGAATAACGGGGCCTCTGGCCAGGCGAAAGCCAATATAGTTATCAAATCCAAACCCAGGTTGCCGGCTGCTCCTTGTACTTACGGTGCAAAATTGAGGCTGGTTGAACCAATAGCCACCCCGGACGACGCGGTTAATACCTCCGGTTTCCTGGCCAGGCATACAAGATGGACTATTGGTATAAAACGAGAAGTCGTACCAATCCCAGCACCATTCGTACACATTACCGCTCATATCGTAAGCGCCCAGTTCATTAGGTTGCTTTTGTCCGACCGGCTTCGTGTCGCATCCATCGATACAATTCCACCAGGCCACCTCGTTCAGGCTATCGCTTCCGGCATATCGGAATCCCTGGCTGAGCAGACCGCCCCGGGCCGCATACTCCCATTCCGCCTCCGTAGGAAGGCGGTAGCCGTCGGCGTCTTTTTTCCAGTATACCGGAATGTAAGCATTGGAATCCGCCATCAGCGTATCGAACACTACCGAAAAAATAGTGTCCAGGTAATAACAGGGGGTGAAGCCCTCTTCCTGACTCAGGCGGTTGCAGTAGGTCAACGCGTCGTAAAAGCTCACATTCTCTACCGGGCAATTGAGTCCGCAATTCGGATAACCGCTGGGGTTTGTTCCCATCAGCGCCTGCCATTCGCCTTGGGTGACTTCGTACTGCCCCAAGGAAAAGTCATAAATGCTGACTTCATGCACCGGCAGTTGCCCTCCGTCGCAATCGGGCTGGTTTTGTTCGGCGGTGCAGCCCATATCAAAGCTGCCGCCTTGAATGGGGATCATATCGGGGGTGGTTATGACAGGATCTACCAATTCGAGGTATTGGACGTACTCCCATGTTACGTAACCTAAAGGGAAAGAGCCATCAGGTTGGCACCAATCCACGACAATCCAGGTCCTTTGGATCAGGGTACAAGTAGGAGCGGTATAGTTTAATGTAGAGTCCTCATAAGAGACACCTACGAGGTCGCAACTATTTTCGAATATTCGAGGCCTGGCATCAAAAATATTTACGGACGGATTAACTTCCAAGTCATTCGGCTCTACGCTTGCTCCGCAGTCGAAGAGGGTGATATCGCAAGGCCATTCTACACCATCGTCCAAGCTGTGGGTATTACAGCCAGAAATCGGTGTGGACCAGCATTCTGTATCGCAGATAAAGAAAGGGGTATCGTTATTAATAATAATAAGCTGCACGCAAGTAGATGCATTTCCATTTTGATCAATGGGCGAATAAATGCGGGTAACCGTTCCTGACCCACATTGATCAATGTTTTCATTGTTAGTTACATTTATACTGGCCAAATCACAGTTATCATTGATATTGGTATACCAACCTATTTGAATATTTTGGTTGAAGACCGGAATATCATCTGGATTTTGTTGCGTATCATTTACCAAGTCAAATACTTCTGCATCGTATTCACCACAATCAATGAATTTGTTGGGTGGACAAACAAAGCAAGTATCACAAGCTGGCAATTGGAAAAAAATTTCGTTGGAGCAGCAACCCGGATTACCATCATCACAAATAGAAACCTCGATAAGGTCTCCCTGAGCCGAATAATTCTCCAGATTGTAGGGCAATTGATTAACCGGTATAGCCGCTGCAAAGGCTCCGTCTATGTATAAATCGGCAATATTGCCTGATAAATTCGATGCATCAAAATCAATATCGAAACTATAATTCCCAAATAGATTGCAACTTACATTGGAGATTTCAACATTTTGTATAGAACATGGGCAATTTCCGCCATTGTTTTCCACGAGCACTTCTGTACTTAAATCATTCAGAGGAAAATGGCAACCATAGTTGTCTGTTATGGATATAATATCGATGGTATTTACCCCAAGTGGCAAGTCAGCAATTGGAAATTCTACTTCTCCGTTTACGATGGGTAGTGGTGAGGTGAATTGAGATGGGCTTCCATTGGCTTGGTATTCAAGTACTATAGGACCTTCAATTTGGGGGAGTTGTTCATACCAGGCGATTTTATCATCCCAAAAGGAAGAGGATAGCACATCTATATTACCATCTTTATTGAGGTCAATAGAAAATACTGAGCTTGGACCGTTTGCTGAATAGGAAACAATGTGTTTAGAAAAGTTTTGATTTCCATCATTTTCGAACCATGTAATTTCATCACTATCGTGGGAGGCAACTAGAAAATCAATATTAGAGTCATCATTTATATCTTCTGCAAAAATCGATTTAGGATTATCTATCAAATTAGTCAAAACATGCTCAGAAAAATTTCCATTGCCATCATTTTTATACCAGTAGACTTTATACTCCCAATTAACGCAGACAGCACAAGTGATTAAGTCCACTGATCCATCTTTATCCAAATCAATAGGAAAAATGCTAGCAACATCGCAGGATGAATTTGGAATCAAATGCTGAGTGAAGCTACCACTCCCGTCATTACCGAACCAATACATATTACCGTTTCCTCGTGAAGCAGCTATTGCATCTATGAATGTATCTAAGTTAACATCTGCGATGCATGCGATATAAGAAGTATTGACATTGGATATTAGAAGATGTTTAATGAAATTCTCATTCCCATCGTTTTCAAACCATTCTACTTTATCATCAGAACCAATCAGAAGATCTTTTTCTCCGTCGCTATTTAAATCAAACACATGAATTGAGTTTGGTCCCTGAGTGTTTTGTGTAACAATGAAGCTTGAGAAAACGGAATTTCCATTGTTTTTATACCAAGCTACTTTATCATCATCCCAAGAGGTAGAAAGTATGTCTAAATTACCATCAGAGTCTAAATCAGAACTGTATACTGTATTAGGACCCTGAGCATCGTCGGTGACAAGATGCTCAGAAAAGTTTTGATTTCCATCATTTTCATACCAAGCAACTTTATTATCATTTGCACTGGCAGAAAAAACATCTAGATCTCCATCTCCATCCAGATCTAATGAGTACACAGAGTTTGCACGATCAGCATTAATAGATATAATATGTTCCTGAAAGTTTATTTCTTGAAACCCTCTTAGTTCTATAATTCCTATATCTCCTGGGCAAACTGTATCCCCTGTGGCTACCAGCCCGCTTAAATCCGGATTTGGCTGCTCCACTACAACCGTATCAGCTACAGTACATCCACTGACGTCCGTTACTGTCACAGAATAGGTTCCACCATTACTAATTGATAGCGTGCTAGTATTAGATCCATCATTCCAAACATAAACATCCCAATTTCCCGCAGGACTCAGTAAAAGTGATTCTCCTGAACAAACTATGGTATCAGCGAAAGAAAATAAATTGGCAGAAAGGCAAGGATGATCATCACAAGCCTGTGCATCTATATTCCCTCCGAATATAAAATCACAGCCCCCGCCAATTATCGATATATTCCAAGGGCTACCTTCTGTCAGTCCCTGAACGAGAATAATGCCACTTTCCACTACTGAAGGGTCATCTCCTGTCAATGTTCCAGCCCCGTTGTAAGTCAAAGTAACACTTGGCTCTATTCCAGTATAATCAATCATTACCTCGACCTGATCATTGTTTGAACCATCGGTACTGGAGATACAATTGAAACTAGTAGCCAACCCCGTAATCCCACAAGATACCGGATCACATTCCATCGCCGGAACCGTCCCCGCAGAAGTCAAATCGCAATTGCCGCCGGTTATGGTGATATCCCAGCTATCCCCTTCCTGGAGGTTAGTAATGATGATGGTCCCGTCCGGGTCGGTAGCCGGGTCATCGCTATTCGGATCAATCGTGCCGGCCCCGTTATTGGTGAGCGTTGCCTCAGGATCCACCCCTTCGTAATTTATGGAAACGCTTACTTCGTCATTACCAGGACCGGTGGTATTAGTAGTGCAACTAATATTTACCGCCGTTCCGGTTTCTATTGATGTGATACCACAGGTGAAACCGCAAGAGGGTAGGCCCTCGGTGCAATGCCAGATGGTTTGGATGGTATTAAAGTCGAAAGGCCAGGAAAGACCGCTGTTAAAATAATTCGGTAAACAACTTGGGAGACCAAGCCCCTGACTACATGTCGTTAATAAATTACCATGGCAATCGTAAATTGCATAACTATCCTCATTAAAATCGAATGTGCCACATAATTCCACGGCCATATAGTAATAGGTGCTATCTGCCAAGACAGTGCAAAAATAGCTCTCAAAGGCATTAGCGCCCTGATTACAAAAATCAGAAGTACATCTTAGCTCGCTGATCACATCATAGACCCAGGGTTCGCATAGAATATCCGGATCGGTATATCCACAAGGATAAGGGCAGTCGCTTTGTCCGATATCAATGGTGGCATGGCCTTGGGTGATATCTACCGGCAAGGTTTGGTAATTACCGCCTCCCAGTGCACGTGTAAATTCTACGGGATGCAATGGGGAGTTAATGATCTCTAGTTCCTTATCCCCTAATGTACATGGTTCTTCAATAGCGAAAAAACTTATATTGAATAAAACAGCACCATTAGAAAGGGTGAAGTTATTCTCATTGGGGTCAGACCAAATAACCGTAAGCATAGTATCAGGCGTAGTAGATAAGGAAATATTTCCATTATTGAAATTCGGCAGTGAAGAGTTAAAATTGATCACTCCACCATAAGAAAGCATCGTCAAATCTACTTCAATAGAAAATTGCATACTGTTGACCTCCGTGAAGTTATCGGTCGTTACACTTAACAACAACGTCGTATTTTGAGGTACTTCCAGATAGCTTGGAGTTATCTCCAAACCCACCTGGGCACTTCCAGCATTAACGAAAAGGGGAAATAATCCAATGAGGAATAGAGCATTCCAGGCAAGTTGTTTAAAGTTGTGTTTCATAACTTAGTACAATTGGACCGTACATGACGGCTTACTTTTAGGGTGTTTGTTTCAATTCAAGAGGTCTAAATATACAAATTCATTGGCGGTCGGCAAAATACGTTTGGAAAGTAGAAAGTAGAAAGTGGAAAGTAGAAAGTGTGAAAAGTGAAAAGTGGAATCTAGTCCTAGGGGCATTGCGGGATAGTTTAGGGAATGTCAGTCTTTCAGACTGATCCGGTCCTCCGGTCGTCTGGTCCTTCGGTCCTCCGGGCCCTTGTTCTTACTTTCCAACAATCGCCACCCAGCCTTTTAGGATCGCTCCTTCGCCTACATTGAGGCGGAGGATATAATAATAGGTGCCTTGCGGTAAGGGTTCACCCTGTTGGTTGGTGCCGCCCCAGTCGTTGTTGTAGGGGTTGGCCTCGTAGACGATGTCTCCGTAGCGGTTGGTGATAACGAGGGAGTTGTCGGCAAACAGCTGCTGGCATGCATAGATGGCGGTTACTTCCCAGACATCGTTTAAGCCGTCACCGTCAGGGGTAATTACATTGGGGGCTACGATGAGGGAATCTTCCAGGCACTCAAATTCCATCGTTAGCTCTACCAGGGCCGTATCACAGCGGTTGGAGCACTCGGGATGGCAGAGCCAGTAGGAAAAAGCCGTGGTGTAGGTACCGATCTCCGCAGGCTGATAGGTAAAGCGACCAATATCTTCCATCAAGAGGAGGCCCTCAGCAGGATCGGCATAGTCGAATCCGAAGTCGTCAAATCCATCCAGAGTGTCATTGGTCAGCACATTGAAGGTTTGTAGCTCTCCGATAATGCCTTTGAAGGCGTCGTCTGCGGGCCGGGGAGGCTGGGTGATGGTATCCCAGACCGGATCGCAAATACTGCCTTTCACCACCACTTCAATCGGATAACTCTCCAATTTTAGATCGGGCACAGCCGGATTTTCAATCGCAACTTCGTAAATCCCGGAATCGAAAGTTGCTATGCTGGTCCAGCTTAGCTCGTTATCGCCCAAAATAGTTTCGTAGGGTTGCCCGTCTTTGCTCCAATAGTAGATGTTGGAAGAGACGGTATCGTCGATGAGGAGGTCAATGGAAAAGGGCTGATCAAAAGTGGCTAAGAGGGTGGTGTCGAAGTAGATGGCGGCTTGGGGAGTATATTTAAAACTTAGGGTATCGGAAATATCTTGAATAAGAGCAAAGGCGGGGAAGAAGTTTTCGAACGTGAAGAGATTGTTGCTTATATCAAGAAAATTCAATTCAGACAGATTACCCAACGCCGGCGGTATGGAGCCGCTCAGTAAATTTTCATACAAATAAAGCGCTTCTAAATTTGATAGATCTCCCAAGGCAGACGGAATGGGGCCGCTTAATAAATTGTCATTGACCCGAAACAGCTCCAGATTGGACAGGTTGCCCAGGTCTGGCGGTATCGGTCCGCTCAATGCATTGAGATGTAAAAAAAGCCACTCCAAATTGGAAAGTTCTCCCAATTCGGAGGGAATAGGCCCGCTTAGCAAATTTTCATGAAGATAAAGATCTCTAAGTTTTGTCAGGTTGCCCAACTCCGGCGGTATGGTGCCACTCAATGAATTGTCATATAAATAGAGCCACTCGAGGTTGGCCAGGTTGCCCAATTCCGGAGGGATAGCTCCGCCTAGTGGATTGTCATTTAACCTGAGTAGCCTCAAACCGGATAGGTTGCCCAATTCCGGAGGGATAGCTCCGCCTAGTGGATTGTCATTTAACCTGA
>CAZHOV010000003.1:29102-45276 GCA_964534315.1 uncultured Saprospiraceae bacterium | reverse complement strand
GTAGCCTCAAACCGGATAGGTTGCCCAGCTCTGGTGGGATGGGACCATTTAAAGCATTAAATTGCAGTTCAAGCTGTTCCAGGTTATCCAGGCTACCCAGTTCCGAAGGTATCGGCCCGCTCAGAGTATTATCATACAACCAAAGCCGCTGCAGATTGGACAAGTCACCCAATTCAGACGGGATGGCACCGCTTAATGAATTGGAAAACATATAAAGCCATTCCAGACTAGCCAGGTTGCCCAACTCTGACGGAATGGCACCACTCAGCGAATTTCCATATAAATACAGATCTCTCAAATTGACCAGATTGCCCAGCTCAGGCGGGATAGCACCACTCAGAGAGTTCTCATGCAAATAGAGCCATTCGAGGCTGGTCAAGTTGCCCAATTCCGGAGGGATGACTCCGCTTAAATCATTGTTATTAAGGTCCAATTCAACCACGCACCCATTGCTGTTGACGAAAACACCATACCATTCCCCGATGTTCTGTCCGAATGCCAGCCAGTTGGTATTATTTCCCCAGGAATCTCCATCCGTGGCATTATAAAACGCCACCAATGCCAACGAATCTGAAACCGGATCGCACTGAGCACTTAAGTAGTTTAACGAGGAGTAAGTAATAGAAAACAGGTAAATTAGAATACTGGTCCAGGTGAGTTTGTTGCAGTTGTTTTTCATCGTTTTATATAATTGGGCCGGATATGACGGCATTTTATTTAGGGTGTTTTTGATCTTAAGGGAATAAATATATTAATTCGCTGTTTCCCTGCAAAATGAGCGCTAAGTTTTAGGAGGGAGGGGGAGGGGTTAGGAAGGTGGAAAGTAGGATAGTGGGTAGATATTAGCTCGTAGGATTTAGGAGTATTGATAAATAAACATGTGGACAATAAATATTTAAATAACTGAAGTACTCTGTGCTCTCTGTGCCTCTGTTGTTGTCCTTAAGAATATCTGTCGGTACATTTAGGATTTAGAGGTTAGGTGGTAGGTAGCTTCCATCTTCCATCTTCCAAAAAAAAATCGTAATTTTAACTATACGATTCTAAAATCAAACTAAACTATATTTTATATGAAAAAATTAATGCTATTCGTAGTATCCTTCTTGTTTTTTACAGCAACCTATGCTCAAAACCTCAAAATGGAACCCAAACACCCCATGCCGGGTGAAAAAGTAATGTTGACATACGATGTCAAGGACTCTCCGCTTGAAAAAGTAAATGTATTTGAAACAACCGTTTTCTACTTTAAAGGGGATATGCCGGAAGCGGAATCGGTGGAAATGACCTTTCAGGAAGATCACTATGCCGGTGAAATGATGGTACCCAAAGATGCAAAGGCGTTCTTTGTCACCCTAGGGAACCGAAACGAAAATATTTATGATGATAACGACAAGATGGGGTATGGCACCATGCTTTATAAGGAAGACCGCAAAACTCCGGTAAAAGAAGCACACGCCAACATGGCTATCGCCTATAATACCTATGCTCGTATTGTTCAGATAGATCGCAACACCGGAAAGGCCATTGAATTACTAAAGGAAGAATTTGCCCAACATCCGGACCTGAAAAATGATCGCAGTTACATGCGTATTTTTGCTTACGCGACTAAACAAGCCAACGATGAGGAAGGAATCAAAATGGTAGAAGATCAAATTGAAGTGCTCAGCTCTAAGAAAAAAGGATCGGAAGATGAGCTTATGCTAGCTTTCGAACTGTCTAAAGCGCTGAAAGATGAAGCTAAACAGGAATCCCTTTCCAAGACCATTAAGAAGAAATACAGCAAAAGCGACCTTTATCGAACCGAGATGATGGATGCTTTCTATGCCGCCAAGGAGGTGAAGGAAAAGGTGGATATTTACAATGAAATGAAGGCCATGGTAGGTGATGAAGAGGAGAACAAAGGTACCCTCGAGAATATGGCAGGTCAAATTGCAAGAGCCTATGCAAAAGAAAAGGACTGGACCAATTTCGAAAAGTACCTGGGCATGATCAGCAACGGATCTTCTAAAGCAGGTATCTATAACAGCATCGCCTGGAATATGGCCGGTGGCGGCCTCGATGGTGAAGCCACAAATATTGAAATGGCCGCTAAATTCTCCAGAGCTTCGCTCGATAATCTGGAAAAAGAAATCAACGAACTAACTGCCAAACCGCCTTACTATACCAAGGAGCAATGGCGCGAAATGATGCAGCGTAGCTTTGGCATGTACGCCGATACTTACGCTCTTGCCCTTTACAAGAAAGGTAAAAATGAAGAAGCGCTGAAGTATCAGGAAATGGCTTGTAAAGAAAATGATTTTAGCGATGGCGAAATGAATGAGCGCTATACCGAATATTACGAAGCAGTCAAAGGCGGAGCTAAGACAGAAATACTACTAGCCAAGATGATCAAAGAAGGCAACGCGACTACCCGGATGAAAGAACAGCACAAGCGCATCTTCATGGAAAATATGACCCTCGAGCAAGCTTATGATTCCTATCTTTCTTCGCTGGAAGAAATGGCGCGCGCCAAATATATTAAAGAACTGCAAAAGAAAATGATCAATGATGAAGCGCCTGATTTTACGTTGGTCAATCTTGATGGCGAGAGCGTGTCTCTTAGCGACCTCAAAGGTAAGGTCGTTGTCCTCGACTTCTGGGCCACCTGGTGCGGACCTTGTAAGGCTTCCTTCCCCGGCATGCAAAAAGCTGTTGACCACTTCGAATCCAATGACGATGTTGCCTTCTTGTTTATCGACACCTGGGAATCTGCTCAAGATAAAGAGGCCAATGCTTCTGATTTCATTACTTCCAACAACTATACCTTCAATGTCCTCATGGATAACAAAAACGAAGTAGTGACCAAATTTGGCGTAGAAGGCATTCCAACAAAATTCATCATCGACCCGGATAGCCACATCCGCTTTAAAAGCGTTGGTTACAGTGGAAATAATGAAGAATTAGTAGAAGAACTAAAGTTAATGATTGAAATGGCAGGTGGAAAAACCGAAACAGTAGGGACGAGATAAATTAACAAAAAAGGCACTGCCGGCCGGCAGTGCCTTTTTAATTATATTCTTTTCTTTTCTATAATCTAAGAAAACTAATAATTCCTTTTTGCGCTCCACTAGAAAGCTGAACCCAATAGATGCCGGCAGGAAGTCCTTCTACTGAAATAGTCAGTTGAGTGTCGCCAGTTGTTGCTTCGTACTCGCTTATAATCAAGCCTTTGGCGTCAATAATTTGTACGACAGGAGCTTGTTTGTCTGCCTGATTATTCCAGGATAACTGAAGCTCATCTACTACCGGATTGGGAAAAGCTTTTATATCCAGGCCGTTTTCGGTAGTGTTGAAAATTTCCTCATTTTCGGTAGTTAATCCTTCCTCATGATATTGATATAAACCGCTATTGGTGGCGAGCCAAAGGTTGTCATTATTATCGGTAGCCATTTCATAAGTCCAGAAATAGTCAGGAAGAATACTGTTGGTTTCGTTAAATTGAATCCATTCCTCTTGTCCGTCCCAGATGTATAGATGATCGCCCTTGACATAAAATTGGCCGGTGTGGTCAGAATGTATTGCAGAAATAAACTCTCCCTCAAAAGGCATATCGTCCAGATAGGTGGTCCATGTTTGCCCGTCAAATTTTAACATACCTTCTTCTCCCCAACTAATCCATAGATGGTCGTTAGCATCGATGTGTAAATGATTCCACCAATCTCCAATGGGGAAAGGCGCGTTAGAGGCATTCCAGTTGGACCAGTTTCCCGATTGGTCTATTTTGAATAATTGCTCGTCGACCTGAGCGACCCACAAATCTCCATGGCTATCGATCGTAATATGTCCAATAACTTCGCCGGATAAGGGGCTGTTAGTGTAGTCATACATTTTCCATTGGTTACCATCGTAAAAAGCAATAGATTGGGAATTGGCGACCCATATTTTTCCTTCTTGAGTGACCTCTATGAGCCTGGCCGAGAGAAGTGGAAAATCCGAATTGGTCTTATCAAAATAATCCCAATGTTGACCGTCAAAATGGTAAATACCAAAATTAGCTGCCATGTAAAAGTCTCCGTCTTGATCCAGGGCAATATCAAAAATGATCATAAAGTCGCTAAGACTATCAATAGGAGTAGGGAAAATGCTCCATTCATCATTTTCGAATTTGGAAACGTAGCGCCAATCACTCAGGACATAAATTTCTCCGGATGGAGCTTGCCGACATAAGGGTCCAGGACCGGTAATTCCGGCAAGATAAGACTTGTCTGTTCATCATCCTGGAGGCGGGAAACTATCAGATCATGAAACACCCAGTGTGTGTCGGTATTATCAATGTGATACCATTTTATTTGTCCTTGAAATTCATCAGGTTGCGGATAGTTTACTTGTTCAAAAATGGTACCCGTCCATTGATAAATACCATGAAATCCGGTGTTAAGGTAGATATTTCCGTCACTGTCAGTCGTAATATCATTGAGGTTGCTTGGAGGGTGCGGAGACCAGAGCGAGTCCGCCCATAGGCTTAAGTGTTGCCAGGCTCCATTTTCAAATATGGAAATACCGATATGGTTTCTAACGAACCAGATAGATTCATCAATACGATATATTTCTCCATCTCCATAGCTGAATAAATTTTGGTCTTGGTTGAACAAGTTGATAATTGAGTCCCCTTCCATTTTGTATAGGAAGAAGCCGGTAAAATACGGCTGCCCCTGATCGTCAAAATCAATGGCCCAGATCTCCTGAATGGGGCTGCCGTCAGGAGCAGTATCCCAGCTTTTCCAGGTATTCCCGTCATAGCGAGCAATATTGAATCGGGTGCCGATCCATAGATTGTTATTTTGATCAAATTCGAGGCAGTATAAATGGTTCCCTTCATCTAATAATTTGATAGAATCCGGAATTTGCACTTCATCCCATTGATCATCTCCGGCTATCTGTGCAAGCGCGAGGTCATAGGTGCCGATCCAGGGCGTTCCGAACTGGTCAACGGAGGTTGTCATGACATGATCGCCCGGAATTTCGGAATTAGAAGTATTGAACCACTCTTTTTCGAGAGTAGCCTTGTTGATCTTAAAAAGCCCGTAATCAGAGCCTACCCAGAGTAGCTCATCTTGCTCTGCAAAGTCGAGTAACTCCGTGGGGCTGGAAAATTGTTGCCATGTTCCGGACTGTGCGGTAGCGTGGGTTATTTGGATAAAGATGAGCAACAGAGCTAGAAAGAAAGTCTTCATATGTTGTATTTTATTTTGATAATTAAAACGAGCCAAGGTGAATTTGGCTTGGTGGGCGTGCCCCACCTATAGGTGTGCCACACGTATACGTGTGGCACACCTATAGGTGGGGCACGCTTGCCTCTTTACCCTTGGATTACATAAACAAATGTAGCCCCTCGAGCCGGTGAAATAAAGGAAATCTAGGTTGTTAAATTAATATTATAAATTACTTTTTTGCCTTTAGGTTGCTGATTATTAGTATTTTTTGGAGTTTTTAAATAAATTTTCTATTTTTCTAAACGATTGCCTTATTTGATAAATAACTGACATAAAAATGTTCAATCGGGCATGAAAAAACCATCGGCGGAGCTTTTTGAGCTCGTAAAATCGCTTTCCAAATCGGAGAAACGATACATCCGGCTTCAATGCACTCAGCAAGATAAGGTATATGAGCAACTTTTTGATTTGCTGCTAAACCAAAAAAGTTATGACGAAGTACAACTAAAGCAGGAAAATGGTCAACTATCGTTTATGAAGTATCTGCCGGTGGCTAAGCGCAACCTGACGGATTTTATCTTGAATGCGCTGGACCGTTACCGAAAAAAAGACAAGGAAGACCGCGTCTTTAAAAGGCTGCATTTTGCAAAAATACTCTGGCGAAGAGGCTTAAAAAAGCAAGCCAGAAAATATTTAACAAAAGCCCGGCAGGAAGCCCTAAGGCATGAATTATACCTCTCCCTCCTCCAGGCTTCTGCTTTGAACAAACAGTTTATGGAAACAGATCTGAAAGAAAAGAAGATCCGGAAAATTTATGAAAACGAAAAAGAATGGCTTCGGAAGCAGGACAATATCAATGAATACTGGTGGCTAAATACTCAGATCAGTCTGTTGCAGTTGGAATATCAGAAATTACAGGAAAAAGGTTTGAAAGACCGACTGGAAACTCTTTTTCAACACCCTTTGCTGCAGGAAGCCTCCGGCGCCATTACCTTCCAAAGTCAGCTTTATTATTTACAGGCAAAAGCCACCTATTATTTCACAACCGGAAATTCGAAGGAAGCCTACCGGTGCAATGAGCGGTTCCTCCAATTGATCGAACAAAACGCTTATTATCTGGATCAATTTCCCGAGCGCTATCTGACCATTTTTAATAATTATCTTATCGACAGCTTATTGCTAAAAAAATATGACGCCCTGGATAAGGGTCTTCAAAAACTTGCAACCTTACCTGAAGCGCCCCAATTCAATCACTTAAAAAATCTGGATGCCCGTATTTTCAGGCAACGATATTTGCTGCAGATCAACTGGTATTTA
Source organism: uncultured Saprospiraceae bacterium (assembly GCA_964534315.1). GTDB lineage: Bacteria > Bacteroidota > Bacteroidia > Chitinophagales > Saprospiraceae > CAZHOV01. The sequence goes on along the minus strand of CAZHOV010000003.1, from coordinate 38,767 downwards.
AGCACCAAACAAATCAAAAAAGGGGTGGCACTGATCCCAACCCTCGAGAAGGGAATTATAACTCACAAGAAAACGCTGCAAATGCCCCACCGCATCACCTTGCAATACTTAGCCGCTTACCTGTTATTTTTAAACCGGCAATACCAGCAATCCCTGACCTGGATCAATGCCTTACTCGATGAACGGGAAACGGTATTAAGGGAGATATTTCAATTTACCCGGCTCCTCAATTTACTGAACCATTTTGAATTAGGTAACTTTGAATATCTCGAAAGTTTGCTTCCCTCGACCAGAAGATTTTTGCGGAACAAACGCACTTTATATGCGACCGAACTAGCCCTGTTTAGGTACCTAAACGGAATTATGAATGCTGTTTCCGATAAGCAGAAAAGGGACTTGACTGCTGCTTTTCTGGAAGAGTTGAAACAGCTGAAAGCAAACCCCAAAGAACAGCAGCTTTTTAACTATATTGATTTGATCTATTGGTTGGAAAAGAAAAATTAACCTAAATTTCACACCACTCTTTAACTAATAATTTCTTCGCTTTTCTTATATTGTTAGATATCAAAAAAATCATCATGGGCCAATTAAACTTCAGCAATATTAATCCTTCTGTAGAGCGCAGAATCCTTGCATTTCTAAATCGTGCTTTTTCTCCAACAGATATTACCAACCTCCAACTCGTAAAGACGGAAGAGGCCGATAAAGAGGATTACGGCATTGGAGAAACGGTTGCTCAGCGCATTATCACCCACAAGCGCCAGTACCCCCGGTTTCGATTTTCCGAGCTGACACAGCTCAATGGTATTCAGGGCTTCGGGCAAGATAAATTTGACGACCTGGCCAATACGCTGGCTATTTCCTCGGCGGAGCGGTTTCGCAAAAGCCTGTTTAGCACACAGGTATTGCTCGAAAATTGGGAAGTTAAAATTGTCCCCATTGTTCTTGACTCTGAGGAAGAATTTATGGCCTGTAGCGAAGACGACCGCAAACTCCGCCCCCTGATCGCCGAATATTTTCCTAAGCTAGCCGATGATTCGGTCAGCCAGGAAAATATCGACACCGCAAAGGGACAGATAAAAAGCTCCTTTATCGACGGCTTTGAAAACCCGCATATCGGTTCTTTCGCCTTTGCCCTTTGGTGGTATTTATTTGATCAGGACAATTGGTTCTCCTTCGAGCGCATTCGTCAGGTCATTGAGCCCTTCCTTTCCGAATCGGCAAATTACCGAGGTGGCCCTGTAGTTTCTTTCATCCGCGGCTTTGAAAACCGTCTGATCTACAGTAGAGGCATTACCGTGACGGGATTGCCCATTGTATTTAATTCCAAAGAGTTATCGATTTACCTAATTGGCGCGCAGTTGTTTGACTAAGTTAATTATTTAGGTCAAACGTCACTTTGGAAAAATTAACTCCGATGGTATCGCCGACTTCGAAGAAGTTAAGACTATCAATAATCATTTCTGCAGCTAGTAGGGGGTCTTCCGGAAGTGTTTCACAGCGTTCGGCCCCTCCGGCATAATCGCGCTGGTTATTTATCGGGGAATAGTAAAAGAAGGAGAAAAAATTGGTGCAAAAATAGAGATTTTCAAACCCTTCATCTCTGTGTAAGGGCTCTCCGGCCAAATAGTCGAGGGGGATAAACACCTTCAATCCCTCTTGTTGATAAGTGAAAATTGAGTCGATTGCCGGGCTATGAGGTCGTGATAATTTCTTTACCCGTACTTCCGTTTCCGATAAAAACTCGAGATCCGTTACTAAAAAATTGCCGTAAGTATCGGTCATCCAAAAAAGGATCAGGCTATCCAGCGGACCGGCGTCAGGAAGGGGCATTAACCCGTCATTTTGCAATTGGTAATAGAATGAAGAGCTGGGTTCAAAGCCGTTAAGCGTAAAGCTTCTGGGGAAACTAATGGGTTCCGGTTCAGGTGTTGCTTCTTCGTCCTCATTCTTGCAGGCTACAAATAAGGTAGAGACGAACAAAAGTGCCAGGAAAAAAATAGTAAACTGTTTCATATGTGTTAGTTTAAATTAAAAAAGATGCTCTACTTAGGAGTAACCTGAAAAAGAAAAAGGTAACTAAATCGGAGGCACTTTTTTGGAAAAAAAATAAATTACTTTTTTAAATGAATGAAAATCAATAATTTAGTTCTGAGAGCAAAAAAAGGTAAAAAAAAGTAGGTGGAAAATTGTGACCTTTTTGATGGAGATGTTACTGTATTAATGAGGGGATATGGTAAAAGAAAATTAAAACTAAAACCTGACCTTATGACGTTATTAGAACATCTACGTATTTCGAAACGCCTCAACGATTTGATTCGCCGAAAAGCTACCGGAACACCTGCGCAACTTGCCCACCGACTAGGAATATCGAGAGCCACGCTTTACCGTTTTATCCGAGACTTTAAAGAACTAGGAGCGCCCATTAAGTACTGCACCACTCGCCAAACCTATTACTACGAAACTTTTTTTGAATTAGATCTGGAAAAAATTTGCTAACCTCATAATTGAGAGTAGAGGGGATTAATTTTGGGAATGAGGATGGGTGGAAACGCTCTTTTACTTGTGGAAAACAATTATATCATTATGAAAATTAAATTTTTGAAAACTTATAATGCGCATCTTTTAGTATCCTTTTTTATCATCGTTATTCTTTCAAATTTAAACGGGCAGCTAAGACCAAGTGCAGTAGATCTGTCCCCTGAGGAACATATCTATTATTTTAAGGATCCGGTAAATAGGTTCACTTACAAGGTTGTTAGGAAGCGATTAGGTATGTCGGAAGAAAAAATTGATGCGAAAGGAAGCCCTAGAATCGAATTTAGATATTTTCTCCAACTAGATGAAGGAAAGAATATCCAGGTTGAAGGGGATGAATTTATCGGAGTTCACAGTGGTGTAGCCGTCACTGCAGAATTTTCATGGAAGAACCGGGAAACCATTTTAAGATCATATGAAATAGATAATTCAACGGCTGTAAAATTGTTGAATACGGTCAAATTTCCTGTACCTGTGTTGACTATTAGCAATCTGGGCAATGGCCACCTTTTATTTTCAAATGATTCTTTTGACATTACTTATGAACTGGCTATTTACAATTTTAAATTGGTCCCGGTAGTAAAATATTTGCCTTTTGAAAACGGGATAAAAGAACTTGTTGGATCCGGAAATGAAGAACAGACCACTCTCATAACAAGGTCTTTAGAGGGGGAGGATACGTTACTTCTAAGTACTTTTGATTTAGCTGGTAAGTTAAAAAAAGAAATAGTGCTAGAAGGCGATCTCTCAGGTTTTGTTCCATCTAATATTTTCATTCAAGATTCCTCGCTGTTACTCTATGGTCCTAAAAATTTTCAAGAAATGCAATTTAGGATCATTAATCCCGAAAATGGAAAGTTATCATCAAAGTTGACCACCAACTATGGTTATAATAAATATGCTAACAATCAACCCTTAATAAAGGGGAATGTGCTTTTTAATTCCATATCAAAACGAGGTAACCCTGTTTACCATTTAGGTGTAGAAGGAATAAATTTGAAGACAGGAGAAAGAATATGGCAATACTCCTTTGATTTTAGTGATGTTAAACCAATACTAACTAATAACAACATAAAAGCATCCCCTTTTAAAACATACAAACCGGTCCATAAAAATGGCTTGACTGCAATTATTGCCGGACATGCTATCTCAAATAGACAAAATGAAATACAGGGTACTGAAGTAGAAGCCATTTATATTTTTGAACACGACACCGGTGAACTAAAGGCAAAAATACCGGTCGGAAAACATTTTCTTTTCCCTTCTCTCGAATTTAATGGTGATTCAATTTCTATTTTTTCTAACACAAAAAGATTGAGCTATGAAATTCCTGAAAATTAAGCATAATGGAAATAATATAGCCTATAGCCAGTCTACCGGCTATAACCAACGAATTTTAATAAATGGATGGAGTTATTGGCATATCGAACCGACTGTTCCTAATTTTGAATCTGGTATTACAACAATAAGCGAAGACGAAGATTTTGCTGATATGCATCCGGCAAAGATATAAGAACAATCATCAAATACTGTACTACTCGCCAAACCTATTACTACGAAACTTTTTTTGAATTAGATCTGGAAAAAATTTGCTAACCTCATAATTGAGAGTAGAGGGGATTAATTTTGGGAATGAGGATGGGTGGAAACGCTCTTTTACTTATAGAAAATAACTTTATAATTATGAATATTAAACAAAAATTAGCGGTGACCGGGATGGCATTACTATTCATTTTGACTTTAGGTCCTGCTTCATTAATCGGACAAGAAAGCCTGAACAATGATTTAAAGCTCCTTAAAGAATTTTCTTCTTTAGAGGAAATGAAACAACATATCCGCAATCATACCCTTTCTGTGGAGATTACTAACAATTTGATTATAGCAGAGCAAGGAGAAAATAAAATGGAAGTACAGCTCGAAGATTCAGAATTGTTAAAGGATATTAATTCCGTATATCCATCACCTAATTTTGAGTACTTTGTTGCATTCAGAGACAGGGAAACAGCCACTCCATTTGTTTATATCATTTCAAAAACCGGGAAGTTAATTAAACGGTTGGAAGTGAATGTGTATCCTTACGTGAACCACTCTTCAAACAGCGAATACGTTAGCATTCTCAATATGGTTGGAAGTTCCTTTTGGGTGATAAATAAAAAAGGAGAAACGGTATTTGAATATACTGATTTAAAAAATAATCCAGAATTATTCAAGAAGTATTATCGCAACATCGTATTTACAAATGATGGTAATGGAATAATCTTCATTTCTGATAAAGTGGCTTATTACTCCATTGAAGAAGGAAAGGTTCTATGGCAGAAAAACATTAATCCTCTTCGTAAAATTTACATTTCCAATTCAACCAATCAAGTCTTTCTAGAAACTACCCCATATATTGATTCACGGGCTATAAAAGACTTGGTCATTTTGGATTTAGAAAGTGGTGGATTGGTTAAAAGGGTAGAGCAATTACCTTATGTTCATATATCTAGTGATGGAGCATTGTACCTTCAGCAAGACGATAAGAATTACTGCTATCAAATGGAAAATTAAGTTTGGAGTAATTAATAGATTCATCATCTATCAATAATATAAATGTAAGCTTTTCATGAGATCGTGTGGTATGTTACGATTCTAAAGACGGTAAGCTTACTCATTTGTCTTGGAAATTTTAAATACCCCCTTCCTAAGGGGGAGCTTTTATTATCTTAATGATATTGAAAACTAATTTATAATAAGAAAATTCGCAATGAAACTAATTAAACTAACCTTTCCAATTTTATTCTATTTTTTGATTACTACTATAATCGGAGCCCAAAATTGGCCAATTCAACAAAATGATGACCCTTCATACTGGAATAGAATAAGTGGAACTTTTGGAGAAATTCATCCAACCAATGCTGATCATTTTCATGGGGCAATTGATATTGATCATAATTCAAGTAATTGCCCGTTTTATCCAGTCAATTCTGGTTATGTAATTGACGACGAAGGGGATTTTTTAATGATGGAACATGATTTTAATCAAAACACCAGATTGACAAGATTTGGCCATGTAAATCCATTTGGATTTGACGAAAATTTACTCGTAGATACAGAAACACAACTAGGAACTATTCAAAATAATTCAAGTGGAAATGGTGGTCATTTACATCTGGAATTTTGGCAATATGATAATGATTGGTATCGATTGAACCCATTTAATAATTCTGAAAATTGGACGCTTAACCTCCCTCAAGATAATTATCCCCCCCAAATTAATGATGTTATTCTTCAACCTATAGACGAACCAACCGGGGTATATTCTGGGTATCAAATTATTTCATCAAATGGATCAATAACGAATTTTGATGAAAATACAGTAAAAATCCATATCCAAGATGCTCCCGGAGCTCAAACACAACCAACGTTTCATTCTGATACAGATCGACTTTTAATTTTCGGTAGCGTGGGCCCCATAGTTCAGGCGAGAGATCGCGGAATAAATGACATTAATGCATCTGGTGATGGATTAACAGTCAGAGATATATATTATGAAATTGATCAGGAATTAAAATATTTGGTAAGATTTGATAAAATCCAAAGCTTACTCCCAGGTCAAGGCATTAATGATGAATTGCATGATTATAATTCAGTTTTTCATGTTACTTTTAATACCCCCCCGATTTATGGTGACCCAGGGGGTACTAATAGTGACAGATATTTTGGGAACAATGACTTTATCGAATTAAGGCATTTAGAAAACCAACCCAACAATAATGAAAATGATTCTTACTTAAGCTGTCATATTCCTATTACCTATAATTCCCAGCAAATTCAAAGCAACGGTATTTGGTTTACTAAGGCAACCAATAATTCGCCAGAAGTGTTCCAACAAACGCCTACACAAGTTGCTTTTGATAATAGTCAAACGCTTTATTCCGACGGGAATCATGAAATAACCTTTTCTGCCAGAGATGAAGCTTATCAAATTGCAACAGCTGAAATCCCCATCCTTATCGACAACTTCTACCCCTACATCCAGCACGCTCATTTCGCCTTTGGTGGAGAGGTTCATCTAAAACAGGAATGGAACTTCGATGATGCCACCGACCGGGTCGTTTTTTCTCAGGAGCAATTATCCTCCACTGTCGATGGTGCCCTTTCTATTACCTTGCTTAGCAGTGAGCCCCTGGATCCTACTACTGTCGGTGTAGAACTGTTCGAAGTAGATCCGATAACAGGCACTTCTTCTCCGCTGAATTTGTCTGTAGTTGGTGACCCAATAGTTTCACAAGACCAAACACTTTTTATTTTTCAGTTTGATGGCGGCTTTGAGGGAGTTGAAGAGGTCTATGATTATGCTGTTGAATTCACCGGTACGGATCTGGCCGGCAACCAATTGCTACAAGTGCAGAATATTATAGATTGTACAGAAATGATCACTGGCCAACAAGGGAGCTTCACCAACCCCTACCGGGGCCAAAACGGCAATTGGGTAGATCCCAGCAATGTGTTGCCTATCCAGTCAGGCGCCGTCCAGCGGCATTGTTTCTCCCTGCCGGCCTGCGCCATAGAAGGCGGTAATCTTACGAATGATAGTGACGGGTTAATAGAATATACACCCAATAATTACTGCTTTCTCGTCGATTTCGATTACGAAATAGATGGCTGCACCGTAGCGTTCACTAACCTCTCCGATCCGGGAGCTACTGACTTTTTGTGGTCGTTTGGAGATGGAGGAATCGCCTACGAAAATGATCCCGCTCATACCTACACGCTTTCGGATTGTTTCGAGGTAACGTTATCTTCTGTTCACCCCGGAACCGGCGAGACGGTTACCTATTCGCAGGAAGTGTGTATCCAAGGCTGCGGAGAAGCCCCTCCCAGTGGGTACCCGGCTTGTAATATTAATGGGCCCACCGTTGCCGGAGCTGGACATGAGATCGAAATAACGACTGAAGGGATCGGCACCGGCCCCTTTACCTACCAATGGTACTGGTCAACGCTAGACGGCACGCCGACTGGAGGAAGCAATTCCCCAGCTTTCAGCTTTTTGCTAGATGAATATTCGCTGGTCAACGGCGATCAGATTACGCTTACCGTCGAAATCACCGACATCTACGGTCATTCCAGTTCCTGCGATCATATTATTACGGTAAGTGGGGTGATCCCAAATGTAGAACTATCTGCATTTGGAACATTCAACGCTAACGAATACATCTACTTTGTTACTTTTGCCGATTTCTTTTACCTCACAGGCACGGCATCCTACTTTTTCCGGGTTATCCCTGAAAATGGAGGTGCTCCCATTAATTCCGGCTGGCAAACAGAAGACTACGACTGGGAAATTGAAAACGGACTACCGAATGGAGGTTATACGGTCTGCGTAGATGTCCAGGACGATATTGGCGTTTATACCGATTGTATCCAAATTACTATCGGGACACCCCCGCCACCCGCACCTGTTATGAGCTTGGTTGTTAAAGATCAAGGAGATCCTACGCCTTATGTGGTTGAACCCGGCGATGTCATTTTTATCGGATATCAAGGAGATCATCCCCATGATGATTTTTTTGGGTGCCCCAGTGATGACCAGCAATATAAAGTAATTCTAGAGATTACAGAGCTTGCCACAGGTGAAACCTGGCCAATAGAAACGTGTACCGACGACTTATCAAGCGAGGATTGGTCAATAACTCTAGCCTTGAATTGCGTAAGCGGAAGTGTGTCTATAACAGGGACCTTTATTTCAACAGAATGTAATCCCGCTTGGTGCGCAGGTGAATTCCCAGACGACCCCTACACGACCGAACCTCTAATCATTGAAGTTATTCCTAAAATGCCGGAAATAGGAAACCTCACGCTTAATCCGTCATGTAATTCTTACATCGAGGCTACTATTTCCGGAGGATGCAGAGAGGCTAATAACTCGGGTTTACCTTGCGATGAAACTCAATATTACATGAATTATAAATGGGCAGCCTATAATCCGGAGACCGGAGAAAAGCTGGAAGATTTCTTTCTCAATACACCTGAAAGCAAATGTGCAGAGATCAATAACGACCACCCTATCCTTCGCGCGCTCGATCCCGGCCAACTAGCTATGTTCAAATGTGAATTAATTGTCACTGATTTTGCCGGATTTAAAGATGAGTACAGTGAGCTGATCACAATGGAAAAGCCACTTACCATTAATTTAGAGGAAAGCCTAACCCGTTGCCCCGATGCAACACCGGTTCCGCTTAGCCTTACTCCCATAGCTGAGGGAGGCACTCCCCCTTATTCGTTTGCTTATTCTGGCGACTGCTCAGTCTTCTCAAATGGCGGATGCCAAACAACTGATCCTATGCCTATGCTAGATCTAAGCAACTACGAAGATGGAGACCAGATTAATCTGACCATTACGGTAACAGATAGCGAAGGTTGTAATGTGACCCAAACGATTTCTATTACCTTACAAGAACTACAATTAGACCTATCAGATAATATAGTAAAAGCTTGCCAAGGAAATAGTCTGAGAATTATCGGTCCCGAAAACCCGGTAAGTATCGGAGGCTCCGGTCATTATGATGTTGTTTGGTCATCGGATAATGCCGATATCGGTGTTAGCATGCTTAGCGATCCCAATGCTTTAAATCCCGTGGTAACAGGATATGTCGATCCGACAACTCAAAACCCGATAGTTACGTACACGCTAACGATCTCGGATCAATATGGAAATTGCTCGGTAAGTGACGCTGTCCAGGTAGAGGGGATTTCCTATCAGGTGACGGCAAATGCAGGAATGGACCGCTTGATCAGCACCAATAATCCGGTTTGCCACCGGGAGGAAGTTACACTGGGCGGTTCACCCGCAGGTAGTAGCAACTACAATGATCTTACCTTTACCTGGTCTTCTGACCATCCGGTTTTTGGAGAAACCAATGATGAAAATCCTTTATTATCTGAATCCATCACCAAAACCCCTGGACTGTATACGTTTGATCTGTTAGTCTATAGCGATTATGGTGGATGCTATGCTGAAGATAAGGTGGAAATTGAGATTAACAACTACTTTTTGTATCAGGGATACGAAAAGGAATATAGCTTTGTCGAAGAGGGCGAAGGTGTGCCGCTTTGGAAATCCGAAAATTCCGACCCGGAGGCCA
>CAZHOV010000003.1:25446-29092 GCA_964534315.1 uncultured Saprospiraceae bacterium | reverse complement strand
CAATAAGGTGCTATTACATTCAGAAAACAACTTGTCAGGTGCATATGGACCGCTCAGTTACACCTGGGAGCCTCCAACTATCCAAGTTGATATTGAAGATTATAATACCGGCGGATTACCTTCCATTGGTTCGTTTGTTCCGACTGCAGAAGATGAATACATAAAGCTGGTCGTTGCGGATGTGTTTGGATGCGAAAAAGAGTTTATCAGTAGTGAGGGGTTAGTAATTGAGGGCGAACCAAAAGTACATATCACGGCTAATCTACCTGATGAAAACACCATCCTCTGCGTAGATGAAGAAATCTGCTTCAATGTAGAGTTGTCGACTCAATTTGTTGGGGATAATGGAGGAAATCTTCCGGAGAGTATCGTAGTAGAATATCAGGTCCTGGCCGTTTGTCAAGCCTATAACAATACAATTCCTATTCTGACTTGCGAGAATGCAGAGGTGAAAGAGCAGGGCGAATTGGTTCTCCAGCTTAGTAACTCAAGGAAAGGAGCATATTTCGGAAGCGTCTGTATTACTACTAATCTAAGCTATATCAATACTGGAAATTCAGGCATGTTTGCTCACCAACTATTCAAAATAAAAGGGACATTAGATCCTGCTAATAACGCATTAGCTTTTGAAGGTGCATTGCCTTTTTATACAAGATACGGAATTGAGATTAATGAATATGACGTTTTTTCGGGAATGGTATATGGCAATCAAGCCTACACCAAAGGAGCCCAACAATTAGATCAGAATGGCTCAGTAACGATGTTTTACAATTCTTTTCTGGGCCTGGAAGGTGGCCGGTGTTTTAATACTTTTCAGGGAGATAGTGAGGGGCGAGTTTGGTTTGCATGGCATAATACCACGGTGAACACCGGCGCATTGGTTCATGCATTGATAAATCCATGTTTTGATTGTGAAAATCTGGTGGGGAATAATATAGAAAGGCATGTAAAAAATTATCCCCCTGAAGTGCTCGATGAAATGCAGGATTCTTTAATTAAACAAGATAATGAAATAGCCCTGAATGTTTATCCCAATCCGTTCGAGGATAAACTCTTCATAGAATTTGAGCTTTCAGAAGAAAGTGAAATAACAATTAGTTTACATAATGTTTTGGGCGAAAAAATAGAGACTATTCTAGGTGCCAACAAGCCCAGGGGAACCCACAACTTACTTTACGAAACCAACCACTTACCTGCAGGAATATACTTATTGACACTGCAGACCGGGCCATCTTCAACCATTACCAAACGAATCGTAAAAGGTAATTGATCGATTATTAATCACTTCTAAATAAAAATGCTATGATTGCTAAAAATCAAATCAGATTCATCGGAATCCTGATAGGAACACTAGTGCTGAATCTGACTTCCGCACAGTGTCCGGAGACGGCTTCGTGCTTGTATCATTCTGAAAGTTATCCCAATGTAACCACATTAGATATACACGAAGAATTGGGACCATGGCCCTGGGATTGGCCGTGGCAAACAAATGAGATTTTTTCGTTTCAGTTCGAGGACAATGAGGGTTTAAGCATTGAGACGGTCACCCAAGGGGGAGAAACAATTGTTGAAGGACAAACTAATTTCATATTTTTGGATCTACCTTGCAATATGGGCGTCCCCCCTTCTTTTGGCGTTATTCTGCCTACAGGAGAAACCTGTGTCTATGAATACGGGCAACTATGCCAGGGGTGTGAAATGCCTGGTTCCGTTAGCTGCGAAGCAACACTCGAAGAATGTGAAAGTATATTAACAGATTATATTACCCGCACCATCAATTATCAGGGTTGCGAACATTGGCTGGGAAAATGCGGACCGGGAAGTAAAATATACCGGAGTGGTCCTGTTGGGATCGGCTCGGATAACCCTTCTTATCCTTTTAATCAATATAAACTTGCTGTGGATGGATATATCATTACGGAAGAATTGAAGATTACCATGTGTGAATATGGAGATTGGTGTCAGTGGTGCGACTACGTTTTTGAGCCCGATTATGATCTGCGTCCACTCGGAGAAGTAAAAGCTTTTGTACAACAAAATAAACATCTGCCCAATATGCCTTCTGAAAAGGAGATTGCAAACAGCGGAGGATATGAAGTGAGAGATCTGCTCTTTGCGCAGCAGGAAAAGATCGAAGAGCTCTTTCTGTATCTAATCCAGCTGAATTGCCGTTTGGATTCTGTTCTTATTCGGTACGATTCAAGTTATGTATTGAAGGATTCTGTTACCAAAAAATCGCTCGATGCCTTTTTGTTGTATAAAGATCAATGGAAGGAAGACTATGCTTTCGCCAGCCGACGATTTGAAATTCCGGAGATTCCCCCACTTCCGAAGCCTGTATTAATAGGAAGACCAACAGCAAACTGCGAGTTCACCGAAGAATGTAGCCAGGAATTAACTCAATTCATCCTAAACCTACCGGGTACCGGCTGCCAAAAGTGGGATGGAGAAACCATTCAGGAAACTTGTAATCCTTATTCCAATATTACGCGATATGGCAAGGTAGGTATCGGTACCTGTGAAATTCCTTATAGTTTTGGGCTGGCGGTAAATGGAGGAATCATCGCTGAAGGAATTAAAGTCCAACTCTGTGCAAACCTGAATTGGTGCGATTACGTCTTCGAACCCGATTACCCCCTGATACCGATATCAGAAGTTGATGCATTTGTAAAAAAGGAAGGGCATCTTCCGGGCTCTCCCAGTTTCGAAGAACTCAAAGCAGAAAAGGGACTAAAAGTCAAAGAAATCATGTTGGATCATCAGGAAAAACTTGAAGAAATCTTTCTTTACCTTTTGGACCTAAAAGAGCGTATCGACAAAAAACGAGCAAGGATAGTACAATTGTCTAACCCAGCAGAAGAAAATTAAATACACCATCCCTATTTTTTTATTTTAAAATCTAATAAACGATGAAAACTAAAATTTTTTTAATCATAATAGCCTTTGCTTTTTATCTCACTCCCTATGCACAAGAAAACTCTTGCAGCGAATTAATCGGTTCTTGCGGAGAATCAATCCTTAATATGGCAAATGAAGTGCTCAGTGATGTGGATTGCATCCAGTGGAAAGGAAGGTGTGGAGTACATACCCCCATTTATAGAGAAGGAAAAGTAGCCATAGGCACCGCTTCCTTCCCCGAATCTCCGCTTTATAACTTAGCCGTTAAATACGGTATCCTCTCCGACCGGCTTAAATTATGTAAAGGCGGAGGCTGGTGCGATTACGTTTTTGAAAAAGATTATGATTTGATGCCTTTAAATGAGTTAAAGACATTTATCCAAACCAACAAACACCTGCCAAATACCCCGAGTGCCAGAGAGATCATGGACGATGGAGGATTTTTAGTAACAGACGTCATGATCAACCACCAGGAAAAAATAGAGGAGGCCTTTCTTTATTTATTCGAATTGGAAAAAGAACTTCAACAATTGGAACGCAAGGAAGTGCTTTCAAAAAACGACACCTTTTGAGTTTTTTAAACAGGAGTCATACGGGGCTGTCTCCTTAGTCAATGAGCCATCCCCAAGAGGATTTTTTATAGTTTAGGAGATATTCTTTTTTTCAAAAAAAGATAACCTTAAACTACATAATAAAGGCAAAATGCTCAATTAGAAAGGTTGTCCTTTACCATATTTTGAGCGGCCTA
>CAZHOV010000003.1:0-25436 GCA_964534315.1 uncultured Saprospiraceae bacterium | reverse complement strand
AGAAAAAATAGGCCGCTCAAAGAAGAAAATTTGGTGGCTCGTAACACCAAAGGTGTTATGAACCACCTTCATATTATTCTTTGTATATTAAATCAATAACGGCTTCATTTTTCTTATGAATGACCCTGCGCTTCAACTTCAATGTAGGCGTCAATTCTGCTTCAGCACCACTTTCGTGAATAGGTAGCCAGGGCGAGGAAAGTAATTTAAACTTCTTGATCTGTTCGACCTTGCTAAATTCCAGGTTGTATTGATCAATGATAGATTGAAAAAGATTTTGGACGGCTTCTTGCTCGATTGCCTGATCCAGGCCTTTCCATTCATAATCCTTTTCTTCAAACCAGTTTTTAAGCGTTTCCTCTGCCGGAATGATCAGGGCAGCAACAAATTTACGTTTATCTCCGATCAGCATAATTTGCTCCACAAAGAAATCTTCCTTCAACCGGTTTTCAATAGGAGCAGGCGCAACATATTTACCTCCTGATGTTTTGAACAACTCTTTCTTCCGATCTGTAATTTTGAGAAAAGGCTTTCCGGCTCCTCCGTCGACCAATTTTCCTACATCTCCGGTGCAAAACCAACGCTCACCGTTGACCGTTTTGAAGCAGGCTTCAGTCGCTTCCGGATTTTTGTAATAGCCTTGAAATACATTATCTCCTTTGGCCAGAATTTCTCCTTCGCCCGGCAGAAACTCTTCACTTTCTGATTCATCAATGATCACTTCTACTCCTTCTAAAACAGGCCCTACCGTACCTAGTCCTGTCCCTTCTTCTTCCAGTCGATTGATTGCAATAGTCGGAGAAGTTTCCGTCAGGCCATATCCTTCACGGACTCTGATGCCTGCAGCATTGAATACCTGGAGGATGCGATGAGGGCAAGGCGCTGCCCCTGTGATGACCAATCCAACCTGTCCTCCCAGCGCCGCCCGCCATTTACTGAAGATCAATTTATCGGCAATGCTCCATTTGATATTTTCCACAAAAGAGCGTTTTTGCCCAATATCGTAATCTTCCGTAAGCTTGAGTGCCCAAAAGAAAAGACGCTTTTTTACACCCGAAAGGTCGAGCCCTTTATTATATATTTTTTCATAAACCTTTTCCAGCAATCTCGGCACTGTTGTAAACATGATGGGCTTGACATCCGCCAGATCTCCGTCGGGGCCACCCAAATTATCGGTGCCGGTGAAATGAACAGAGAAACTCTTGTAAAGCATAGCAAAAGAAACGGCCCGCTCGAATATATGACACAAGGGCAAAAAACTCAGAATAGGGCTGCCTGGTGGATTATCAGGAATGACGATACAGGTGTTAATCACCGTTACTACAATATTTTTATGGGTTAACATGACGCCTTTGGGATTACCTGTAGTGCCTGAGGTGTAGATAATGGTCGCCAGGTCATCTTCCTTGACCGTTTGTCTGAATTGCCTGACTTCTTCAATTTTCGAATTATCAAACACCTCTTTCCAAAAGGGATTTCCTTCCTCCTGATCAAAGGTGTAAATATTTTCGAGAGAAGAAACCTTTTTCTTGGCAACCGATAACTTTTCATACAGATCATCGCCTCCGCAGAACGCCAGGCGCACTTCTGCCTGATCCAGGATATATTGGTATTCTCTCGAACTAATGGTTGGGTATAGCGGCACGTTGATCACTCCGATCATTTGAGTGGCCAGATCAACGATGGTCCATTCCGGGCGATTTTTGTAGCTGACCATCGCTACCTTATCGCCAGCCTTAATGCCTATTTTCAATAAGCCGGAAGCTAATTTTTCAGCTGCATCAATAAGTTCTGCAGTACTGTAAAAGCTCCATTGTCCTTTATCATTTCTGGCGCCCATGGCGCGTTCAAGGGGTGCGTTTTCTTGTTGATAGAAAAGGAAGTCGAAGAGTCGGGTTATAGCCATCTTTTTAGTATTGGGTAGTGAGTATTGAGATGATAAATACAAGTAACTCAATGAAGGTAAGTTTTTTAGAAAAAAAAGCCAAGCTTTTATTATATTTGTATTCTTCCCAACCGATTAAAAAAGGACTTTTTTAAACATTGTTGTCGGCTTTATCCGATTCTTCAGATAAGAATCAATTTTCTTATCTAATTCCTTTTTCTATAAATCAATTTCGAAATTAAATAAAATCACCTTTAACGCATTGATTATGAGAGCACTAACTACTCTAGCTTTAACTTAGTCAAATCGATTATTATCATTGATATTGATTTTTTCCTTTTTATTTATGTATTCACCCGATATGCAAGCCCAGGTGACCTACGACGGAAATGGGGCCACTGCCTTGGGGGCAACAATTCCTTCTTTTACCGTTCCAGCTGGTATGGATCGCCTTCTAGTTATCTCAGTGTGTGCAATTCCAAATGGTCCCATTACTGTGGAATTCAACGGTATTTCTGCCACTTTTGCTGTTACGAATACTTCCGGGGCTCCTGGAATTGCATCTATTTATTATATTCCACTAGGAACCGGAGCGGCGATAACGGCTAATGTAAATTTAACAGGAGGTTCTGACATCATTCTAGGTGCTGCCTCTTTTGAAAATGTTGATCAGGCCAATCCGTTAGGAAATACCAATGAGGCTGAATTTACTTCCACTGATAATCCTTCTTTAATCGTTTCTACTACTCCGGGAAACCTGGTTTATGATAAGATATTTTCTGAATTTGATGAAGACCCTTCTCCTGATGCTTCTCAAACTCCTGTATTTTTTAATACAGATAATTCTAGCGATGCCGGATCAAGTTTCAAAATTGCAACAGGCGCATCGACAACCATGAGTCAGACACTTGCTCAGGTAACAAACTCCTGGGCTTATTCCGTAGCGGAATTTAATGCGGCTAGTACTACTCAGCCGGCAGCTATTCCAACGATGAGCGAATGGGGTTTGTTTTTATTTGGGTTGATTATTTTCACAGTTGCAGTTGTTAGCTTATATAATTATAAGAAAGGTGCTTCAGCTGCGAAGTAATTATATGGGGAATCAAAATTGATTTAAAGGTGAGGATTTTGGTAAAGGTCTTATTCGCAGAACCAATGTTTGATAAAGTAGCAGCTCTTTTTTGCTCATGGTTGTAGTTGGTAGTTGAGCGCCAGAGTCGCCCAGAAGTTCAGTTGGGACGTGGACGTCCCAACGAGCAACCGGTGTTAAACCTATTTGCAGACTTAACAAATTAATACTAATATTTAGTCAAGAAAGTTAATTGAATTTATTTGTTAATTAGCTTAGTTGACAAACTACTAAAGCCTGCCCAACACCTCCAAAATCGCTTCCGGCTCTGCTCTGTTGCGGTATTCTGCATCTAAAAAGGCATATTTGATCGTTCCGTCCTGAGCAATAACGTAGGTGGCTGCAAGGGGAAGTTCGTTTTTATCATTCCCGTTGTATGCAGAAAGATCAAAAGATTGCTTATACGCACTGGCAACCTTCTCTGGTAACTGGTAAACAATTCCAAAATTGCGGGCAACACCATTGTCGAGATCACTCAATACTTCAAATTCCAGGTCGTTTTTCTCTTTGGTCGAAAGGGATTTATCAGGCACCTCTGGGGTAAGTGCAATCAGACTGGCCCCTGCTTTCTTGAAATTTGGTAGCTCTTGTTGCAAATAATGGAGGGTAATATTGCAATACGGACACCAGCCCCCTCGATACCAGGTCAACACAACCGGTCCCTTTTTGAGTTGTTCTGATAGGCTTACCGTCTTTCCAAGAGCATTGGTCAGGGTAAAATCGGGAGCTTTATCGCCTTCTTTTAAAGCGTTGTCATAAATACCAGACTGTTCTACTGCTTTAATGCCTTCGGTATATAGTTTAATTTTTTCTTTTGGAGCTTTTGCCTCCCAGGCTGATTTTCGTTCGTCAAGCATGGATTGTAGACTGGCAGTTTTTTCAGCTGTTTGGGAGTCATTAGTTTTAGACATTTTTTCCGGATTTTTGTTATTATTATTTTGGCAATAGGAGAATGCCAGCGTGCTAAATAAGATTAGAATAAGTCGGTAATTCATGAAAAAAGATTTGTAAGTAAGAGAAAATCCTATAAACCTATGAGCCATCCTTTTTTTTCTTAAAAAAGAAAGATGAAAATAGAGGAAAGGTCTTCGGTTCCTTTCCTCTATTTTTTCTATTCTTTAAGCAGTAACTTCGTTCAACTCAGGTGCAACCGGAAAATCAATCGGCACATTGGTAACGCGGTGCAGGTAATTGCTAATCGTTTTATCGCCAATAAGCATGATAGTATCAATCAAGTTTTCCTTATTGTACCCGGCTGCAAAAAAGTGCTCAACAAATTCATCGTCTGCAGCCCCTCTATTTTCCGTGATGTTCTTTGCTAATTTTACAAGAGCGTCGTATTTTTCGTTAAAGGAAGCATTTCCTGATCGAAGTTCAAGGATTTGTTCGTCAGAAAAGCCATTCATCTTTCCAATGGCCGTGTGGGCACTCTGACAGTAGCGACAGTTATTTACTTCGCTTACGACTAAGTTGACGATTTCTTTCTCTTTATTCGACAAGGAAGTTTTTGCATTTTGAAGATTAAGATAGGTTCCTAAAGCATTTTTAGAGTATGCATAAGTTGCATACAAGTTAGGTACAAACCCGACCGCTTTTTCAAGGTTGTCAAAAATTTGTTGGTTGTTTTCAGAAACTTCTTTTCGCTGAGGGACATTGAACGTTTGCATCTTATTTGTTTTAGTGATTTAAAAAGTAAAGAACTTCTTCTGTAATAAAATTTATGGTATTATTCGCCTTTACTTTAATGGTGAAGGTGATATCCTTTACCATAATTTTTAATACACTACAAAGATGCAGGGATAAGCCTTGCTAGTGTTATGCAAGACTTCCTGAAGAATTACCAATTTTTCCCTAATCCGAAATTTTATTCAAGTTAAGCACGGATTGTTTCCGAAAAGTAGAAGGAGAAAGTCCGGTAAGACGCTTAAAAAAACGGCTAAAGTGGGCGTCTTCCTCGAAATTGAGTTCCCACCCAATTTCCTTGATGGATTTATCGGTGTACAATAATAACCTTTTGGCTTCCAGCGCAATTCGTTCCTGAATCTGCCGGAGCGGTGGTTTCTCTCCGTTTTGTGTAAACAGATTGGAAAGCGTCTTGGGCGATTTGTTAAGTAAAGCTGCATAATCAGCAACCTTTTGTTTTTCTTTGAAATTCAGCTCAACCAATACATGAAATTCCCTGATCACATCTAATTCTTTTTCCTTATATTTCACATCCGATTGTTCTTTAAATAGGCGGGTACTTAAAATGATCAGTCGCTTGAGCAACATCCGCAACATCTCTTCCTGGATGTTATCCTTGGTAGCAAATTCGTCTTCAAATACCTGCAATAGTAAGTTAAATTTACGTTGATGCTCTTCGTCAAGATCAATTATGGATATCTGTGCTGTACCATAGTACAGTAGCCCAATACAACTAATCTCTTTATCGTGGTCAAGAAGGCAGTAAAAATCCCGATTGTATTGAAAAATGAGTCCTTCTCCCCCGGCTTCAAATTCCATGACCTGATTGGGTGCCACAAACAAAACCTGGTTAGCATCGAGTTGGATGGACATTAAATCCACTTTCAAATCAATTACGCCATCCCTACACCAAATGATTTTAAAGGTATTTGGTCGTTCATACTGGTCGAATTGCCGGACTGCACTAATAACAAACCAGGATTTGTCGCGAGCATTATGGAATATATTGGACATAGGTATCAAATATTGGATATACGTTCAATAATAAATAAATGAGACCAAATGTTCAACTCCCCTTATTGAAGCAATTTTTTACATATTCAATTCCTCTAACGCCTCTTTCGCTGACGGAAACTCCGGGTCTATCTCCAATACTTTTTGATAATACTGAATCGCCTTTTCTTTATCTCCTTTCATTCGATAACCCTCTGCCAGGCTATCCCATACATTTGGGTTGTATGGAAATAATTTCGTATTGAGTAGAAAGAGGTCGATAGCCTTTTCGGGAGCTTTTTTTTCGTAAAGGTAGGCATAACCCAACCGATTCAAAATAAAGGCTTTCGGATCGGTTGGATGGAAGTTCTTGATCAGCTCTTTGAAATTATCTTTTACATAATCGATTCCCTTTTCTTCATAAGCAATCCTTACATTTTGAACAGCCGGAATTTGCGGATCTTCTGCTTGTTGCCCTCTGGTAATATATAGGATTCCGGTTGCCAATTGCTCTGCAACAGGTTCGTCCATGTTGGCAAAAACGATAATACTCCGGTCATCGCTGATCACCTGATACATAGCGGTATTCGCGCCTTCATAACCTCCCGCCATAAGCGGAGCTTTTCCGGCAGGAAGTTCATTAAAATAATAATCCAGCTCTTCATCTTTTGCCCGGGTTTGTTCATTGAGCAGGAGGGTGTCATAATAATACGATCGGTAAAATTTCATTACATCAAGCGGAGTAGACAAGAAACCTCCATCCGGATTGGGAAGGTCGATCAGCCCTTCATTGGTTTCTAATTCGCCGAAAGGGGTTTTATAATAACCAATAGCTTTTCGGTCTTTTACCCGCTCAAGGTTTTCAACAAAAGTATGCTGAAGCCCTAGGGGTTCAATAATTCGTTCCGTTACATTTTGGTGATAACTCTTTTTGGTCACTTTCTCGATAACAGCGCCCAGTAATACGTAACCGGTATTAGAATACATCTGCTCTTCACCCGGTGGAAATTCAAGCGGCATGGATTTGGCGATAGCTGTAATGCCTCCGATTGTCCGCTCGGCAATAGGCCTATTGAAATAACCCGGCGAGTGGTAATCGCCAAAGCCCGATTCGTGTCTCAGCAGGTGATTAATGGTAATGTTTACTGCCAGAGGATCTTCGAATCCTGATACATAATCGGTGAGCTTATCATCTAACTTTAGTTTGCCCTCTTCTGCCAGTTGTTTGATGACAATTTTGGTAAAGGTCTTATTCATAGAACCAATATCAAATAGGGTAGTCAGCTTATTCTTTTGTTGTTCTTCCCGGTTGGCATAGCCAAAGGCTTTGTCGTAGACGGGATCTCCTTGTTCTGCAACGAGCACAATACCGGAAAAAATATCAAGGGCTTCATACTTTGCGACCAGAGAGTCAATCTTGCCTTCCCAATTATTGGAAGTATTGGAAGAAGGGTTGCTGGAATCACAGGAAAAGAGCAATAAAACGCTACAAATTAGGACGATCATTTTTTTCATAATTAAAATAGAATTTAGTTAAAAAATGAAGTGTCCGAAAAAGGATTTGGTAGCAGGTGAAAAGCTTTTATTAATAAATATAATAAAATTTTGTTTGTGGTTGGTTTGTGGGCGCCAGAGTCGCCCTGAATTTCAGTTGGGACGCGGACGTCCCAACTAGCATTCATTTTTGGGACGCGGACGTCCCAACTAGCATTCATTTTTGGGACGCGGACGTCCCAACTAGCATTCATTTATTGGGACGCGGACGTTCCAACTAGCATTCATTTATTGGGGCGAAGACGTCCCAACTGGCATTCGTTTTTTGGAGAACCTTATCCGCCTACCCGGTCGGCTTCGCCTTCCAGGCCTGTTTTGCGCTTTCTGGATTTGATATTTTGATTACCAAACTGGTAGCTAACACTCAAAGTGACTCTTCGACTATCCCAGCGGCCGCTTCCCGTTGAAAAGAGACCGGCGAATTCGGAAAAGCCGTCCCAACCATTTTGATAGAATAGATCTGAAGCACTGATTTTAACATTTAACTGGTCTTGCAAAAATCTGCGTTGCAAACCAATATCTAACCCCCAATTCGATTCATATTCAAAAACACCACCCCAAACGCCGGGACCCGAGAAATACCCCGAAACTTCAGCGTTAAATTTTGCAGGTAAGTTGAACGTGTGCTGTTGGTAGATATTATAGGTAAAGGCCTGAACGTCTACCACTGCTCCATCTCCATAATCCGCCTGGTTGTCAATATGCGAAGCGCTGAAATTGATAAAGGCATTCCACCATTTGTTGACCTGAATAGGAGCGCTGGCATTAAAGCTGATAATCGTCTGCTCAGCGAGGTTATCCCAGGTTAGGAAGCCTGCTCTCGGATCGTTTTCATCTGGTGCAATCAGTCGGGTGATCTGATCGGTGGTAAGGCTATAGCCTATTTTGAAGTTGTAGCGGTAATCAAACGTATAGCCTAATTCAACATTATTGACGATTTCCGGGTTGAGCCTTGGGTTCCCCTTGCGAAAGGAAAGCTCGCTTAGCTGGTTAAAAAACGGATTGAGTACGTTGTAATCGGGCCGGTTGATGCGACGGCCATAATTTAACGCCAAACTATGTCTGGGGGCAACCTGGTAGGTTACTCCTGCACTTGGAAACCAATTGAGGTAATTAAGATCAACCGGCGGCTCCTGAAGTTCTGGGAGAAAAGCCTGTAGATCTCCGGAAGCATCCGTTTGTTCCGCTCGTAGGCCGGCTGAAATATTCAATTTCTCACCAATCTTTCGGGTATAGCTAATGTATCCGGCATAGACATTTTCCCGGTATTCAAAAATATTGGAACGGCGGTCATTTCGGATAGGCTCGCCATTGATCACGTCAAAAAACAGGAAGGTATTGTCAGAAACGACCCGGCTAAGCCTTGAACCGATCCCAAACGTTCCGCCCAACAATTTATCTTCATAATCAATTTTAGCGGTGTAAATGTCAATATCGGAAGGGGTGTCAAAGCTATTAATAATCTCTGTTAATAGAGTCTCTTCGTTGGCATCGTAGTACTGATTGGGTTGCAGGCGTTCGCTTTCGTTGCGATAGTCTCCATAGTCCAGGTCTATATTGATGGTACGTCCCTTTCCATTGTTGAAAACATAGTTAAGGTTATACGTATTTTGGCTGCGTTGGTTATCCTCCGTATTGTAGGCTACCAGCAAGCTATCGACGTCGTTGGGCATATCTTGGGGGGCGATAGCTATTCGGTTGAGGGAGTTTCTGTCTTCAAAACGCTCACTTCCTCCTACCAAAAATCCGATAGTGTGATTTTTAGCTACAAAGAAGTCCATCCCTACCCGATAATTGTAGTTGAACTGTTCATTAGTGCTTTCATTGGTTTCGTCCAAAAACAGACCATTTTGATAGTTTTCCCAAACCATATCATGGAAAGAAGTTTGCTCGCCTACACCTGCTGTTGCAAATATGTTGAATACTTTATTTCGATAGTTGGCGCTGGAATTCAAGTTGTATCGATCATAACGTCCCTGGCTATAGGTGCCGCTCACCGAACCATTGGCACCAATACTTTTATCTTTCTTGAGCCGAAGATCGAGAATACCCGCATTACCTTCCGCTTCATATTTTGCCCCAGGATTCGTGATGATATCAATGCGGTCGAGTTGCTCCGCCGGCAAACTTTCCAGGTAATTGGTTAAGTCATCGCCCGTTAGTGGTAAGGGTTTACCATCCACGTATAACAAAACCCCCGATCTTCCCAATACATTAATATTATTTTGATTATCAACCGTGACGCCCGGAGCCTTCCGGAGTAAAGAAAGCGCATCGGTCCCTACGCTATTGATCGTTCCTTCTACATTGAAAACCGTCCGATCGGGTTTGACTTCTACCATAGAACGCTGAGTAACAATAGAGACTCCTTCCAGTTCTACGTCGGTGCTCGGAAAAACTAATTTGCCCAAATCTATATTCTGATCAGGTTTTACTTGAATCCCATCTTTTTTGAGCTCTTTAAGGCCTACATAAGAAGCTACAAGATAGTAGTTGCCTGGAGAAATATTTTTAAGATTAAAGATGCCCGTCTCATCACTGGTTTCTACCTTGGCCAGGGAGCTGTCAGTAGTGGTATAAAGGGCAACGTTTGCATACATTACAGCTTCTCCGTCAGTGTTTTGAAGCTGGCCTTTTAGATTGCCTGGGGTTTGGGCAGATAAGAGGGAACAAATAGACAAAATCGTTAGCGTATAAAATACTTTCATAAAAATTTTATTTGTTGAGTAGTTGATTCGGTTCGAGTCAATGATTGATCATTGATAAGATATGTGACAATTTTATGACAAAGTTGTTCATTAAAAATTCTTTTTAGTCGAATACTGGAAATAAATCGTCGAATCTCGAAGGATCACGGAATTGTCAAATCCGTTCTACCTGGTCAGGGAAATGTCAAAAGAGCTCCGGAATGCTTATGTATGGTAAACTTCCAGCTACTTTTTTACGATAATTGAGTGAATTAATTATTGTAAAAGATGATTACAGTAGAGAAGGTTTTTGTTTTCGGATACAATTATAGAACTATTCAGCCTGCTCAGCAAGATCAGTTGAAAGTAGGGCCTGATACATTTTCAAAGATAATCCATCAATGTCCTCAAGAAGCTGTTCCGTCACTGACGCTTATAAGCACTTGCAACCGTTTGGAATGTTATGGATTTGGTGATTCCCAAATTGCAAAGCGGTCATTTTACGCTGCAATTGATCATGCTACCTGCATGAAGGAAAATTTAATGGAGAAAAATGGGGAAGATGCAGTGGAGTATATTTTTAATGTGGCGGCAGGTTTAAATTCTCAGTTGGTAGGAGATCTGGAGATATTGGGCCAGTTTAAAACAGCCTTCCGCCGGTCAAAGCAAGAAGGGCGTTTGTCAGGATATATGGAAAGACTTTCCAACCTTGCAGTAAAAGCTGCCAAGCAGATCCGCTCTAATACGCAATTAACCAGTGGAACAACTTCGCTTTCTTATGCTTCTATCCAGTTGTTACGGGAATTGCGGCTAAAAGGTTCTGATAACATTTTGGTTATCGGAGCCGGAAAGTTTGGAAAAAGTTTGGGAAGAAATCTACGTAAATACTTTCCTGAAAATCAGCTTTACTTTTGTAATCGCACTCAATCAAAAAGTGAAGCGCTGGCTGAAGAGCTTTCTTGTCATACTGTTTCCTATGGTGATTTAATTAAAAGAGCGGACGAATTTGATGTGCTGATCTCCGCAATCGGAGATACCGGATTTAAGCTTTCGCCCGAACACTTAGACATCAGAAAGGATAAGATTCTTATTGATCTGTCTGTCCCTTCCTTTTTTGATCGTCAATTAAGTGAAGCCGAAGGGATTCAATTATTTAACATTCAGGATGCTTCCTGTATTGTCAACCGTTCGCTTGAAAGACGGGAGTCAAGCATCCCGTTGGCCAAAAATATTCTGTTCAAGCATATTCACGAATTTGTAGAGTGGAGTAGGATTTACGCCAAATCGGGATATATAAAAGAATGGAAAGCCAAAGTTGAAGAGATCTCAGAAGCTTGCCCGCATTTTCATACCATGTCGCACGAGAAGCAAAATAGTATTTTGAAAAAGAGTGTAGGCAGATTTGTACACTACTTGAAAAAGAAAACTACAACTTTAGAAGAAAACCAACCGGTTTTAAATCATTTTATAAAAAATGAACATCCTTCTCCTTGTTTGCTTCGATGTGAACAAGAAGGACGCCCAACAATTCATTGTAAATTATGTCTGAGAAACTGAGAATAGGAACGCGGGAGAGTCAGTTGGCCATTTGGCAGGCTGAACACATTCGAAAAAAGCTAAATGAGATTGGCATTTCAACTGAATTGGTTTTCATAAAAAGCGATGGAGAACTGGATCTTTCAACTCCATTATATGAAATGGGCGTTCAGGGTATTTTTACCAAAATGTTGGATGTAGCGCTGTTGCAGGACAAAATAGATGTCGCCGTACACTCTCTTAAAGATGTTCCTACCCAAACGGCTAAAGGCGTCAAATTGGTGGCAACGCCCGAGCGGGGCGATCATCGCGATGTTCTTATTTATAAAGATATTCTTCCTGAGCTTTCCATTCCTTATACTATTGCTACCAGTAGCTTGCGTAGAAAAGCGCAATGGCTAAACAGATATCCAAAAAGTGCTATTGAAAATCTGAGAGGAAACATCAATACCAGATTGCAAAAACTGTTAAATAATGCTGCCTGGCACGGAGCTGTCTTTGCGAGTGCAGGCATCGAACGTATTAATCTGGATGTTCCCAATAAACAATTACTCGACTGGATGCTACCTGCGCCAGCTCAAGGAGCGCTTGGCGTGGCTTGCCGGGAAGATGATACTGCGACAATTGAGCTATGTAGCCAGTTGAGCCACTTACCGACCTGGATAACGACTTCGGCAGAACGTATGTTTCTGAGAACATTGATGGGCGGATGTTCTATGCCGATTGGCGCCTATGCCTACCTGAAGAATAATATGATGTATTTCAAAGGCAATGTACTTTCTACTGACGGCCGAGAAAAGGTAGAAGTGGAAATGACATTTGAGGACTTCAAGAATAGCAATTCAGGTGCTGTAGCAGCACAGCATTTATTGGAAAAAGGAGGAAAAAAGTTGATTGACCAATTAAAAGAGCAACTGGAGGAAACGCCAGAATAAATATGGTAACGATTGTTTGTACAAGGAAGATTAATCCATTTCGAAAATACAAGTTAAAGGAGATAGGGATTCAGATTCGTGACTATGATTTTCTACAATATGAGTATCTGGATACTCCATCTATCAGACTGCAGCTAGAACAAAATACCTGTCCTTTCGTTTTTACTAGCTCACACGCGGTCAGCTCCATTCAGCGGTTGGTTGACACCGGTGGATTGGTCTTAAAAGTAACTGGTTGTTATGCTATCCTTGGGAAAACTAGTTCGCAGGCATCGGAAGCTGGTTTTGATCTGGTAGGTTCCGGCAATAATGCTTCAGCTTTAGCTCGGGAGATTATTTGGAATAAGGAACCCGAAGTACTGCACTGTACAGCTAGCAAACGCAGGAAAGAATTGTATGAACGTTTAAGAAGAGCGAATATTAAGATCAGTAGTTGTGAAGTGTATCGCAAAACAAGTAAAATACATCAGGTAGAAACTTTCGACGGGATTGTATTTTTTAGTCCTTCCCAATATGATGCTTTTCGAAAGTCGAATGTACTACCAGGGCAAACGCCTGCATTTTGTATCGGAACGACTACGGCTGATCATCTTAGACAGGCCGGCCATCAACATATCATCGTTGCTCCTGAAACTTCTGAGGAAGCAACGCTTAACCAGGTTGTTGAATATTTTAATGCTCTTTGAGCATTTTTATCAAAGAACCTATTTAAATAGCTTTATGGAAAACAACCACTTTTTATTAAAAGCCCTCAAAGGAGAGCCGGTAGAGCGTCCTCCTGTATGGATGATGAGACAGGCGGGAAGATACCTGCCGGAGTATATGGTCTTACGAAGAAAGTACGATTTCTTCACGAGGGTGCAGACACCTGAGCTGGCCTGTGAGATCACTATTCAACCTATTGATATTGTAGGAACAGATGCCGCCATTCTTTTTTCGGATATTTTAGTTATCCCCCAGGCGATGGGAATGGAGGTACAAATGGTGCAGGGGAAAGGTCCTGTTTTACCAGATCCGATAGATCACGTCAAAGATGTTGAAGATCTGCGGGTAGATGACGCCGCTGAAGAGCTGGATTATGTTTATCAAGCATTAACGCTCACTAAAAAGACCTTGAGTGGACGGGTGCCCCTTATCGGTTTTGCCGGAGCTCCCTTTACCATTATGTGCTATATGGTAGAAGGCCAAGGAAGTAAAAATTTTGCGAAGGCTAAAGAACTCTGTTTTGCAGAGCCTGTACTGGCGCACCAATTATTATCCAAAATCACGGATGTTACCATCGAATATCTCAAACGACAAGTGGAAGCAGGTGCTGATGTCATACAAGTTTTTGATAGTTGGAGCGGCTTGCTATCTATGGAAGATTTTAAAGTATTTGCCCAACCTTACCTGGAGCGAATTGCTCAAGAGATAAGTCCCTTAGCACCGGTTATTTTATTTCCAAAAGGAAGTTGGTATGCACTACACGAATTGTCTAAATTGAAAAATGTAGCACTTGGTGTGGACTGGTGTTTAACGCCTCAGCAAGCCCGGGCATTTGCCGGACAAGGTACCACGCTTCAGGGTAATTTTGATCCTACAAAGTTATTGATGCCCATCCCTGAGATCAAAAAAGCCGTTCATAAAATGATCCATTCTTTCGGCACTCAAAACTATATTGCTAATCTTGGACACGGCATTTTACCCAACATACCGGTTGACCATGCCAAAGCATTTGTAGACACCGTAAAAGAATATCCAAATCTATGATTAAAAGTTATAAAGATCAGTTTATCGCTTTTATCCATCAATTGCAGGACGAGATCTGCCAGGCTTTAGAGAAAGAAGATGGCAAAGCTACCTTTCAACAAGATAGCTGGGAGCGAGAAGGTGGTGGTGGAGGAGATACCCGTATAATCAGAGATGGAAATATTTTTGAAAAAGGAGGGGTAAATACCTCTGTAGTCCACGGATCGTTACCCAAGGCATTACAGCAACACCTAAAGGTCGATAGTGGAAACTTTTTTGCCTGTGGTATTTCCCTGGTGCTCCATCCATCTAATCCATTTGTCCCAACGGTACACGCTAATTACCGCTATTTCGAATTGTATGATGACAAAGAGCAGCTTGTTGACCAATGGTTTGGTGGAGGTGCTGACCTTACGCCTTACTATTTATTTGAAGAGGATGCCGTTCATTTTCACAGGGTTCAGAAAGAAGTCTGCGATCAATTTGATCCTGCGTTTTATTCCAAATACAAGAAGGCGTGCGATGAATATTTTTTCAATCACCATCGCGATGAAGCCAGAGGAATTGGAGGATTATTCTTTGACTACCTTCGTCCAACCAAAGCGCACGATGCCGGGTTTTGGTTCGACTTCGCAACAAGTATGGGTGAGGTATTAATAGAAAGTTACATACCCATTGTGAAAAAGCGAAAAGACATCTCCTTTACTGAGCATCATAAGCATTGGCAGGAAATACGTCGAGGCCGATACGTTGAGTTTAATCTGATCCACGACCGCGGCACCTTGTTTGGGTTGAAAACTAAAGGCCGCATCGAGTCTATTTTAATGAGTTTACCGGCAACCGTCCGTTGGGAATATAACTACCATCCGGAGCCGGGGAGCGAAGAGGCGAAACTGATTGCTGTGTTAAAGGAACCGAGGGGGTGGTTGGCTTGAAAGGAAAATGGGAAAATGGGAAAGTAGGAAATTTGGAAAATGGGAAAATGGGAAAATGGGAAATGGGAAAATGGGAAAGAAGGAAAGTAGGAAATTTGGAAAATGGGAAATGGGAAATGGGAAAATAGGAAAATGGGAAATTTGGAAAGTCGTAGGGAGTAGGAAAGAAGAAAATGAGAAGAAAAGGACGAAACTTGAGGTGTCAGGGATTTAGGACCCGAGACACTAGATTATTTGAAGACGCATAATTACTTAAAAATTACAATTGGGCTTGATCCTTCATAGTTTCGTACTGTTTTATTCATCAAATGAAAAATATGAAAAGACCCAGAATACTAAGAGCTACAGCAGCGATTCGGAATATGGCCACTGAGACGCGGTTGCACCCTTCCGACTTTTTGGTGCCTCTTTTTATAGTAGAAGGAGAAGGGGTGGAAGAAGAGATTTCCTCACTACCGGGCTACTACAGACGTAGTCTTGATCTCACAGTAAAAGAGGTGGAAGAACTCAAGGAAATGGGTTTAGAAAGCGTATTGCTATTTGTAAAATGTGCAGATGAATTGAAAGATAATAAAGGAACAGAAGCTTTAAATCCGGAAGGATTAATGCAGCGCAGTATACTGGCGATCAAGAAAGCAGTACCTGAAATTTGTGTAATGACAGATGTGGCGCTCGATCCCTACTCTTCTTATGGACATGATGGGATTGTAAAAGACGGGGAAATTATTAATGATGCTACAGTGGAGGTCTTGGCAAAGATGGCTGTGAGTCATGCCGAAGCAGGAGCTGATTTTATTGCCCCTAGCGACATGATGGATCATCGGATCGGAGCTATTCGGGAAGCTTTGGAAAAGAAGCATTTTCACAAAACGGGTATTATGAGTTATAGTGCTAAATATGCTTCTTGTTTTTATGGTCCTTTCAGAGATGCATTGGATTCGGCGCCTGGGTTTGGAGATAAAAAGACGTACCAGATGAACCCCACAAATCGCAGAGAGGCACTAAAAGAGGTTCGATTAGACGTAGAGGAAGGAGCTGATATAGTTATGGTAAAGCCTGCATTATCCTACCTGGATGTCATCCGAGAAGTAAAAAATGAGGTTAATATTCCGGTCAGCGCTTATCATGTGAGTGGGGAGTATGCGATGATCAAAGCGGCTGCCCAGCGGGGTTGGCTGAATGAGCAAGAAGCCATGATGGAGGCAACACTTTCCATAAAAAGAGCGGGAGCAGACCTGATCGCCTCTTATTTTGCAAAAGATATTTTAAAGATTATTTCCTGATATGCAATTATCATCAATAGAACGAATAAATAGCAAAAGTCAGCAATTATTTGAGCGCGCTAAGAAAAGTATTCCGGGAGGCGTTAACTCCCCTGTTCGCGCTTTCAAGAGTGTGGGCGGTACGCCTGTGTTTATGGAGCGAGCAAAAGGAGCATACCTCTATGATGCTGATGGCAACACCTATATCGATTTTATCAATTCTTGGGGCCCGATGATCCTTGGGCATTGCAGGGATGAGGTTGTGGAAGCGATGCAAGAGCAGGCCGCTAAAGCGGTCACGTTTGGGGCACCTACAGATCTAGAGATCCAGATGGCTGAATTGATCAACTCAATGGCTCCGAATGTAGATACGGTCCGGTTGGTGAGTAGTGGTACAGAGGCTTGTATGAGTGCTTTGAGGGTGGCCAGAGGATACACCGGAAAAAATAAGTTTATCAAATTTGAAGGATGTTATCACGGGCATGCTGATCCGTTTTTGGTTAAAGCGGGCAGCGGGGTAGCCACTTTTGATATACAAACGGTGCCAGGCGTTACGAGAGGCTCTTCAAAGGATACGCTCATCGCTCCATTTAACAATCTGGAAGCAACCCGAGAGTTAGTAGAAGCACATAAGGAAGATATGGCTGCTATCATCATTGAACCCGTAGCAGGAAATATGGGATGCATTCCTCCTCGACCTGGTTTTTTAGAGGGGCTTCGGAAGTTATGTGACGAGCATAATATTGTATTAATTTTTGATGAGGTGATGACTGGTTTCCGTCTTGCTCCGGGGGGCGTGCAAGAGCGGTTGGGAGTGGATGCCGATTTAATCACCTACGGAAAAGTGATAGGAGGCGGTATGCCGGTCGGAGCTTTTGGCGGAAAAAAAGAAATTATGGATGTGGTTTCCCCCGTGGGTAATGTTTATCAGGCAGGTACGTTGAGTGGAAACCCGCTGGCCGTTACGGCAGGATATACTACCCTTTCGCTGTTGAAGGATCACCCGGAGATTTATCAGCATCTGGAAAAAAATGGAAAGTTACTGAGAGATGGATTGCACGAAGTACTTACTGAAAAAGGCATCCCCCATACCATCAATCAGCTGGGCAGTATGATCAGCGTCCATTTCGGAGAGCACGAGGTCATTGATTTTAAAACGGCCGGAGCATGTGATATTCCTGTCTTCAATAAATATTTTCACCATATGTTGGATCACGGCATCTACTTGCCGCCTTCTGCTTTTGAGAGTTGGTTTATGAGTGATGCCCTTTCTGAAAGTGATCTTGATAAGACGATTGCTGTTACCAAACAATTTTAAAGGAATCTAAAATGGCTAAAAAAGCAATTCTATTGACGAATCTGGGATCGCCGGATTCGACTAAAGTTAACGATGTCAGAACCTATCTGGACGAGTTTCTGATGGATGGGAAGGTGATTGATATACCTTATCTTATTCGGTTTTTATTGGTTAAAGGAATTATCGTGCCGTTTCGATCTATCTCCAGCGCCAAAAAATATAGGACCATTTGGACCGATGAAGGCTCGCCTCTCATCATTACTACCGAAAAGTTAACCCAATTGGTAGAAAAATATACGGGGTTGCCTTCTTACATGTGCATGCGTTACGCCAATCCCACACCTGCATCTGCTTTAGCAAAACTGGAAGCGGAGCATCCGGACCTGGAAGAAGTAATTTTATTTCCCCTCTATCCCCACTATGCTATGAGTAGTTATGAAACTGGAGTAGAGCACGTTAAAAATACATATAATCAGAAAGAGCGTCATTATAAATTGACAGTGGTTCCTCCTTATTACGATAATCAGGATTACCTTAAGGTTTTAGCTGACAGCCTTACTCCCCATTTAGAAGAAGATTACGACCTGTTACTCTTTAGCTACCATGG
Organism: uncultured Saprospiraceae bacterium; assembly: GCA_964534315.1. Classification (GTDB taxonomy): domain Bacteria; phylum Bacteroidota; class Bacteroidia; order Chitinophagales; family Saprospiraceae; genus CAZHOV01. Next base: position 7,205 of record CAZHOV010000003.1, on the reverse strand, counting down.
TATACCAGAGCGGCACTTACGAAAAACCGACTTCACCGGAAAACATTGCACCAAGTGCGAGAATTGCTGTGATGTCCCTTCAGAAGCGCATTCGGTCTGTTATCGTCATCAGGTGAAAAGAACGACTGAATTAGTAACGGAAATGCTCGGTATCCCCAAAGAAAAATATATGTTTTCCTTTCAGTCCAGGCTGGGCTCCGACAAGTGGTTGCAGCCTTACACTGCACAGGTGTTCAAAGAATTACCTAAAAAAGGCGTGAAAAAGCTGGTAGTAGCATGCCCCGCATTTGTTAGCGATTGTTTGGAAACGCTGGAAGAAATTCATGAAGAGGGAGAGGAGATCTTTCTGGAAGCTGGCGGGGAAAAATTCACCTCTATTCCCTGTTTAAATATCCGTCCGGATTGGGTTCAGGCGATTGGTAAGTTGGTTGAAACCGCCCGCTAATGGTTTATTTTTATATCAAGGCTTTACACCTCATTTTTATTGTCACCTGGTTTGCTGGAATGTTCTACCTGGTAAGGTTGTATATTTATAACCGAGAAGCACTGGATAAGCCCGAAAATGAGCGCATGATTCTGCAACAGCAATTTTCGATCATGATCAAACGGCTGTTGTTTGGCATTACCCTGCCTTCTGCCATTATTACGCTTATTTTCGGTACATGGCTGTTTTTCAATTATCCCACTTTTCCTCAGTGGTTACATATTAAATTGGGATTGGTATTTTTGTTATATCTGTACCATATTTCGTTGCATGTCCTCTATCGCCAGCAGAAGAGCGGGAATTTTAAATACAGCAGTAATCAGCTTAGGATATGGAATGAAGTGCCTACTTTATTTTTAGTAGCGATCGTTATGCTCGCGATCGTAAAGCAGGGTATCAGTTTGGTGTATGGATTGGCGGGGCTGCTTGTTTTAATTATTGTGTTGATGAGTGCGATCAAGATCTATCGTAACATAAGAGGATAGGATAAAACTGAGTATTTTCAATAGCTAAGCCGTTTCAGTTCTCGGCCCTGAGGTGGTATCCACCGGAGGAGGATTAAGATTATATTGCTGGATGGTGAGCGCTCGTCGGATGCCCGGCCTGTTGACAAGGCCGATATAGACTGGAATGGTTAACCGTTGTACGACCCCTCCAGGCCGCCTTCTAAACTGTCTTCCGATGGAATACCTACCGGCAAAAACCAATGCTGAATCTGACTGTCTCCGGGCAACTTGTTGAATATTTTGTTCATAGGTGATACCTCGATTGGTTAAGGTAGCTCTGAAGGTATCGGCCCCATCGTCAGCAATAAAAATTGCAGCCAGTAAATTATGTAAAGAAATTCGCTGAGGTCCGGAAATGTTCCCTACATTTTCAGGTTGACCAGAAGCCCCTCTGGCAAATACCTGCCGGTTTCTTTCGATATATTGCCCCCGTTCATTAAATGATTCTAATTCAGATATATTCAATAAGCCCACTCTAAAATATTGGTTAAAAACCCGGCTATTAGGTTCAAATATCTGATCAGTTTGAGGTTCGATAAATAAATAGGAATTGATGTCAGCTTCGGAATTACCGATTAGTACAGCATTAAAAGCATGGCCAGGAATAGAAGCCATCAGAATAGGAATTCTGAATTTATTATCGATACTTTCATAGTATATCCTGGCCCTTGTTCTCAAGCGTTCAATTTCGTCCCTGCTTGGAGGGGCAGAGGTAGATCTAAATCGAATATGCAGTTGGGTGGCAAACCCTTGACAAACATTATTAAAAGTCTCCTGATTCCGGGCAAAAGTTTGGCAACCCGCCTCTTGTCCCGGCATAGATGTACTGTATGGCCGACAATTTGTTCGATCTGTTTCAAGAATATATCTTATAAAACCTATTTTAGCTCTACGGCTTGAAAGTAATGGCCAAATTTGTTGACCTGCCGGCCAAGAATGAGCAGCGCTTCGGTATTCTGCAGAGGTGTGATTCCCTCCATTTAAAACCCCAAGCCAGGTCTGCATTTCTTCTGTCAGGCTTCGGGCTGCAGGGACGGTGATATCCCCTTCTGATATCGGAGGTCTTGAAGTTGGACGAGGTAAACGTTGAATAGTACTTTTTGATGGCAGTGAAGGGGGAGAAGCCGTTAAAAATAAGGAGGGTGGAGAAAGACTACTACCTTTTAGCTTTTCTCCTGAATGGAAATCTAAATGCCCCGCGGCTCTAGATTGCTGTTGAATATCAGTTTGTATTTTCATTTCTGACAATCAGAGAAGATTTTTTGAGGTATTAAGTTACTAACTTTTTTTTTTTATTTTTATTCTTTTGGTAGTAACCAATTGGAACATCAAATATAACAACCTTAATTAAATAAGCATTTGAAATTAACAATACCATTTGTAATCCCTCTAGTACTTTTCATAATACTGGCCTGCAACAATGATCCTTCCGATTCCGAAAATGAAATTCATGCAATAAATCTCCCCGATAGCCTATCGGCCCGGAGAATAGAGTTTGTGCTTGAACTCCGGGAGCTGGTTGCTGAACAGCAGTGGCCAGTTTTTGCTGATAAGCTGGCCGAAGGGGTATTGGTCTACTATAATGACGATCGGTCCGAAATCTTCTTTCCCGACGAAAAAGTAAAACAAAAGTTGACTGATGTAGTCTACCATAACGAATTTTATGCCTTGGCACCGCGAATAGATACCTTTCCTTATCATCTTGAAAATATGATCAGTTTTGATATTGCGGATATTGGAAAAATCTATTTCGAACATCCTGTAGAGCAGTATTTCGCTGGATCGATGGCATTATCAAAAAGCTGGATGCTAATAGTAATGTGCAGCGTATTACTTCTCGTCGAGAGAAAAGCTATCTATCGGAGCTCAACCGGCAACGGGTCTGGAAATTACAACAACAGGGATTGATGACCCCGAACGGCCTAAAAGTGCTAGAGGGCAAAATGGGAGACCCTAATGAACCGTTAGAAATACCTGACTGGATACTGGAACAGTTGAAGGAAGATCCGGAAGTGTGGGAAAATTTTCAAAACTTTTCTCATTTTTATAAACGCTTAAAAATTGGCTGGATAAGAGAAGCGCAAAAGCGAATGGAGGAAGCCCAGAAGCGACTGAATTACCTGATCAAAAATACCAAAAAGGGAAAGATGTACGGGACAAGGCCATTGGACTGAGGTAAGAGCAATTAACTATGTAATTCACCGGACAATCCAAGCGCGGGGTGGCCTCCTTTAGGAAATGAAGGCGCGGGAGGGCTTCAGCGCAGCATGAAGAGCTGACACGTCAAATATAGAAATCAAAAGTGTTATGTCTCTAAGCTTCAGCCATGCCAAATCAAAAAAGTTACCTCCTTCTACTAAACAAAACGCTGAAAACATCATTACTTGATTGACAACCTTTTCAAATCAATCCATTTTAAAAAAAAAACTACCACCATGGCAATCAAAAGAAAAGCAACCGCCGTTTGGCAAGGGTCTGGCCTCAAAGGCAAAGGAACATTAAACTCTTCAAACAATTTTTTTGACAATACCCCTTTTAATTTCAAAGCCCGTTTTGAGAACGAGGATGGTAAATTGGGCACGAATCCGGAGGAATTATTGGCAGCTGCCCATTCTGGCTGCTTTACGATGGCATTGAGCTTTGGGATTGTCGGTGCGGGCTATGAAGCCGAACGATTAGAAGCTAATGCTGAAGTTGTTCTCGATAAGATCGAAGGTACGGATGACTTTGAAGTGACTGGTATCACCCTACACCTGGAGGGAAAAGTGCCCGGCATGAGCGAAGAACAATTTATGGAACTGGCTAATGGGGCAAAGGAGAATTGTCCTATTTCCAAAGCATTGAGCGCGGTGCCGATTAACTTAAATACTAAATTTGTTGCTTAGGAATAATGACGGTTTGGTGTCTCGAAACTCCTTTGGAGTTTCAAGACACCAAACCTTTCTTCTTTGACAGCGCTGTTTTTCCTAAAGAATTCTTTGATTTTTTTTGGAAAAACAGCTCTGTCAAAATTTAGTAAAGGACAACCTTTCTGATTGAGTATCTTGCCTTCACCACATAGGGTAGGATTCTGCTTTTTTCAAAAGAATACCTTCTAAATTATAAAAAATCTCCTTGGGGATGGGGCATTTACTAATGAGACAGCCTCACATTGATAGCTATTTAAAGTTAGGAAGAGGGCGACGCAACTGGCATTTATGGATGACTGCAAGTAATTTGAAATTCCTTATTTTTGCTATTATCCATAATCAGCATTAAAACACAATACGAATGAAAAACCGCTTCTCTACTACACTTCAAGGACTACTGTTCCTCTTCTTATTAACTATTGCATCTTGTTCTCAAACTACTAAACCTGACCAATCGGAGGTGGAGCAAAAAGTAGGTCAACTTTTTCTACTGGCCTTTTCCGGTGATGATGCGGGCGTTGTTTTGCCTTTCATAAAGGAAAGAGGAATCGGAGGCCTATACTTAAGTAATGAAAATCTGCAACGTCCCGTTCAAGCAGCTACCCTGATCAATGAGTTACAACAGGCGGCAATGGCAGGAATTGCCAGGCAGCCTTTGCTAACGGCCTGCGATCAGGAAGGGGCCTGGGGCATTATGGTACCGCATTCTACCACGGGACCGGGAAATATGGCACTGGGCGCTTCTCCTGCAGAAAATACCAGGGAAATGTATGCTATCTTCTCAAAAGAGATCGGTTCGATTGGGGTGTTTTGCGATTTGGCACCAGTGGCTGATGTAAATTCTAATCCTCTAAATCCTATCATTGGTACTCGTTCTTTTGGAGAAAATGCTCAGAAGGTGGCCGAGCGGGTAAAGGCTGCCATAGAGGGACTACACATGCATGGCACCATTGCTACGGCGAAGCATTTCCCCGGACATGGCAACACCAGTTCCGATTCGCATAGCGGTTTACCTTTGGTTGATCGGTCTTTAGAAGAAATCGAATCTATTGATCTGTTGCCGTTTAAGGCTGCTGTAGAAGCAGGCGTTGATCTGGTGATGACCGCTCATATCGTTTACTCGGCCCTTGACCCTGATAATCCGGCTACGCTTTCTCCAAAGATCCTGCAGGAATACTTGCGGAAGAAATTAGGGTTTAAAGGAGTAGTGATTACAGACTCCTTTAACATGGGCGCCATTCAAAAGAATTTTGATCCGGTCGAAGCAGCCATTCGTACACTCTTGGCAGGTGCTGATATGATCATGCTGGCTGAAGAGCGCTACGGAGAAGATGTGGGTGATTATGTGGCCTCGCAGGCCAAGATGATCGATGGAGTTGTTCAAGCGGTGATGGACGGAAAAATTCCGATGGAGCGTATCGATGAAGCCTATAATCGCATTATTGAATTAAAGAAAAAGTATAAGCTTGCTGAAAGGATCAGTGTTGATCCTGAAAAGGCAAAAATAATGGTGGGTAGTGAAAAGCATAAATCCAAGGCCGTTCAGATTGCGGAGGCTGCTCTGTATGAAGCGTACGATGAGAAGGATTTGGTTCCGTTAAAGCCTGGCAGCCCCGTTTCGATCGTCAAGCTGGCGAAGGAAAATGTAAAAGAGATCATAGAGATTGCTGCCGGTATCGGCCCTAATTATTACAACGCTTATGCTGATTTTGTCAAAGAGATGAAAGCCGCCGGGTTTGAGGTAACGGAGTATGCCTATGACGCAGCCATTCCGGCCGAAACTATCATTATTTGTGTCAGTGAGAACTATCCGCTACCCGGTAAGTCATTAGACTTGGAAGAGCAGCGGAGACGGTTGGCAGTGGTAAGGGAGAATAGTGCCAATCTTATTATAAATGTTGCACTAAAAGACCCCTACGCTGCCAATTTGGTTACTACTGACGCTTATGTAAGTGCTATAGGGTCGAATATTTCAAATATTAAAGCAATGGTCAATTTGTTGGCGGGAAAAGTGGAAGCAAAAGGAGCGTTGCCGGTAAGTTTGTTGAAGGAGGAATAAAAAATAGTTTGGCGACTCATAACACCTTGGGTGTTACGAGCCGCCAAACTTTCTTCTTTGGGAGGGCTGGCTCATAGACTTATAAGGCAACCTCTCTCAAAAAACTATGATTCCTATCTTGCGAAAACGCCTAAGACCACATAAGTTGTTGGATCTGCAGTATCTACCGGTTGAAGCGGATCATGGACTACAAAGAATCCCTCGTATTGAGCAGTAATATCTGAATAGGACATTTCTGTAATATTTGATAATCCGGTCATGCCGCCGTTGCCTTCTATACCTCCGGCAAATACATCAGCATTAGGCGTTTCGTTATAAGGCGTTCCGTTAGGTGTAGTACTTGGGTCGGCCATATCGTGCGCATGTGTTGGGTAGGTTTCACCATCAATGGAATTCATAAGGCGGATAGTGATTCTACTTTTGTTGTCTGCCAATTCATCTACCTGAATGCTAGCTCCCAAATTGGTTGGGTGCGTTCCGCTGTAGGCAAAATCATCAGAAAGCTGTCCCTGGTTAAAGCTATAGTTGAACACTTGGCTGTCGAAAGAGGTATTTGGCTGAGTACGGGCAAATCCTCCAACTACAAGATAAGTAGAGATATCAGCTGTATTGATGGGTTGTAAAGGGTCATGGACCACGAAAAAACCTTCATAATCATTCAACAGTTCATCATAAGCTCTATTAGCTTCCTGCGATACGCTTACCGTGCTTCCGTTCCCTTCCAGCATCTGAGCTAAGATGTCGCCATTAGGGGTTTCGTTATAAGGTGTTCCGTTCGGCGTGTTGGCCGGGTCAGCAGCGTCGTGAGCGTGAATGGCGTATGTTGCACCATCAACTGTATTATCCAGCATGATGGTAATCATGGTATTACCGTTTTCCATTGACTCCAACATCATAGTAGCGGAAAGATCCGTTGGGTGGATACCCTCATAAGGAGCAGACGGTACGGTTTGACCATTATGAAAAGAATAATTAAACGAAGTACTTTCTGCCATAAAAGGCGTAGGTGTCATCTCGTCATCATCAGAACATGAAAACAATACAAACATGGCTAGTATTGCAATAAAAGATAATTTTAAAACTCGCATAAAAAATAAGTTTTTGTGTTTATTAATGAATATTTACTCTTATATACGAGGTTGATGGTTTAACTGGATTTAAGAAAGGCGAGAAATTTTAAATTCTTTGGAGATTTGGGTGCCTGGAGGCACCCGGAATTTAGGTTGGTACGACACGTACCAACCAGC
>CAZHOV010000002.1:0-82584 GCA_964534315.1 uncultured Saprospiraceae bacterium | reverse complement strand
CCTTTGCCTTCGCCTCCAACTCCCGCGGCCGCCATGCCGTTTCTATCGAGACTTATATATCCCATACCAAAGCCGTCTGCACCGGCGATGTCCTCACTGCCATCGCTGAAGAAGAAAATGTCGGAAATAAATTAGCCCACTACCGGGTGACGGTCAGGAACCAGGAGGATGCAATCGTAGCCTTATTTAAAGGGACAGTTTATCGGAAGAGTAGTAAGTGGGCAATGAAGAATGAGTAATTAATAATGAATAATTACTTTTCTGCTAATTTGGACGAAGACGTCCAAATTAGCAGTAGTATAGAGATCAAATTTTTTATCAGCCCATTGTTTTAACAGTGGGTCTGATATAGGATACAATCTACTGTTTTGGACGTCTTCGTCCAAAACGAAGTGTTGGATGTGCCTCTTGGCATCCGACTGAGATACTTCCCCTGGGGCAAATTTTATTTTAATTTGCAACTATATAAAAAAGATAATAGTTGAATTGCATAAAGTCGTTTATTATCTTGGATAACGAATAAAACTAAGTAAGTATGTTAGATTGGAGAAACCATATACACTCAGACCCTAAGGTTTTGCTTGGGAAGCCTACTATCAAGGGAACAAGACTTTCTATTGAGTTGATACTGGAATTATTTGCAGCAGGATGGTCAAACGAAATGCTCTTCCAGAGTTATCCAAATTTGAAAAAGGATGACCTTACAGCTGTTTATCTTTACTTAAAGGAATGTATTGAGCATGAATTGTATTTTCCGATCTCAAAATCGGCATAGATGGAGTTTTTAGCAAATGAGAATTTCCCTTTGCCAAGTGTTTTAGGAATTCGAAAAGGAGGATTTATTGTTAAAAGTATTGCTGAAGAAAATCCAGGTATTTCTGATGAAGCTGTTCTAGACTTGGCAATTGAGGATAGCCTAATTATATTGACTTTTGACAGAGACTATGGAGAATTGTTATTTAAATACAAAAAAGATCCTCCACCAGCAGTGGTATACTTTAGAAGTAAAGGGATTAATCCAGACGAAGCTGGTCAAAGGCTTCTAGATATTATTCAGTCTCAAAAATTAGTTTTAGAAGGCTTTTTTACAGTGATTGAAGATTCAGGTATTAGACAAAGAAAGCTGGAGTAAAAATTTGGCCATTTCTTTATATTTCTTTCTGCTGTTTTGGACGTCTTCGTCCAAAACGAAGTGTTGAATGCCTCTTGGCATCCATTCAATTTATTTTAATTTTGGCAAAATTGGTTCAAGGGTGCCATGAGGCATCACCCCTTTTGCGGTTGGATCGTTTTTGCGCCTGATTCATTCCTACACCTGAATTCTCCAAGGTTTAAGGAAATTTATTCACTAATATTCCTAATATCTTGTTGCTCCCATCCATTAGTATTGCAATTATATTTGAAAGAAATAAGAAAATCGCTGAATACAAAAAACAAGTCTTCTTCTTTTATAGAATATAGGAATTGAGCTCCTTTAACATTATAAGTAAGAATATTTCCTTTTAAATAAAATTTTTCTATCCAAATAATAGGAATTGATTTCTTTTTCCTTTTCTTCAATTTTCTGTACGGTAAAACACCAATGATTTTCAACTTTATTCCTAGTAAATCAATTCCTTTTTTCCCTTCTTTTAGGGAGGATTCCATAATTGGATTTTTTACATAATATAATTCACCTTCAGATTTTCCCGTTTCTTGGAAATAACCAAGGGAATCCTGCTTTATTGCTATTTCAAGCAATTGAATATCTGTAATCTGACACGTTGCTAATGGCAAGTTGATCAAAAAGAAGGTTATGATGATAAAAAAGCTTTTCATAATTATTAATATTTCATATTACAGATGAGTAAGAAAGCTGTTTTTGCGGCTTAATGCACTGCTGTTTTTGGCAAAGACTTCCAATGGAGCAACAAAATCATGGTGCGCTGCACCGAAGGAGGTAGTGCAAATTTGTAAAATTCTTTAGGCATAAGATTCTGATAGCTGCTATTTTATTAGTCATTTAGTGACAGGATTAAAAGGGCACTACCCTTCATAAAATAGAAGCTGCTTTAGCTGCTTTATCTTTGTAGCTCCCAAAATTAATCATTCAACAGTGGTGCAGCGCACCACTATATTATTTTCCCAATTAAAATCAGAGGAATTCGTGTTCAAAGCCACCATTAAAATTATCATAAAACTCCTCCTTTTCTCCCTCCTTACCATCCTCACCCAGGTAGGTGGAATCATCTATTTATGCTGGATGCTATTGAAAAAGCCATTACTAAAGTGGAAACCAAGCAAGATTCCAATCTGGCTATTCCATGTTATAACTTTTACCATTTTTTATCTACTAATTAGTCTGTTAATAGTGCCTCCCCTTGCAAGAGTAACCAGCAATCGAGTGACACTTCCCATATATGCTGAACAATCCCTAAGGCCTGTTAACTGGCTTACTTTTTTGGCCAATCGACACTATGTAAAGCCTGAGCTGAAAACCGTTTGCCTGGACATTGCAGAAACCTTCACTCAAAAATATCCCAACTCCTACCTAACCTACCTAGATGCTAATTTCCCCTTCTTTGACGGGTTTCCTCTCATTCCTCATTTGAGTCATGACGATGGAAATAAGCTGGATTTTAGTTTCTTCTACCAAGATGCCAAAACAGGTGAAGAACGAAATGGGAGCCCGGGTGTTCTAGGTTATGGAGTGTGTGAGCAACCCAAACCGGGAGAATCGAATTGGCCGGAAAAATGTACCCGGCAAGGGTATTGGCAATATAGCGTGCTAGAAAAATGGACTCCTAAATGGACCCGTAATAACTGGCATTTCGATGCAGAACGCACAAAATTTATGGTTACGTTATTCGCAAAGTATCCTGATATTAATAAGCTTTTTATTGAGCCCCATCTAAAAGAAAGACTAAATTTGCAGCGATTTTCAAATATACGCTTTCAGGGTTGTCACTCCGTACGACATGATGACCATCTGCATATTCAATTAAACAACTAAATTCAATCCTTCAAATATGAAAGAAGCTTTTATCATAGACGGAATCAGAACTCCCATCGGAAAATTCAGAGGCACCCTCTCGACCATACGAACCGATGATCTTGCCGCACACACCATTAAGGCATTGCTAGACCGAAACCCCAACATCGATGTCAATGCAATTGATGATGTCATCCTGGGCTGCGCCAACCAGGCTGGGGAAGATAACCGAAATGTAGCTCGCATGGCCCTCCTCCTGGCAGGTATTCCGTTTGATGTACCGGGCGAAACGGTCAACCGCCTCTGCGCTTCAGGGATGTCGGCAACGATTCATGCTAATAGGGCAATCAAAACTGGCGATGGCGATTTGTTTATCACGGGAGGAGTAGAACATATGACACGCGGCCCCTGGGTGATCTCTAAGGTCTCGCGACCTTTCGGAAATGATGCGGAAATGCATGACTCCAGCTTTGGCTGGCGATTTGTTAATAAAAAAATGGAGGAGCTTTACGGCACCCATGCTATGGGACAAACCGCTGAGAATCTGGTGGAAATGTATAATATCAGCCGGGAAGATCAGGATAAATTTGCCTATTGGTCGCAAATGAAAGCAACTAAAGCGATGGAGTCCGGCCGTTTGGCGGAAGAGATTGTGCCTGTGGAGATTCCACAGCGGAAGAAAGATCCCATTATTTTTGACAACGATGAGTTTATCAAACCAAAGACGACTCCTGAGATCCTGGCCAAGCTAAGAACAGCCTTTAAAAAACAGGAAGATGGAGGGACCGTCACAGCAGGAAATGCCTCCGGCCTGAACGACGGAGCAGCCGCCCTATTGGTAGCGTCTGAAGATGCGGTAAAAAGATATGACCTCAAGCCGCTGGTGCGTATCGTTTCTTCCGCAGTCGTCGGTGTTGAGCCCCGAATTATGGGAATCGGCCCGGTAAAAGCTTCCCAAAAAGCCCTGGCCAAAGCCGGACTGCCCCTGGATGATATGGACATTGTGGAACTTAACGAAGCCTTCGCTGCTCAGTCACTAGCCTGTACCCGCAAGCTCGGCCTCGCAGATGATGATCCACGAATCAATCCCAACGGGGGAGCCATTGCTATCGGGCACCCCCTCGGCATGACCGGCGCCCGAATCCTCCAAACCGCTGCTATCGAGCTGCATAAACAACAAAAGAAATATGCTCTAGTAACGATGTGCGTAGGCGTAGGACAAGGTTATGCGACGATCATAGAAAGAAGTAAAAATTTATAAAGATGCCTATCTTGCGCAGCTAAACGAAATCCAGACAAACAAACACAACTCATGAGATAAATGATGATCAAACGTCCCACGCTCCTTGTCGATAAAGAAAAGTGTATAAAAAACATTGAAGCTATGGCCAATAAGGCTGAAGAACGCGATCTTATCTTCCGCCCACACTTCAAAACTCACCAATCCATTGAAATCGGCCGATGGTTTCGGGCTTTCAGAGTGCATAAAATTGCCGTTTCTTCTCTTTCTATGGCGGCTTATTTTGCACAAAATGGCTGGGACGATATAACCGTAGCTTTTCCGTTTAATTTGCTGGAAATGGAGGAAGCCAATGCATTGGCTGAACAGGTAGACCTGAATTTATTGGTGGAGTCCAAGGAGGTTATCCAACAATTGGATAAACACCTGGAATATCCCGTTAACATATTTGTCAAGGTAAATCTTGGGAACAACCGCACAGGAGTGGATACTACTGATTTTGATACCCTTGATGCCTTGGCAGAGCAGCTCTTGGTAGCTGATAAGATCGGGTTTATGGGATTTCTTGGGCATGCTGGACATAGTTATACAGCAAGAGGAAAATCAGAAATTTTACAGGTACATAAACAATGTCTTTCAAAGATAGCTACCCTAAAAGAACGCTACCAACCTGCCTTTCCAGACATGATTATTTCTTACGGAGATACACCGACATGCAGCGTAGCGGATGACTTTCCCCATGTTGATGAATTGAGACCCGGAAACTTTGTTTTTTATGACCTCATGCAACACCAAATCGGCGCCTGCGAAGAAGCTGATGTTGCGGTGGCCATGGCTTGCCCTGTTGTCAGCAAACATTTAGACCGAAATGAAATTGTAATATACGGAGGAGCGGTCCACTTTTCAAAAGAATTCCAAATAGGAAAAAAGGGTGAAAAACATTTTGGAAAGTATGTATCTTTGCAACAAGATCAATGGGGACCGCTAGAAGAAACCATCTATCTTAAGTCCCTATCTCAGGAACATGGCATCGTTCATGCACCTGATTATTTTATTGAAAAAGTAAAAGAAGGTGAATTGCTCACCTTTTTACCGATTCATTCCTGCTTAACTGCCAACTTAATGCCCTGTTTTCAAATGCTAGACGGCGACCGCCTCGAAAAGATGAAGTTAGCGCTGGTCTAGGGTGAAGGACTATCGCCTTCACCTGGACAGAGAAGAACTCAAGTTACTTGCCTTCACCTGAAGTGTATTGAAGGCGGTAGTCCTTCAATTCATACATAGTGAAGGCGGTAGTCCTTCACTAATTAGCATTTTTTTAACAAAACACTACTTTCTTTTTGGCGATTTAGATCGTTTAATTAGTAGAAAATAAATCATCCTTCGTTTTGAAGGTCTCTATAGTTTAGTTTTGATCATCTTTTATGTTTAGACCAAACCGTTATACATACAGTATTTTTTTATCCCTACTCATAATTCTATTCATTAGAGTAATAGGGAATGCATCTTTTGTTTTTGATGCTCCCGACTTTCCGGTAAAGCAACGTCTGGGGCAGGGCGTTAATTCGTCTGCCATAGAGTCTCATCCGGTTTTATCGGCAGATAGAACCTTGCTATTCTTCTCTCGTGATCAACACCCGCTGAATTTTGGTTTAGAGAACAAGGCAGATATTTGGGTATCCCAACGCATGAATGATGGCAGCTGGGGCAAAGCAGTTAACCTGGGAGGTCCTATTAATAATGGCTCAGACAATTTTCCGGTAGCTGTTTTTAATAGAGGTAACCGCCTTTATTTTATCAGTCAGAAATCTTCCGACCTCGCTCCCCGGTTGTATTTTTCAGAAAAAGACGGACGTATTTGGAGTAATCCGGAAAGAGTAGTCTTCGATCAGTTTGACAACTATAGCAACTCGACTAGTTATTCGATAAGTTTTGACGAAAAAGCCTGCCTCATCGCTGTATCATCTGATGCTACAGGAACCACTGACCTTTGGGTAGCTTTTAGAAATCACGATCAGCAATGGGGAACGCCTAAATTACTTGGAGAAACCATTAACTCTCCCCTTTCTGAAAATCGCATGTTCCTTGCAGCAGATAATAAGTCGCTTTATTTCTTCAGACAAACAAACGACCCAGCTATTGCTCCTGGCATCTTTATGAGTACCCGACTGGATGATTCCTGGACCAATTGGTCTGTTCCACAGCAACTCCATTTGAAAGAAGCAGCAAAGCATCAAAGATCTACATTTTGGATTGATGTGCCGGGAGAACATATATTATATGCTGCTGCTAAAGGAAGCGACCAATCCGATCTTTTTTCTGCAGGAGTACCTGCCCTGTTTCAGCCTCAAAAAGGTTTCCTCATCAAAGGAAAAGTGATCAATAAAGAGACTCAACAGGCGGCTTCCGCTTCTATTGTTCTCAAAGATCTCCGCGATCAATTAGTTTTGGAAGAATTGCAAACATCAGGGGCTTATCAGGTTGTATTACCATCAAGGAAAAATATTCATGTTACGGTCGAAAAGGAAGGGTTTATACCCGTAACGGAATTCATCACCTCTGGTATCTCTCCTGAAGAAGAGCTCGACTATTACGAAGAAACCACCCTTACCGCAAAAGGAGCTCCCGCCTACGAGCCCGAGAAAGCCAATAAACTGAAAAGCCAGATCCGGCTGTTGACAGAAGAACTTGATCGACTCGAACAGAAAAAAGAAAAACGAAAAGAGTCTTCTACAAAATTAGAACAAAAACTAAAATCTAGAAAAAAGACCAAACTTGATCAATTGGGCCTTAAACAACTCAAAGAAAAATATACGGACTGGGAAGATAGTAAGCAAACGCCCTCACTTACTCAAAATGAGGAGGGTAATGATACCAGAGATGCAGAATTATTAGAAATGAAAAAGAAGTATCAGCAGTATACCCAAAGCAAAACGAATGATGATAAAGAAACGATTCCTCCTTCTACTCCTGAAGAAAATACTCAACTGACTGATGAAGTTGATGAACTAAAACAAAAATTCCAAAGATATGCTGACGAGCCGGTGACTTCTAAGGAAGACCTGCGGGGAAAACTGGAAAAAGAGGTTACGCCCAAAGGTAATACAGCAACGTTGGACGACCTGTCTTTTGAACAACTTCAGGAGATGGTCTGGAATGATTTGGTCAATACTGTTAAACCCCACTTGCTGGTAGACATCCAAGAAGAACTGACGGAAGAAGTCATTCGGGAAGTAAGTGGTTCGCTACCAGTAGAATTTCAAAATAAACTTTCTGAAAATATCCTCAATAAAGTAAAAGCTAATGTGACCGCTCATTTCCAGAGTAGGGTGAAAGATCAATACACTGGCGACTTATCTTCCTCCGCCTCTACTCAGACCGACCAGGCTTGGAGTACTGTAAAAATGGAACTCAGACAATTGATGTATGAAGAAGTTCAAGATGCCCTCCGTGCCGAACTGACCCCGGAGATTGAGCGAGAACTCAGGATCGAACTAGAGTATAATCTGAAGAAAGAACTAGAAGCAAAACTCCGGCGGGAACTGGAATACATGCTCCGTCAGCAACTGAAAGATGAATCCTTCGATCAGGTTTTTCCAGATTCCATTGCTAACCCGCTTTGGAATGATCCGCCAGATTTTACCAACCAAAAAGAAAACTGGATTTTACAAAAGGATATCCTCCTGATACCCGCTGAAGTCGGAAAGATTATCACCCTGCAAAATGTATTCTTCGACGCCAATAAAGCTCGTCTGAAACCTGCCTCTTTCCGGGAACTCAATCAATTGATCGCCCTGCTTTTCAATTATCCGGAGCTGGAAGTAGAGATCGGCGGCTATACCAATAATCAGTGTAGCAGATCATTTGCAGAGGTGCTTTCCCAACTCCGCGCTCAGGTAGTTGCCAACTATCTCATCGCTCAGGGCATTGCTTCTGATAGAATCCAATATAAAGGCTATGGCGCCTCCAAACCCATCGCCTCCAACGATACCGATCGAGGGCGCCTCCTCAACCAACGCGTGGAAGTAAAGATCATCGGAATCAATCGGTAAAGGACCAAATAATTGATCGGTTGATTTTTTTTTGTTTCTTTGTTCCTCAGACTTAAGACTCAAAAAATGCAGGTAACAGAAAAAACAATAGACAAAATCACAGCCAAGCTGGATCAACTTTCTGACAAGGACGCACCATTTAATGAATTGGTGGAAGACTTACAGGAGGAATTTCCATTCCTGTTCTCCTATATTTTTTCGGACCAAACCAAGGTGCTGACAGAAATAGAACGGGAATACTTCCTGTTTATCGCCATGGTCATTGTTCTTTCCGTAAAAGAGACGCTCAAAGAAGAACTCCCGGAAATAGCTCCCGAAAAACTTGAACAATGGGAAGATAAAAACTGGGAAACGCTGCAAATGCAAAAAGCAAAGGGCTTTGCAGAACGAATTACCGTTTTTTATGAAAACTATCCGGAGGAAGACCTACTGGCCTTTATTGAAGACTTCACCGTTCCCGATGAAGATCAGGATATTACTCCCCCCGGCCGGGAAGTCATCTTTATTATGAGCAAAACAATTGTCGATGGCTTCTTTGCTGAGGATAAACCAGAGGTATGAGAAGGAATTAGCTCGCAGCGGGTATTTGAAAAAGTGGTAGAAACTTTGAGACACCCTTTTGATTACAGTTATGACAAAGGTATAGGTCAAATTCGACCTTCAGCATAAATTTATAATACCTTTAGCTTCATACTTTATACTTCATACTTTATACTTCATACTTCATACTTCATACTTCATACTTCAACCAACACTGCATTATGAAGCTGCAAGACAAGATCGACTACATACGATTACTGACCATAAAAAATCAGCTGGAAAAGGCTTTTGAGCTGAGTTATGAACTAGGTGGTGATGCAGACCACTTAGACAAACTGCGTTTGTTGAACCATCGATTATCGGAGTATCGAAGCAAAGAGACTGCGCAAGACGCCTCAGAAGAGCTGGAAGTTGAAAAAAATCAGATCGTTATTGCCTTCTTACGGTGGTTGTCTCTTTCAGAATCGACTAATAAGAGCGAAGCAGATCAGAAATTGGCGGAATATTACTATGAGTTTGGAGGGGAGCAGATCCGCAATGAAAAATACAAACAAGCATTAGAATACTTTAAAAAGGCCATTGAGGCCTATCCGGAACATGTCCAATCTTACCTTGAAAGGGGAGCTGCCCATATTGCGTTGGGTAATTGGCAAGAAGGACTGGAAGATTTCACCAGAGTTATTGAACTGGACAGTAATGAGCCACACGGTTATTATAATAGGGGAATGGTGTATTACCAACTTGGAAAAAAACAAGAAGCACTGGATGATTGGTTGCAAATAAAGCTTTTAGGTAGTAATTTAGCAGATCGAGAAATTGAAATTGTAAAGCATGAATTGTAGATCAGCTTTTTCTATTTGGGTCATAATTTTATTCGGTGGAGCATTGTTTTTTTCTTCTTGTAGCGGTTGTGTCCGGGGAGGTAAAGAACTATTGAAACCGCGCAATCTCAAAAATATTAGCAAGGCGATACCTAAAAACTTCAAACCTAAAAGCGTGCCGATTGCCCCGGTAGCCAAGATGGGGGTTTCTCCGATTACCCGTCAGGTCACCAAAAATGCCGCCCTTGAATTCCAACTGATCGACAAAAGCGGAAAGGTCTTACTGAACCAACCCAAACTGGTGCAGGAGGCTTACCGGCAACAGATAAATAATATTTTTGCGGGTATTTCAGATGATATTGTCAAAAGTCTTGAAACCGGGAAAGCCTATTCCGAACAACAAATTAAAGATATTACCATAAAAACACTGAGAAAACTCACGAATAAAAAGGACCTCCACTACTTTTTTAATCTGAATATCCCCACCGGAAAATTCCATATCGACTACCCCCTCAATAATAATCAGGTATTTAGAGGGGCTACCAACTTGTATACCGCTATCATGGCAGGGGCAACCGGTAAAACGGTTAATGGGCTCTACTATTATAGTAATTAACCAGGATAGAATGAACCAGGCAAACTTTAGGCGGGTTGGGAGGGGGTAATAAACGGAGGGTTATCTATAGGAATCAATTTTCCATACAATTTACTATCTTGGCAAAGTTTTAAACAAATCGTTCACCTCAAAAATCGCTGTTATGTCTTTTTTTAGAGTTTGTACTGAAGACGCGTTGATCCGGGAACTACGTAATACCTTTAGAGCCACTCCCCTTAGGGTACCTGAAACCAGAGTGCAACCGCTAACCTGCTTTGCTCTTGATAGCGGGAAGGCAGAGTTTCGGGGGCACCTGAAATATTTACTTCAAAATGTGGATGATATTGTCTTGGGATTTCACGATTCGGCGATGGCCAATATGAATACCAACAAAACGCAATCGGTAGATTTGAGCTTCGGACTCAAAATATTGAATGGGTTTTTGAAGGGATTGAATATTGACGCCTCTCCAGTTGATGCCGCCTTGAAGGGCGCCAGAGAAGTGTCCTTTTCCTTTGACAACTCAAAACGTGTCTATTTTGATATCAATGAATTTGGAAGTGTCATCAAAGACGTACGGCTAGATGTAGAGAACCCTGCATTGGGTATGTTCAAATCAGTGGACGGACCCAAGAAATTTATGGTGGTCAATTCGGTCATCGTCAGCTCCGGATTTACCCTGAATATTGATAAAACGTCAGACTCCTCTTTTGAGATTAACGTACCCTTGATCGAGAGCGTCGTGAGCGACTCTGAAGCAAAAGTCGATGTGAAATCGGATAAGAAAAAAGCAATTACCTTCCAGGGAGAAAAAGACCTGACCTTTGCATTTACCAGTGTAGAACTGCGCATCGACTGGAAAGAAGGTAAAATCCTCGAAATTATGGGCGAAGTAGGCCGAGGACCTGTGTCCCTGGCCCCCGGAGAACGCGAAGCTTCCCCCGAAATTCAGATCGATGCCCGCCCGGCTATGCTGGATTGGGACTAATGATAATTAAAAATGAAGAATGAAGGATGAAAAATTAAATTCTTCACTCTTCACTCTTCATTCTTCATTTACCCAAGACTCAAGACTCAAGACCCAAGACTCAAGACCCAAGACTCAAGACTCAAGACTCAAGACTATGTTTGACAACGGCTACGCCCTCATTATCGGAACCGGAAGCGATCCTAAGATCATTAACACAGCTAATGATGCAGAAGCCCTGTATCAGGTATTAACCGATCCTAATCGCTCGGCTTACAAGCCAGAGCATGTGCACCTGCTAGTTAAAGAGCAATCAACCAAAGAAGGCATCCTAAAAGCGTTCGAAAGGTTAGACCAGCAGTTGAAAGCTACTTTCGGAGCTACCGTCGTCATCTTTTTTGCAGGGCATGGAGGAGTGTACACAGTAGATAAAGACGGGGAGCGAAGCGACGCCTATTACTTGTTACCTTATGGGTTTATAGATAATGACCATACTACCAAAATATCAGGCCAACATTTTTCGGAGTTGGTAGAGGGGTTAAACTATCAGAAGCTGATGGTGATGCTGGATTGTTGCCACGCTGCGGGCATGCCAACCGGATTGGGTGATGAGTCATTCCATTCTTCCAACAAAGAACTGATCCATATGCTGGAACAAGGTGGCGGAAAGGTGATCGTATCCTCCTCCCGCAGCGATGAGAAATCCTACATTTTTCCGGATTCTGACTACAGTGTATTTGGTGAGGTCCTTTTAGATGCGTTAGCGGGGAAGAACAGCAAAAAAGAATACGTCAAGTTGTTCGATGTATTGGACCACATCCTGCATGAGGTACCCAATAAAATGAAAGAATTTCCCAATTTCCCCCAACACCCGCTGATCAACAAGATCGAAAACCTGGACCAAAACTTTGCTATTTGTCTTAACCCTTCTTTCGAAGAAGAAAAGCTTAAATACCAACCTAAGCAGGTATTAGATGCTACCTTATCAGAAGTTAATAAAAAGGTGGGTTCACTGGGGCAGGAAACTCAGACCTATAAACAAAAAATACAAGAAGCCGGAGAAGTAAAAGAGGAATATTCGATGGTACAAAAGCTGGCCCATTCCAAAAAAGAACTCGACCAACTCTCCGAGAAGCAACAACGCATACAACAAATCCTGGAATGGCGAGCCCGCATCGACCAGGCCAGGCTAGACGCCTACATCCAGGAGCACGAGGGTTACCTCCAAGCAATCAACCTGGTACAAGAACAAATCAGTCAACTCACCGTCCATATGACCATGGAAGTCAATGCCCTAACAAAAATCCAATACGAGCAAGTCAAAAAAGGCAAAGAACAGGAGCTCGCTGCATTGGAAACGAAGTGTAAGGAGGTAGAGGAAAAGATCGAGGCGCTGGGGTGAGGGGTACTGGCGTGAATGATTGTTTAACTGTTTGTTTATTTGTTGATACGTTTAGGTGTTTAGAAAAAGTAGAAGCATGAAAAAAGATTTATAGTTTAATTTTTACTACGACACCACTCCGTTACCCCCGATCCTCTGGTCCTCTGGTCCTAAGGTCCTCTTGTCGTCCGGTCCTCTTGTCCTCTTGTCCTTCGGTCCTCTTGTCGTCTGGTCCTCCGGTTTTCTGGTTTCCCAACTCTCCTTCTTTTCTTAAATTTTGGTCAACCCACTGAAAAATTGTGATTTACATTAAAAAAACAAATAGTTATTAATAAATTTGTGCGCTCAATTGATTTGGATGATCATGTCTGTTAAGAATATTGGGAGTTGAATAAGAAATAACTTCTTGTAAATCAAGCCTATAAGTATTTACTATTTGGCGTTTGAAACCCAACCATCTTAATCGACAAAAAATAACCAACTTTTCATAAAAAGTAAACTGTTTCATTATGAGTCAAACCATTACATATGTAGTACCCATTTTTGGAGTTTTAGCATTGTTATACACGATCTGGAAATCCGCATGGGTCAACAAACAAGAAGTGGGAACGGACCGAATGGCCGGCATTGCCAAGAATATCTCAGAAGGGGCGATGGCCTTTTTAAGAGCGGAATACCGTGTTCTTGCCATATTCGTTATTGCCGTTGCCATCTTATTAGGATTTAGTGCGGATGCAAAGGAGTCTTCTCCAATCATCGCCGTCTCTTTTATCGTCGGTGCCATCTGTTCTGCGCTTGCCGGATTTATCGGGATGCGCGTGGCTACTAAAGCCAATGTACGTACCACTAATGCCGCTCGTACCAGTCTTGGTAAAGCCCTCGAAGTGGCTTTTGCCGGGGGTTCTGTTATGGGACTGGGCGTTGTTGGTCTAGGCGTTTTAGGTCTCGGTGCATTGTTCCTTATTTACGGTCAAACATTTGGTATTCAGGGTGAGCAAGCAGTCACCAGAGTAATCACCATCATTACTGGGTTCTCTTTCGGAGCTTCTTCTATCGCTCTTTTTGCTCGTGTTGGTGGGGGTATTTACACCAAAGCAGCAGACGTCGGAGCTGACTTGGTAGGTAAAGTAGAAGCCGGAATTCCTGAAGACCACCCGCTAAATCCTGCTACCATTGCGGATAACGTGGGAGATAACGTCGGAGACGTTGCCGGTATGGGCGCCGACCTTTTTGAGTCCTACGTCGGATCAATTATCGGTACGATGGTACTTGGCGCTGCCTTTATGGGAGGCGCTACGATTCAAGGCCAGGCCTGGGCGGATGACTTTGACGGAATGTCTGCGGTATTATTGCCATTACTATTAGCTGGAGTGGGTATCGTCACTTCTATCTTGGGTACTTTCTTTGTACGGGTAAAAGAAGGTGGTAATCCGCAAAAAGCTTTAAATACAGGTGAATTTATCTCTGCTGTCTTGATGTTGGTAGCAACCTATTTTATTGTAAGCTGGATGATGCCGGAGGTATGGACTTACCGTGGAGAAGATTACGGCCAGCTTGGCGTCTTCTGGGCGGTAATCTTTGGTCTTGCTGCCGGTTTGTTGATCGGTATCGTTACTGAGTTCTATACCGGAACAGGTACTCGTCCGGTAAAAGGTATTGTAAACCAATCTTTAACAGGTAGTGCGACAAATATTATCGCCGGCCTGGGTGTTGGTATGCAGTCTACGGCTATTCCGATTATCATTTTAGTTATTGCGATCATCGGATCTTATGAATTTGCCGGTCTATATGGTATTGCCATTGCTGCTGTTGGAATGCTTTCCAACACAGGTATTCAGTTGGCGGTAGATGCTTACGGTCCGATTTCGGACAATGCCGGTGGTATCGCAGAAATGGGCGAGCTGCCAAGTGAGGTAAGAGAACGTACGGACAAACTGGATGCGGTAGGTAATACCACAGCAGCAATCGGAAAAGGATTTGCGATTGGTTCTGCCGCGCTTACGGCGCTTGCACTTTTTGCGGCATTTATGACTACTGCAGAGATCCAAGGGATCGATATTGCCAAGCCTATTGTGATGGCTGGTCTGTTCCTTGGTGGTATGTTACCTTTCTTGTTCTCTTCTCTAGCTATGGGCGCAGTGGGGCGTGCAGCGATGGATATGATCCAGGAAGTACGTCGTCAATTTGCCAATATCCCTGAGTTAAAGGCAGCCCTTGCGGTAATGAATAAAAATGAAGGAAAAGAAATGAAAGACTGGAGCAAAGAGGATCAGGAGGTTTTTGCTGCTGCTGACGGAAAAGCAGAATACAAGAAGTGTGTTGAGATCTCTACCAAAGCTTCTATACGCGAGATGGTTATTCCGGGTTTGATCGCTGTAGTTACGCCCGTAGCTATCGGCTTCCTGGGTGGTGCCGAAATGCTGGGCGGACTGCTTGCCGGGGTTACCGTTACCGGCGTACTGATGGCGATCTTCCAATCCAACGCCGGTGGTGCATGGGACAACGCCAAGAAAATGTTCGAAGGCGGTGTAGATATCCAGGGCGAAAAGTACTACAAAGGCTCTGATCCCCACAAAGCAGCTGTAGTAGGGGATACCGTAGGTGATCCCTTCAAAGATACTTCCGGGCCTTCCCTGAATATCTTATTGAAATTGATGTCTGTAGTGGCTTTGGTAATTGCACCAATGCTTTAAGAACGCTGTAGCGCGGTAATGCCGTAACGCCGAAATGCGGTAACGAGGTAGCGAAGTAACGAAAAATTAAAAGAAGGATTTATTTCTTCTCTTTTCCGTTACTTCGTTATCTTGTTTTCTTGTTTTCTTGTTACGGTTTCGTTAAATATCTCCCCTCTTTATCCCCTCCTTAAACTTTTTTATCCAAAAAAAGTATTTTTCTATCGATAATTACCGTTATTTATCGTAAAGTGTGTTAAAACTTCTTAGTTTTTGCTTTAACTTTAATAATGCTTATTGATCTTTTTCCAAAATAATGTGTTCTTAAAGGTACCTTTTGGAAAAAAATTAAGTTTGCTATTGATTGATTGTTATGTTAATTTAACATGCCAAATTAATCAAAGGCATATTCTCAACAATCCAAGTTCAATAAAATTTAACGAGATATTATGAAATTGCGTGGCCCTTTTTACTTTTCCCTTTTTTTAGTATTTGTCGTTTTTATCGGTTCTTACTGGCCTCAATTTGCTCAAAGCTCTGAAAAGGAGTCGATCATCATGCAAACAATTGCAGAAGGATTGAGCTACTGGCACTTCCAACCCCAGCAGATTAATGACGTTTTCTCTGAAAAAGTGTATAATCTTTATCTCGAGCGGTTAGACCCTACCAAAAGATATCTTACGCAGAAAGATATTCAACAACTCGCTGCATATCGGTCTAAACTCGATGATGAGGCCAAAGCCGGAACATTTGAGTTCTTTGACCTTTCGCTAGAACTCGTCAACAAAGGCATCGATCGGACTGAAGCCTATTACAAAGAAATATTATCCGAACCATTCGATTTTTCTAAAGATGAATCCATTGAACTCGATGGTGAAAAAAGAGCTTTTGCAGCTAATGAAATGGAATTAAAGGAATTCTGGAGAAAGTATCTAAAATATGATGTGCTAAGCGCCCTTCATAGCAAAATAGAAAAACAAGAGAAAAAGCAAAAAAAGTTAGAAGAAAGCAATGATGCTATTTCTGAGGGCGCTACCAGCGGAGAAGAAAATACAGATGACGAAGAGGAAGAATTTGTGGTTAAAACATTCGAAGAACTGAAAGAAGAGGCTCGTAAAGAAGCCATGGAAGATTGGGACGACCTCTATGAAAGAATCCGGAAAGTGCGCCGCGCTGACCGTATGGAGAATTACCTCAATTCCTTTGCCAATATTTTTGATCCGCACACTTCCTATTTTATGCCTAAACGAAAAGAAGATTTTGATATTCGTATGTCGGGTACCTTGGAAGGAATAGGCGCCAGATTGTCTCCGGAAGGTGATTATGTAAAAGTTGCGAGCATCGTTGTTGGCGGACCAGCATGGAAGCAAAAAGAACTAGAAGCAAATGATCTCATCTATGCAGTGGCTCAAGATGGTGAAGAACCATTGGAAACCAAAGGTATGCATATTGATGATGTAGTCGAAATGGTGAGAGGAAAAAAGGATACGAAAGTGATCCTTACCGTTAAAAAGATCGATGGGTCTATGCAGGATATTCCGATCATTCGCGATGTGGTGATCATCGATGAAAGCTATGCCAAATCTGTAATTATTGACTATCCGGGAGTCATCGAAAAGATCGGCTTTATCCGTCTTCCCGCTTTCTATGCCGATTTCTCTGCTAATACCAATATAAGCTGCGCTACGGATGTAGAAAATGAAATTAAAAAACTACAGGCGGAAGGAGCCCAGGGAATCATTCTCGATCTACGAAATAACGGTGGTGGCTACCTCAATGAAGCCATCCGGATGACCGGATTATTTATCGAACAAGGCCCTGTCGTTCAGGTGAAATCAAGAGGTAGAGATGCTAAGATCATGGAAGATGAGAATCCCAAGGTTCAATATGACGGCCCTCTAATTGTTCTCGTGAATTCCTTCAGCGCTTCTGCTTCGGAAATTCTCTCCGCAGCCCTACAGGATTACGGAAGAGCAGTAATTGTCGGAGAAAGTGCGACTACTTATGGTAAAGGAACGGTTCAGCGATTTCTTGATCTTGATCGCGCTGTATCCGGGCATAATGAGATCAAGCCGCTCGGACAGGTGAAGTTGACCATTCAAAAATATTACCGCGTAGATGGCGGATCGGTTCAATTGCGAGGAGTAACACCTGATATTGTATTGCCAGACAATTACATGTTCCTGCCTACTGGTGAGAAAGATTATGATTACCCTATGGAATGGAGCGAAATAAAACCGGCTGAATTTAGCCAGGATGTAGTAGATTTAAATTTCCTGGATTTACTCAATGATAAAAGCGAAGATCGGGTCGCCAAAAATGATATTTTCCAAAAGATTAAGCGTAATGCCATGCGCCTGAAAAAGCAGAGCGACTTTAGCAATTACTCGCTGCATTTCGAAAAATATAGCGACTACCAGGAAGAACGTAAAGCAGAAGCGGATGAGTTTAAAGATATGCTGCAGCCCTTCGAAGGCCTTAAAATCGCTAACCTGAAAGCAGACCTCGCAGCCATTAACCAGGATGATTCAAAAAAAGCCAGAAATGATGACTGGCTGGAGCGACTGCAAAAAGACCCTTATTTGGAGGAATCACTGAAAATTATGAAAGATATGGCTGAACTGGATTAATGTAGGCCTTTAAAGTTACATAAAACAAACAAGAGCTATTCGGATCGAATAGCTCTTGTTTGTTTTATGTAACTTTACGAATTGGAAAAACTCAAACACTTTACGTGAATTATCTGACAATAGAAAATGTAACAAAATCCTATGGAGAAAAGGTCCTGTTCAAGGATATCGAACTCCATATCAATAAAGGACAAAAGGTTGCCCTCGTCGCCAGAAACGGAGCCGGAAAAACGACCCTGCTCAAAGTGATTGGCGGTCAGGAAGGAGGGGAAGGAGAAAACAGTAAAATCCTGCTCCGAAAAGATATCCGGATCGGTTACCTCGATCAGGACCCGGGATTTTATCCGGAAGATACCGTTCTCGATGCTGTATTTGATACGGAAAATCCCAAACTCCTGGCCGTAAAGAACTACGAACATGCGCTCCAGTTTCCGGACAAACAGGACGAACTCCAAAAAGCCCTGGCCAAAATGGAAGACCTCAAAGCCTGGGACTTTGAAGCAAAAGTGAAGGAAATTCTCTTCAAACTCAATATCACCAACCTGGAGCAGAAGATAGGACAACTATCGGGCGGACAACTAAAACGACTGGCTTTAGCCAAAATCCTAATTGAAGAACCCGACTTCCTCATACTCGATGAGCCCACCAACCACCTCGATCTCGATATGATCGAGTGGCTGGAAGAGTACCTCCAACAACCCAACCTTACCATTTTTATGGTCACGCACGATCGGTATTTTCTGGATCGCGTATGTGATACCATCGTAGAATTGTACCAAGGCCAACTATACCGGTACAAAGGTAACTACTCCGAATTTCTGGAGAAAAAAACAACACGCGAAGAGGTTACCCAAAAAAATTTGGAGCGCAATAAAAAACTGTATAAGCGCGAGCTCGAATGGATCAGACGCATGCCCAAGGCGAGAGGGACGAAAGCCAAAGCCCGGGTAGAGAGTTTTCATGATATTGAAGAAAAGGTCTCTGGCGTTAAAAAAGACGAGCAAATCCAGCTCGATATCAAAGGAAACCGGCTGGGAAGTAAGATTCTGGAGTTACACGGCATTACCAAAGGTTACGACGACCTGAAAATCGTTGAAAATTTTTTCTATAAATTTCGGAAGTTTGAGCGGGTAGGGATCGTCGGCCCGAACGGCGTGGGCAAAACCACCTTTCTGAAAATCCTGACCAAGCAAATTCGACCAGACAATGGCAAAGTGGTACATGGCGGAACTGTCAAATTTGGTTACTTCACCCAATCGGGAATCAACTTAAAAGAGGATAAGCGCGTTATTGATGTCGTTCAGGATGTAGCCGAGTACATTCCGCTGGCAAAAGGACAAAAGCTGACGGCCGCTCAATTATTGGAGCGGTTTTTATTTGCAGGCCCCCAGCAGCAAGTTTATGTTTCCCAACTTAGCGGCGGCGAACGCCGCCGGCTGTACTTGTTGACGATCCTCATGGAAAATCCCAACTTTCTGATCCTCGATGAGCCCACCAATGATCTCGATGTGATCTCCCTGAATATCCTGGAAGAATTTTTAATGGAATTCCCTGGCTGTGTCGTCATCGTTTCGCACGATCGGTATTTTATGGATAAAATCGTTGAGCACCTCTTTGTATTTGAAGGAAACGGCGTCATCAAAGACTTTAATGGTAAGTACACCGAATATCGGGAATATAAACGATTAGAAGAACTGGAAAAAAAGCGGGAAGACGCCGCTAAGAGTGAAGGTTCCAAATCAAAGAAAGAAAAGCCCCCTCATACGGCCACCCAGGGCCTTACCCGAGAACAACGCAAAGAATTTAACCGCCTGGAAAAAGAGATCACCAAATTGGAGCGCAAAAAAGAAGAACTGATACAGAAGTTTAATGATACCAACCTTACTCTCGAAGACATCGAAAAGTACTCCAAAGAATTAGATGAGGTGAAAACCATCATCGAGGAGAAGGAAGAACGGTGGATGGAATTGGCGGAGTTGGCATAAAGGAGTTATTGTTTTTTCTCTCTAGAGAATAAAGGAATAAGAGTTAATAAAAACTTAATACAATAAATTTTCATTTGGCGTTTTTTGTTTTGAAATTATGGAAATTGATATGAATTCTTAAATCTATGCTAAAAAGAATACTATATATCTTCTTCTTTCTTTCTCTCTCCGCCTGCTCAGATACTTCCCTTAGCCCTGAAAATAGTCCTCAACCAGAAGAAGAGGAGCTACCACCACCTCCCTGTTTCGAAGAAAATTATACTCGATTTGTGGAAAATGCAGATTCGCTCATTCCATTGACTTGTATACGCACAATTGATATGATCCCACTAATGAATTATTATTATACCTACCCGGTATTTAATCCCAATAATCCGTTAGAAATTGCTTATATCCGAAGAGATATTGAAAGCAATTTATGCAACCAGCAGATCTGGACGTTTAATCTATGTACGGGAAAAAAACATAAAATAGCCGATAATGCCTGTTTTTTTCTGGATTGGAGTGTAAAGGGTTGGCTGGTTTATACCGGAACAGGAACGAACATTTTTAAGGTAAAGTCTAATGGAGATAGTTTGATCCAATTGACGAACGCTCCTGGTCTGCATCAAGAACCAAGATGGAATGGAATGGGTAACAAAATTGTCTATAAAAATTGGAATGATGGCAATACTACAATATTTTTAGCAGACGAAAATGGTAAAACTTTAAATTCTATTAGTAGTTCAGAATTTACAGTAGCGGGTCTTAACTGGAAGGATGAAAAAATTACAGGGATGAGCTGGATCAATATAGATGAAGATTTAGTGGGGATTGGAGAGATAGATTTTTCACAGAAATTATTTATTCCGTTTGATGCCATTTACCTATATGATTTTCCTTCCAGTCTTTATCACGCCGGTTGGCCTAGTTTTTCCACCTACATCGGAGAGATGAACAGCCTATTCTATGGATCTAATCATAACTTCATTGTTTATAATGTAGATACAAAAAGTAGAACGATTATTGCAACCGGAGCTGATAACCGGCAGTATGACAACGCGGCAATATCTCCTGACGGTAATACCGTTCTCTACGAACGGATTGACCGAAATAAAATTGACGATTGTACAATGGAGTATACTGAGCGACTATTCCTGATGGATATTGATGGCAGTAATGAGCGAGTGATTGAGATTCCGGAATAAGGGATTTAGAAAGAATGAGGGGGTTGTTTTACGAAAAAAATTCTATTTTTTTCGTAAAACAACCCCTTCTAAAACCTGGGTCATGCGAATCATGGGCTAAAATTAGTTACAACATAAAGCTGCATAGCAGCGAAATATCGTAGCCAGTGGCGTAAGCCTCTGGGTTATTCATGGTTAATCATAAAAGCCCCGTGGGGGCGAAAGAAAAAATACGTTGACTATTCTCTTTCGCTGCGCTGCAGCTTCGTGTTTTAGCTGCTATTTCTTCCTGTAGCTCACGCTACAGGCTATGATCTTTCGCCGCAAAAGCGGCTTTCTCTTAGGCCCCTATAAATGTTTAGCCCATGATTCGCATAATTCACCTTTTTATTCTATTTTCTTGTTTAGCCTTGATCTCAGCTTGCAAGTCATCCAGTATCAACAAAACGGACCGAAATAAGGAGAAAAAAGAATATTTTCAATATGTTAAAGAAAATTGGTACCGTTTAAATGACCATTATTCTTTTACTGAGTTTGATAGCACAGCTATATCAAATAGCTATATGAGTATCTTTAAAGAAAAGTTTCTTAAAGACCTAAAAAAAAAGAAATAAAGAGTAAACTATTCCCCCTTAAACTATTTGATCTATCAATAAACGTCTGGAAACAAAACAGCCCACCTTAAAAAGAGGGTGGCTCATAACACCTTTGGTGTTACGAGCCACAAAACTTTCTTCTTTGGGAGGTCTGTTTTTATTAAAAAAATTACAATTTTTTTAATAAAAACAGACCTCCCAAAATAAAAAAATCTCTTGGGGATGGCTCATTGACTAATGAGACAGCCCCTCTAAAAAATCATTCTTTCTCAGCAGCCAATTCTCTAATCATATCTTCCAGTTCATACTCATCGCCTGGTACATAACCGGAGTGAGAGAAAACGATATTTCCCTTTTGATCGATCAAAAACGTATGAGGCACGGCCGCCACATTGAGGGCGTTCTTCAACTCTTCTTTGGTGTCGGCAAGTATGGTATATTCCCAGTTTTTGGAAGCTACCAACGGACCTACCTTCGTTAAATTTCTGGAGTTGTCAATAGTAACTGCAACGAGTTCCATATTGTATTCCTCCTGCCAGTCCGGATAGACATCCGCGATAGCATCTAATTCCTTTTTACAAGGCGAGCACCAGGTTGCCCAAAAGCTAAGCACAGTGATTTTATCATTTTTGCCAAAATCCTGAATATCTACCGTTTTTCCGTCAAGTGACCGCACTTGCACACTAGGAAGTGTTTGCTGAGCGATCAATGCTGAAGAGCAGGTTACTAATATTGTGAATAAAATGGTTTTAAAAAATGTCATAACGAGTATTTAGTGAGTTATTAGTATACAAAAAAATTAAAGCATTTCTAAAAGAATCAATCGGTTCGACAATGCTTTTCAAAAATTAAATATTCCCAATTTATTAAGATTGATGAAATCATTTTAACTTGCATGGCCAAAACTGTGTAAAGTGCGGGCAAAGTTAGGCAAAAAATTATTTTATTTCGAAGCATACCTTTATGTTTAACGCCATCCTAACCTTATCAGGTTCCTAAATATTGGCATTTAGGAATTTTTTAAGAATGTAAGCAACCTACAGGTAGGCTACAGTTTAAGCACGAAAA
The DNA here is from genome assembly GCA_964534315.1 of uncultured Saprospiraceae bacterium. Classification (GTDB taxonomy): domain Bacteria; phylum Bacteroidota; class Bacteroidia; order Chitinophagales; family Saprospiraceae; genus CAZHOV01. The sequence goes on along the minus strand of CAZHOV010000002.1, from coordinate 59,900 downwards.
CGATAACAGAACGACGAAAACCAATATAGATATTTTCCAGATGACAGGATTTTATCATTTTTTTTCCCAAAAACTGCTTGAGGGACCAATCAAAATTGCTTGTAGAATGATTTTGTTCGGAAGAAATTGACTAAACCATTGAATATTTGGAGATGGTGCAGAAAATAGCTTCCAAACTAAAAAAATTATTCTTCCAATTTTTTTGTCTTACTACTTACAAACTAGAATAGAACCTAGAATCATATAAATAGAACTGATTATGTGCTTTCGTTTTTTAACCATTTTACTATTTTGTTCAGTTGTACAGTTAGGGTTTAGTCAGCAAAACCAGGGGAATATGGGAACGATCAGCGGGCGGTTTGAAGCTAACGGTAACTTTTTTCAGCGGGACTCTACTATTGGGGCATTTGGAACTCCTCAGTATGACAGACAACTTTATGGCGCCGATGCCTGGCTCAACCTTAACTATAGCAACTGGGGCTTTGATTTTGGCCTCCGGTTTGATCTGTTCAACAACTCCAACCTGCTAAATCCACAGGATTCTTATACGGGACAAGGTATAGGGATGTGGTTTATCCGTAAAAAGATCTACGACCTGGACATCACCGTCGGCTACTTTTATGACCAGATTGGTGCGGGAACCATATTTCGGGCTTATGAACAGCGCCCCCTACTCATCGACAATGCCCTATATGGGGTGCGCCTTCTATACGATCTTACTCCTGACCTTCAGATCAAACTCTTCACCGGAAAACAGAAATTACAATTTGATACCTACGGAGCCATCATAAAAGGAGGGAGTCTGGATGGTTTTTTTGCCTTAGGTAAAGAGGGGGGCTTAACCCTCGCTCCCGGGTTCGGAGCCGTCAATCGAACCTATAATGACGAGATCACCGAACAAGTGGTGAATACCATTGCTTCTTACACGCCTCAGGATAGTTTCAGTTTCAAGCACAATAATTATGCTTTTTCGATTTATAATACCCTTTCTTACAAAGGATTTTCCTGGTACATCGAAGGTGCCTACAAAACAAGAGACGTGTTTAATGACCCTTTTGCTGAGAAGCTCAACTGGACAGGAGATGTAAGTACTGGGAAACTGGTCGGTGATGAGGGAAATATTGTTTACACCAGTTTGAGTTATGCGACTAAAGGCCTGGGAATTACCGTCGAAGGAAAACGGACGGAGAATTTCACTTTCCGGACAGAGCCTTTTGTAGAACTGAATCGGGGAATTATCAACTTCCTGCCTCCGATGGCCAGGGTAAATACTTACCGGTTAACAGCCCGTTATAATGCAGCCACCCAGGAATTGGGGGAGTTGGCTTATCAAATTGACGTGCGATACTCGCCTAGCCGCAAAGTAGGATTCTATGTCAATTATTCGAATATTACCGATCTGAATAATAACCTGCTCTACCGGGAGATCTTCACCCAATTTACCTACAAATACAAGCGAAAGTGGAACCTGATCGGCGGGGTGCAGTTTCAAAACTATAATCAGGAAATTTTCGAAACGAAGCCCGGCGTAGACCTGGTGGAGACTTTTATCCCCTATGTAGACTTTCTGTACAAGTTTGATCGCAAGCGCTCTATTCGCTTCGAAGCCCAGTATATGGCAACCGGCTTGGAATTATTTGGTTTTACGAATAGAGAATATGGTGACTGGCTGTTTGGACTGGTAGAATTCAGTATTGCGCCGCACTGGACATTTACGGTTTCTGATATGTATAATATCGATCCGCAAAATGCGGATTTTCCGGATTCTTCCCATTATCCGAGATTTGACGTATTTTATACCAATAAAGCCAACCGCTTCTCGTTGAGTTATATCAAACAAGTGGAAGGGGTAGTCTGTACCGGAGGCATCTGCCGGTTAGAACCCGCCTTTAGCGGAGTGAAACTTACAGTAAATTCGTCGTTTTAGTACTGATTAATCTGTGTACCCTTTCGATTATTTTGCAAAAGTAGCTATTTTATATTTTTTGAATAAAGGCTCAAATCATGAAAAAACCTATCCTATACCTGATCGCTTGCTTTTTTTTAATCGTAGGCTGTGAAGAAAATATGCCGGTCATACCGCCTGTAGGGCCCCAAGATTCGGGGAATCGAGTAGTGTTGATTGAAGAATTTACGGGCGTGCGTTGCGTGAATTGTCCGGAAGGAAGTGCTGAATTGGAAAACCTGTTAGCTCTGAATCCCAATAATCTGGTGGTGGTATCTATCCATGCTTCCGGTTCATTTGCGATCCCGCTTCCGGATAGTAAGTACGATTTCAGGACAGAGGAGGGAGAGCAGATCCTTAGTCTCCTGGGAGAGCCGTTGGGATATCCCAGTGCTGTCGTCAACCGGAAAAAATTCGGAGACGCGACTTATCAAAAAGGAAAAAACGAGTGGGGGGCTCTGGTGGCCGAAGAATTACAGCAAGAGCCCGTCGCCAATCTGAATTTAGAAGCTAACTACAGCCCCAATGAGCGGGCCTTGTCTGTTGATCTTACCATCCTGCCGCTTCAGGATATGCAGGGAGACCATCGGGTAACGGTGATGATCCTTGAAAATGGTATCATTGACTATCAAGATACGCTCGAAGGAAAGGTTGCGGATTACAAACACAAACACGTAATGCGTAAAACCCTGACCAATCCGACAGGTAGCTCCATCTCCGATGATAACTTATTGGAGGGACAGCCGTTTGAAAAATCATTTTCCTACATCCTCCCCAATGAATGGGTAGATGAAAACTGCTCGGTGATCGCCTTTATCCATCTCGGCGGCCAAAATAAGGATGTACTCCAGGCAGTAGGGGTAGATATCACCGAATAGTGGAACTTATTACCGCTATTTTTTGATATATACTCATGCCCAGGAAAGTAGAATTACTATATTTGTACTTTTCTTTAGATCAACCTATTCAACTATAGATGAGATGGAAGTTTCACTTAACTGGCTAAAAAATTACCTGGATATCCACCTGTCCGCAGACGAGATCAGCGAAATATTGACGGCAATAGGCCTTGAAGTGGAGGGAATGAAAACGGTAGAAAGTATAAAAGGAGGACTCAAAGGTATCGTGACCGGAGAGGTCAAGACCTGCGCCAAACATCCCAATGCAGATAAACTTTCGGTGACCACTGTCAATGTAGGTAATGAACAAGACCTTCATATTGTTTGTGGTGCTCCCAATGTCGCCGCCGGCCAGAAGGTGGTGGTCGCAACGATCGGTACAGATTTATACGATAAAGAAGGAAAAGCCTTTACAATAAAAAAAGGAAAGATTAGAGGTGAGGTGTCGGAAGGGATGATCTGTGCAGAGGACGAACTAGGACTAGGCGATGATCATAGCGGAATTCTGGTGCTCCCCGAAGATACTCCGGTAGGCATGCCTGCCGCCGATTATTTTAATATAGAAACGGACGTAGTCTATGAAATAGGCCTCACCCCCAATCGCTCTGATGCGACCTGTCACTTGGGAGTGGCTAAAGATCTTGCCGCCTACCTGCAAATCAATCTCCCTGACAAAGGCTCCGCTGTTAAAATGCCCGACGTTTCCGGCTTTCAGATAGACCGCATTGATCAACCGATTGAGGTGAGCGTTGAAAACTACGATGCTTGCCCAAGATACGCAGGCCTTACCATTAGAGGTATAAAAGTAGGTCCTTCCCCCGATTGGATGAAGAATAAACTCGAAGCTATCGGCGTCCGATCCATCAATAATATTGTTGATATTACTAACTATATCCTGCACGAGCTAGGACAGCCGCTTCACGCTTTTGACGCGGAAAAGATCACAGACGGTAAGGTAGTGGTTAAAACGCTGGAAGATGGTAGCATTTTCAAATCACTCGATGAGGTTGACCGCAAATTGAGCGATCAGGATTTAATGATCTGCGATGGAGCGTCTAAAGGCATGTGTATTGCCGGCGTTTTCGGGGGGATAAATTCGGGTGTTACAGAAGGTACGACCAGTATATTTCTGGAATCGGCCCACTTCAGCGCCAAATGGATCAGGCGGACCAGTATGCGCCACCTGTTGAGAACGGATGCAGCCAAAGTCTTTGAAAAAGGGAGTGATCCTAATGTAGTCATTCTGGCATTAAAACGGGCTGCGCTGCTAATCAAGGAGTTGGCCGGAGGAGAAATCACTTCTGAGATCGTCGACTTGTATCCTAATCCCATAAATCCCGTACAAATAGAAGTGCGCTACCAACGGGTACGCAAATTGGTGGGAACGGAAATCCCAATAGCGGAAATTAAAGCAATTTTGAAAGCCTTGGAAATGGATATTGTTGAAGAAGGAGATGAGGTAGTTAAAGTGGCCATTCCGACAAATAAATCAGATGTCACCAGAGAAGTAGACGTTATTGAAGAAATTTTGAGGATTTATGGGCTGAATAGGGTACCCACTCCAGACCAGATCAATTTTTCGGTCAATCATTCAGATGCTGTCGATGCCAGTGCCGTCAGAAAGCAGATCGGAGCCATGTTGGTGGGAAGTGGATTTAGCGAAGCAATGGCCCTCTCGTTGTCGCAATCCAGATATTACCAGGACGTCTTGCCCATGAAAGAGGAGAAGTTAGTTTTTATCAACAACACCTCAAATATTCATCTGGATATTATGCGGCCTGATATGTTACTTTCTTCATTGGAGACGGTTGTAAACAACCTAAATCGACAGAACCTTGATCTGAAGCTATTTGAATTTGGAAGTACTTATCAGCAAGAAGAAGGAGCCTTACAGGAAAGTCGTCATTTGAGTCTGACGCTTACCGGTAAGCAGCATCCGGAGACCTGGTTGCAGCAAGAACCACAAGAAGTGAATTTTTACACACTCAAAGCTTATGTACATTTAGTGATGAACAGATTGGGGGTGACGCGCTACCAGGAAAAAGTGGCGGATGATCAGTGGTTGACTTACGGGCAGACCTACCACAGGGGGCCTCAACACCTGGTAACTTTCGGGAAGGTCCAGAAAGGTCTGCTTAAAAAAATGGACATTAAGCAAGATGTTTATTTTGCGACCTTCGATTGGGACAGGCTGACTAAAGCCTCCGGAAAGGTGAATGTAATTTTTGAAGAGCTCAATAAGTTTCCCGGAATACGCAGAGATTTGGCCTTAGTAGTTGAAAAATCCGTAAAATTTAATGAAATTGCAGATATTGCAAAAAAGTCGGGTAAAAAGTTGATAAAAGATATCAATTTATTCGATGTATATGAAAATGAAGAGCGCTTAGGAAAAGGAAAAAAATCATATGCGATCAGCCTGCTGTTTGAGGACCCAACAAAAACCTTAAAAGATAAGGAGGTTGAGAAGATAATGCTTAAACTCATTACTCAATATGAACAGAAGCTGGGCGCGCTTATTCGAAAGTAGAATTTTGTTACTTGGTTTTGAAATATGGAATCACTAGTTGAGAAAATAGACGGGATAGAACTGAAAGTTAAGCAACTTGCTTTAATTATAGAGCGTTTAAAAAACGATAATAATACATTAATCAAAGAAAATCAAAATTTAAATAGCTTGTTGGCAGACCAAAAGAAAAAAGGTAAGCAACATAGAGAAACAATTGAAAAACTTAAGCTATCTTTGGAGAAGCAACAAGCGGAGGAGCAGGAAAGTACAAAGGAAATAAAGAGTGAAATTAATCATTACATTGCCCAAATTGATGATTGTATTGCGTGGTTAAAGGATATTTAATTGGCTATGGAGGAAAAAGATACCGTACAAATCACAGTCATTATTGCAGGCAGACCTTATCCATTGAAGATAAAAGCTAGTGATGAACCGGCATTGCGGAAGATTATTAAAGAAGTTAATGAAAAAATCAACCGTTTTCAATTAACGTATACCAAAAAAGATAAACAAGATTGCCTGTCTATGGCAATTTTGACTTATGCAGTTGATCTTCACAAGGCCAAACAGGTTCAGAACGGCACTTCCAATGATACGCTTTCCGAAAAAATCCAACACCTAGATGATCTGCTCGATCAAATGTTGGAATAATGCCCTCCAATTAGTGTTCAATAAATAAACTATTACAAATCAATAAATAAAAAATCATGGGAATAGAGATAGGAATCGGCCTGGTTATAGGCCTTGTTATCGGGGTTGTCGCAGGATATTTTGTCGTTCAATCCCTCATAAAAAAAGCAAACCTGTCAAAGGTTGAAGAAATGAATAGTAAGGCAGATTTGGTTGTAGAAGAAGCCAGACTGACCGCTAAGCGCCTGGTCGATGATGCAGAGACAAAAGCTGACAAGATCACTTCTAAAGCTGAAAGTAAGAATGAATCGATTAAGCAAAGAAAGATTCAGGAAGCGAAAGACAAGTTTGCGAAGCTAAAATCCGAGTACGAGGAAAAGCGCAACCAAATCCAACTGGATATCAAAGAAAAGCAGGTTGAATTGAAAGGATTGGAAAAAGACCTCGAACAGCGGGAAGAAAAGTTTCAACAACGCACCAAGCAACTCGACCAGCGAAGATCTGATCTGGAGCAACAAGAAGCAGAAGTAAAAACTATCCGTGAAAATCTGGAAAAACAGCTTAAAATTGTCGCCAAGAAAAAAGAGGAGCTGGATGCCGCCAACGAAATACGCATCAAAGAATTGGAGAATGTAGCCAAATTGTCTGAACAAGAAGCTAAAGAACAATTACTGGAAGCCGTTAAAGGCAAAGCGGAAACCGATGCGATGGCCCTCGTAAAAAATACCATCGAGCAGGCCAAAGTCAACGCGAATAAGGAGGCTAAAAAGATCGTTATCCAGTCTATCCAACGGATGTGTGCGGAATATACCATTGAGAATACGGTTTCTGTCTTCAACCTGGATTCAGACGACCTTAAAGGTCAGATCATCGGCCGGGAAGGAAGAAATATCCGGGCGCTCGAAGCAGCAACCGGCGCAGAGATCGTAGTTGACGATACGCCTGAAGCCATTGTGATCTCCAGCTTCGATCCTATCCGCCGCGAAGTTTGCCGCTTAGCGCTTAAGCGATTGGTGGCCGATGGCCGTATCCACCCTGCCCGTATCGAAGAGGTGGTATCCAAGACCCGTAAGCAACTGGACGAACAGATCGTAGAAATTGGAGAGCGAACCGTTATTGAACTCGATCTTCACGGACTGGATCCTTATATGGTGAAGATGGTCGGCCGTATGCGATTCCGCTCTTCTTATGGTCAGAACCTGCTCAAGCACTCCATCGAGACGGCCAATCTTTGCGCCATCATGTCGGCAGAACTGGGGCTTAGTCCTAAACAGACCAAGATCGCGAAGCGGGCGGGGCTACTACATGATATCGGCAAGGTTGCTGAAGAGGACTCTGAATTTTCACACGCTATTTTAGGTATGAAATTGTGCGAAAAGTATAAAGAACATGCAGTTGTTTGCAATGCGGTAGGAGCTCACCACGACGAAATCGAGATGAATAATATTATTTCTCCGATTGTCCAGGCATGTGATGCGATCTCCGGTGCCCGTCCGGGTGCTCGTCGTGAAATCCTGGAGAGTTACCTCAAGCGCATCGGTGAATTGGAAGAGTTGGCCATGGCCCACGATGGCGTGCAGAAAGCATACGCGATGCAAGCAGGACGTGAGTTGAGAGTGATCGTGGAAAGTGAAAAAGTGAGCGATGAATACGCTGATGATCTTTCTTTTATGATCTCTCAAAAAATACAAGACGAAATGCAATACCCCGGCCAGATCAGGGTAACGGTTATCCGCGAAAAACGCGCCGTATCGTTTGCCAGATAAAGAAGTATTTGTAATTAATAATGATTATTGTGATGAGGCTGTTCAAAAACGTTTTGAACAGCCTCTATGATTTTTTAGATGGGCGTATTTTTAAAACATCAATCACCAATATGTTCGATTTCTTTGGCCCCTGTTATAAATAGTAGAATATAATTAATAAATACCTTAGCCCTGTAAAACAATATCTTGCAGGAGCTGTATTTCTCTATTAATAAAAGGTTAAAGAACTTGCATCTTTCGTTTTTTTTATGTAAAAAAAGATAATTTTGGTTTCCTTTTCACCATACTTATACCTACCTTTGCTGCGATTTTAGGGTACCATTAAAAGATGTGGTGAAATGAATTCAATAAGAAAAATTCTTAGCATTACTTTCAGCTGTTTATTTTTACTGGCGCTTCCTGCCTTTGCCGGTAATGAAAAAGGCGAAAAAGAAAACGGGCATGACGATCATTCCGAAGAATACAAGCCGGTAGAAACGGTCATGCATCACATTGCTGACGCTAACGAATTTCACGTCTGGAAAGGCGTCCACATTCCCCTTCCTTGTATCTTATATGCTCCCGATCACGGTTGGTCCTTCTTTTTGTCTAGTAAGCTTGACCACGGCCATACGGCTGTAGATGGTTATGTATTAAACCACGGCAGAGTGAATCGCATTGCCGATCCTGATTTTCCTAAAGGTGAAGTGCATACTGATGAAATCATTCATAAGACGGAGATCACAATTGAAGATGGCGAAGAGAAAGAAGCGGAAGTTTATTATGCTAAAATTGACGATGAGGTAAGAGAAAAATATGACTTAAAGAAAGAAAAATATCAGCTTGACAAGCCAAGTACTCTAGACGGCGGTATCCTAGGCGGCGGTATTACCAGTTTTTACGATTTTTCTATTACTAAGAATGTATTTACCATGATCCTCGCAGCCATTTTGTTGATCTGGTTGTTTATGGCGGTTGCCAGAGGATATAAAAAGCGTGAAGGCCAAGCCCCGAAAGGGATCCAGTCTTTTATGGAACCCTTTTTCGTGTTTATCCGCGATGAGGTGACCATTCCGATGATCGGAGAAAAGCACTATGAGCGGTTTCAGCCTTTCATTATGACGCTGTTCTTTTTCATTTTGTTCTGTAACCTATTTGGCTTGATTCCCTTTTTCCCTGGCGGTGCCAACGTTACCGGAAATCTGGCCGTAACGCTAACGCTTGCTGTTTTCGCCTTTTTGGTTACCAACCTAAACGGGAATGGTCACTATTGGGAACACATCTTTTGGATGCCCGGTATCCCGGCGTGGGTAAAAATCATATTGACACCTGTTGAAGTCCTTGGACTGTTCATTAAGCCATTTTCCTTGATGATCCGTTTGTTTGCCAATATTTCCGCAGGACACATTATCATATTGAGTTTGATCGGACTGATCTTTGTCTTTGGCCAAAACGGAACCAACGTCGGAGGTGCAGCGCTTGGGGGAGTGATTGGAGGTTTGTTTACCGCCTTCATGAACTTGATCGAATTGCTGGTAGCTTTTCTGCAAGCCTTTATCTTTGCGATCCTTACCGCTTCTTATATCGGAGCAGCGGTAGAGGAGGGGCACCATGCAGGAGAACACCATTAAGCAATGTGGAATGAGTAATTAATAATTAGTAGTTAATAGTTAGTAGTGAGTAGTTAATAGTTAGTAGTTAGTAGTTAATAATTAGTAGTTAATAGTTAGTAGTTTAGTAGTTTAGGGGGGTAGTTTGATGAAGAAAATTAATCAATAGGCTGAAAGCTGAAATAATTAAGCGCTTTGTCAAAATTGGGTTACCATTAGATTGAGATGAATTTTGGATCTTAGTCAAGGCAAAAAACCTGCCTGCTCGGCAGCCTCGCTGGCAGGCAGGTTCAGGCATACCCTTAGGTATAGCGAGTATTTTTAACGAAGAATAAGTCCAAAAGTCGCTCAATTTAATATGTGATTTAATTTGACAAGGCGCTTAAGTAGTAAGGCAAAAAAATTGGTAGAATAATTTTTTTAATCACTAAATACAATAATTATGGGAGCTATTGGAGCCGGATTGGCAGCTCTAGGTGCAGGTGTTGGAATTGGTTTGATTGGTAGCAAAGCTATGGAAGCGATTGCTCGTCAGCCAGAAGCCGTAAATGATATCCGAAACAACATGATCTTGACTGCGGCCCTTGTTGAGGGTGCAGCGCTTTTCGCGATCGTTGTTGGCCTTTTGGCTGGATAATCATCCGCACCAAACGAATAGGTTGGGTTGCAACGGTTGGTTCGCAACCCCTCCTTAAATTTTCTGCTTTTTAGTTGATTGAATTTAATCTTAGAAAAATAGTTAATCCATGTTAGATTTATTCATATTTCTTGATTTTTCTGCCATCCGGCCTGATCCGGGATTAGTGCTTTGGACCTCGGTTGTATTTCTAATCGTTTGGTTCTTTCTTGGTCGTTTTGCTTTTCGCCCTATTCAGAAAGCTTTAAAAGGTCGGGAAGAATCTATTCAGGAAGCCCTCGACCAGGCTAAAAAGGCCCGGGAAGAAATGGAAGCCCTAAGTGCTAAAAATGAGGAACTATTGGTTCAAGCCCGTGAAGAACGTAGTAAAATCCTTCAAGAGGCAAAAGAAGCAAAAGAGTCCATCATCAATGAAGCGAAAGATAAGGCCAAAGAGGAAGCTCAGCGGATCGTAACCAATGCGAAACAGGAAATCGAAAACCAAAAGCTCGCTGCCATGACAGATGTCAAGAATCAGGCTGCCCAAATCGCTCTGGAAGTCGCAGAAAAAGTGATCCGGGAGCAACTAAAGGGAAATTCCGAGCAAGAAGCTTTTGCCAACAAGTTGGTCGACGAAATCAAGTTAAATTAGAATTTTAGAGGTAAATAATACACCTCTTCAAAACATAAGCATATGTCTGTTACTCGCATTGCCACCAGATACGCCAAATCGCTTATTGATTTTACTCAAGAGCAACATAAGCTTGAGCGAACGCTCGAAGATATCCAGGCTTTTCAGGAAACGATAAAAAACCGGGATCTTTTCCTTTTATTCAAAAGCCCGATCATCAGCCCTACCAAAAAACGCATCATTATAGATAAGGTGTTTAAAAAGGGATTTGATGAGACAACGATGGCTTTTTTCTATATCGTATTGAGAAAAGGGCGCGAAGGTCTATTGCCGGAAATTGCAGAAGAGTTTATTGCTCAGTACAAGGAGATCAAGCACATCTCTACGGTGAAGCTTAAAATGGCTAGTCAATTTAGTGACGAGACCATTGAGCAAATTCGTAAAAAACTGGAAGCCAGCGATGCAACGGACGAAAATGTGGAGATCATCACTGAAGTAGACGAAAGCCTCATCGGTGGTTTTGTCGTAGAACTAAAAGATAAATTATACGATGCCAGCGTAGCGCATCAACTCGATAAGATGAAAAAAGGATTTACTAAAAATCAATATCAGAAACAATCGTAATTGATTCCTTCCTTTTTTCCCCTATTTATTCATTTGTAATCCTTTAAATTCTATAAATATGGTTGGCATTAAACCTGATGAAATTTCAGCAATACTAAAACAAGAACTTTCCGGCTTTAAAACAGCTGCTGAACTAGAAGAAATCGGAACCGTATTGCAAGTAGGTGATGGTATCGCCCGCGTTTACGGTCTGACCGGTGCACAAGCAGGTGAACTTGTCGAATTTGAAACAGGTACTCAAGCGATCGTCCTTAACCTGGAAGAAGATAACGTGGGAGTGGTACTCATGGGCCCGGGTGACGGTATCGTTGAGGGTTCTACTGTTCGGCGTTTAGGAAAGATTGCCTCTGTTTCTGTCGGAGATGAATTTGTTGGCCGGGTGGTGAATCCACTAGGTGAACCAATCGACGGGAAAGGTGCGATCGGCGGAGTTCGCTTCGAAATGCCGCTTGAACGGAAAGCACCAGGTGTGATTTACCGTCAACCAGTAAACGAACCGCTTCAAACGGGTATCAAGGCAATCGATGCCATGATCCCTATCGGAAGAGGTCAGCGGGAGTTGATCATCGGTGACCGCCAAACGGGTAAGACTGCTATCGCTATTGACACCATCATCAACCAAAAAGAATTCCACCAAAGAGGGGAGCCTGTTTTCTGTGTTTACGTAGCTTCTGGTCAAAAAGCTTCTACTGTGGCTCAAATCCATAAGACATTGGAAGAGAACGGCGCCATGGATTATACCGTGATCGTATCTGCTTCTGCTTCTGATCCTGCTCCCCTTCAGTTCTTTGCTCCTTTCGCAGGTGCAGCGATCGGAGAGTATTTCAGAGATACCGGCCGTCCGGCGCTAATCATCTACGATGACCTTTCTAAGCAGGCGGTAGCCTATCGTGAGGTATCATTGCTACTTCGTCGTCCTCCAGGGCGTGAGGCTTATCCTGGTGACGTTTTCTACCTGCACTCTCGTCTGTTAGAGCGAGCAGCGAAAATCATCGAAAACGATGATATCGCCCGCCAGATGAACGATTTGCCTGATTCACTGAAGGAAGGTAAGGATGCAGATGGTAACCCCATCATCAAAGGAGGAGGAAGTCTTACTGCCCTCCCGATTATTGAAACACAAGCGGGTGACGTTTCTGCCTATATCCCGACCAACGTAATTTCGATCACTGACGGTCAGATATTTCTGGATTCAAACCTGTTTAACGCAGGTATTCGCCCTGCTATTGACGTGGGGATCTCTGTATCCCGTGTAGGAAGTTCTGCTCAGATCAAGTCAATGAAGAAAGTGGCCGGTACCCTTAAATTAGATCAGGCGCAGTACCGTGATTTGGAAGCATTTTCCAAGTTTGGTTCTGATTTGGATGCAGCTACGTTATCTGTTTTGGAAAAAGGTAAGCGTAATGTGGAGATCCTGAAGCAGCCACAATATTCTCCACTTTCAGTGGAAAAGCAGATCGCTATTATCTTCTTGGGAACTCAGGGATTGATCTCTAAGGTACCTGTTGATGAAGTCAAAGCCTTTGAAAGTAATTTCCTGACAACCTTTGAGCAAAAGCATCCTGAAATTCTGGAAGTTTTAAAGTCCGGTAAATTAACCGATGAAGCTAAAGATGCCCTTAAGAAAGTGGCAACAGAAATGACAGCGCAATATAAGTAAAAGGGTGAACAGGTAGACGAATGGAGAAGAGATAAACGATAAGATGTGCCGGAAACGGTGAATAGATTAAGGAACAGGGGGCAGGGAGTAAAAAGCTCGATAAAAGACTTAAATTTTAAGCAAAACAACTCAATCTTATGAGTGGAAAGTTAAAAGAAGTACGGGAACGTATTGGTACGGTAAAATCAACGCAGCAGATCACTAAGGCCATGAAAATGGTTTCTGCAGCTAAGCTTCGCCGTGCGCAACAGGCCATCCAGCAGTTACGTCCTTATGCATTAAAGCAGGATGAAATGCTTCGCAATATCCTTTCTAACCTGGAAGGCGATGCCTCAACGGCTTATGGCACAGAGCGGGAAATTAATCGCGCGCTGATCGTTGTCGTTACCTCTAATAAGGGGCTATGTGGTGCTTTTAATACCAATGTAATAAAAGCAGCTATCGCCCTTATAGAAGGCAAATATGCTTCCCTTGCAGAGCAAGGGCGGTTGTCGTTGCTTTGTATCGGTAAAAAAGGATATGACTTCTTCAGAAAGCAGTTTGACAACAACCTGATTATAAACGATTATGTGGAGTTGTTTAATGACCTGAGCTTTGATAATGTTTCCAAAGTATCGGCTATGCTGATCGATAAGTTTCTCCATGAAGAATTCGATGCGATCGATGTGGCCTACGGAAGATTTAAGAATGCAGCTGTCCAGTTTACTGAATCCGCTCCATTTTTGCCGGTTCCAAAGATCGAGAAAGAAGAAGATGAAGAGCAATCTAATCTGAAAGCTGACTATATTTTCGAACCAGATAAGACGAAGTTGTTAGATACGCTTATTCCAAGTATTCTGCAAACTACCTTTCAACGTTTTCTGCTTGATACGCATGCTTCCGAGCACGGTGCCCGGATGACGGCAATGGATAATGCAACAGAAAATGCAGAAGAACTGATGCGTGAGTTGAAAATTACCTACAATAAAGCGCGCCAGGAAGCGATTACGAAAGAAATTTCAGAGATCGTGGGCGGAGCCGCCGCTTTGGAAGGTTAATCACTTGAATTTTTCTAAAAATATACTATATTTAAGCCCTAACCGAATAATTTCGGTTAGGGCTTTTTTTATTGATTTAGGCTTATCAAAAGTCGCATAAAGAGTCAATTTTGGATAAGTCTGTTTTACCAAACAAAAGCTTGCTTGAGCTGTCTTAAGCAACTATTTTTCAGACACTTAATCAATCCTCACGTTAAAGAAACAGTCTGCTTAACGAAAAACCTGGATGGCGAAAATCGCTTGTGCTTTTTTGTCATCTGCTTAAAACGCTAAACCTGTGATAGACGTAAATACCGCAACCGATCTAGTCCTTGAAAATGCCATTCATATGGGAGAGGAAAGTGTCCCTTTTGAAATGTCTCTCCATCGAATATTGGCTGAAGACTTGGTGGCCGACCGGGACTTCCCTCCATTTGACCGGGTGATGATGGATGGCATCGCATTCCGCTTCGAAGATTTCGAAAAAGGGCAGCGCTCATTTACTGTGCAGGAAATGCAGGCTGCCGGAGCCGAACCTACCACACTCGGAGCTACCAATAATTGCATAGAAATTATGACCGGCGCATCTATCCCTGAAAATGCCGATACCGTCGTCCGCTATGAAGATCTAAAAATAGAAAATGGCGTCGCTCATTTGCTGGTTGACAACATTAAATTCGGCCAAAATGTACACTTGAAAGGGATGGATAGAAAACTGGGTACCCTGCTCGTACCCTCAGGAAGAATTATATCTGCAGCGGAGATCAATATCGCTGCCTCTGTGGGAAAGAACAGGCTGTCTGTAAAAAAAGTCCCTGAAATAGCGATCATCTCTACCGGCGATGAATTGGTTAATGTGAATCAAAAACCGCTGGGACATCAGATCAGGCGGTCTAACGTGTTTGCCATCTCTGCCTTGCTGTCAAAATATGGTGTAAAGGCTAAGAATTTCCACGTAAACGATGATCCTTACCAAATACACCGGTATTTGTTACATGCGCTTGAGAATTTTCATGCCGTTATATTAAGTGGAGGTGTCTCTAAAGGTAATTTCGATTATATTCCTGAAGAGTTGGAGAAGCTACAAGTGGAGAAAATCTTCCACTTTATCAAACAACGCCCCGGAAAGCCTTTCTGGTTTGGAAAAACGCCTATGAATAAGGTGGTTTTTGCCCTCCCCGGCAATCCGGTATCTTCTTTTATGTGTACTTGCCGGTATGTGGTTCCGTGGCTAAGAGCTTCTTTGGGTCTAAAGCCATTGGTCTACAAATATGCGGCCCTGAGTAAGGATTTTAGTTTTAAACCTGACCTCCAGTATTTTTTACAGGTGCGCACCGCCTTCGTAGAGGGGGGCCAGTTTTATGCGATACCCGTCATAGGGCACGGTTCGGGAGACCTGGCCAATTTGGCAGATGCCGATGGTTTTCTGGAATTACCCGCCTCAAAATCGGAGTTTAAAGCAGGAGAGGCCTATCCGCTCCTCTCGTTTCGTTAATTTGAGCATGTTTGTGGAAACTACTTTTGACTTTTTGCTTCCTTTTTGCCAACTTTAATTTTGAAAGGGTGGAATGAAAAGTATCTCTCAACTTATGAGAAGCATGGGTGTGAGAAAATCGTTCCTATGGAATAGTTTTAGTGGCTATCCTAATTTTGGATGCTAGCACCCGTTAATTCATCAACCTCTTCGGTGAATTTTAGCGAAATGTTCTAATCAACTTTAAGCGATAAATAAAAATTTTCAGAAGTTTGAATAAAATACACTAAAATAGCGCTATGAATGGAAATATAAATAAAGGAATCGCTCAAGAGTTTGCTGATTATCAGCATAATAGATCTATTTTGCCAATGTATTTTTGTGGAGACGTAATTGAAACCCTTCAACAACTGCCTGAGAATTCGATCGATTGTTGCATTACAAGTCCGCCATATTGGGGACAGAGACAGTATTCGGGCGGAGGAATCGGATTAGAAAAGTCACCTAAAGAATTTATAAGTAATTTACTTTGTCGGGATAGAGCTTCAAACAATGGATACTACAGGAACAGTTTGGAACGAACGTCAGAAATTTATTAATAGTAAAGGAGGAAAAGTAGAAAGTAGAGATTTAGCCAAGAAAAGTTTTGGTATCAATTGGAAAATGACGGCTAAAACTATTTTGATTCAATTGCATCATAAAATAGATACCTTCGAGCATCTTGGTAAGCATTTGGTATTAGTCTTTCAGGATTGTCTAGTCGATTATATGAAAAAAGAATTTTCATTCTCTGATGTTGGTGCTGCAAAGATTGGTAATTCAATGCATTTCCACTCATATAGTATTGAGGAACAAAAAGATAAAACTTATGCCATTGAGTTATCTGAAAGATTGAGCACTGATAGTGAAGGATTGGCAAAATGCCTTGGGTTGAAAGCAAAAGCTAATATTGAGCTGGAAGAAATTTTGTTGAAAATTCAGTCAAAAATCAGTAAACATACAGTGCTAACAATTTGAAAAGCTGGTTAGAATAAATGGGAGTCTCAATACCCTATCAAAGCTGGATACTGCGGCTGTATGGTTCATGAGTTTCGTCCCCAATGTGCAGATATTAACTTTTGTTCTTACTAAATCTAATCAGCAAAGCAGACCTAGAAGTTTACATGCTGAAAACTTTATCATACCAAAAAATAGTCCTCCATAGGAATATGGTAAAAAAATAGATATGAGCGAATTCAGTCATTTAGATCCCAAAGGGAATCCCTTTATGGTCAACGTGGGAGAGAAACAGGCCACCAAACGCATTGCCAAAGCCCGGGCAGTTATTAACCTGCCCGATGAGGTGTTAGAAAAGCTGGAAGGCGAAGAAATTGCTACCAAAAAAGGGCCTGTTTTCAGGACCGCTATCCTGGCGGGAATTATGGGCGCCAAGAAGACCAGCGATCTTATTCCGCTTTGTCATCCCCTTGGCCTTGAAAACTGTACCATCGATATCAGTGTTATAGATAAAGATATTATCATTGGTTGTACCGCCGAGTTAACTGGTAAAACGGGAGTAGAAATGGAAGCGCTCACAGGGGCTACCGTCGCCGCCCTGACAATCTACGATATGTGCAAGGGGTTTTCTCATGATATTATCATTAAAGAAATTAAATTAATGGAAAAGAAAGGAGGTAAGCGTGATTTCAAAAGAACCTAAACATCAAAAACATGCCAAGCTGGCAAAACCAGACCTTGGCTTTTTCGGCCGAAACGAATGGGCAATCATCGGAACACCCTGTGGAGAAATCCAACAGCTATCAAAAACATTGATCTCCAGATTGTCTGGAGATTTCTCCGTTGGATATGTGGATGCAGATCACGCTCATGCCGATGATGATATCCCAGACCTACCTTCTACGATGGATGCAGGTGGTCGTATAGAATATACCGACAAAATTCACTATCACCAGTTTAATACTACCGAAGGATTTGACAGCTATCAATATCGGCAATATTTCAATGGAGCAGATCTAGTGCTTGTCAACGGAAATCACTTCAAGGCCAAGGCCCAGATTGTAGTAATAGACCCCAAAAAAGAGGATTCTCTAAAAAGAAAATTAGATCGACTTACTAATGTGGAGTTGATTTTACTACAAGACGGGCAAACAGAAATCTATCCTTTTTTGAAGGATCACTTAGACCAATGGGGAAATATCCCGGTATACTCGGTGAAGCATCTGGATAAGATTGAATCCTTTCTTCGATCCCAACTTACGCCACCTCCTGTAAAAGGACTGGTATTAGCTGGAGGGTTAAGTAAGCGAATGGGTACGGATAAAGGCTTGATGAATTATCATGGGAAACCTCAGCGAGAGGTGGTGGGTGGCCTCCTAAAACCCTTTTGCAAAGAAGTGTTCTGGTCGGTCCGACCCTATCAGGAGCGTGAAGAACATCCGGAGTTTCGGTTCATATTGGATGTGTTTACTGGGTTAGGACCTTACGGAGCTATACTTTCCGCTTTTCGATCGGACCCCAATGCGGCCTGGCTGGTAGCTGCCTGTGATTTACCTTTATTGGACCACGGTGCGTTAGATCAATTGACTGCAGGTAGGAATCCTTCAAAAGTAGCAACGGCTTTCCAGAGTCCTGAAAATGAATTTCCAGAACCTTTGATTACCATCTGGGAGCCTAGAAGTTATCCGGTCTTATTTCAGTTTTTGGCACAAGGCTATTCGTGTCCCAGAAAGGTGCTCATTAACTCCCCCATTGAGTTGATTGAAGCCAAAAATCCAGGAGCATTAAAGAATGTTAATACCCGAGAAGAAGCAGACGAAGTAAGAAAGCTAATCCTTCGGTCAAGGAGTTGATGAAACCCACACTTCTCCATCTTCGAAAACTTCTTTTTTCCAGATGGGGACAGTTTCTTTGAGTGTATCGATACAAAACTGACAGGCTTCGAACGCCTCTTTGCGATGCGGGGTGGATACCGCTATGATGACGGCGATTTCGCTGATCTCCAGTTTTCCGATACGGTGATGAATGGCAATATGTTCTACCGGCCACTGACCGATCGCCTTTTCTGCGATCTTTTGCATTTCGGAAATTGCCATAGGTTTGTAAGCCTCGAAATCCAGATATTTGACAGCCCGGTCCTCCGTATGATCCCTTACGGTTCCGATAAAGAGCACTGTTCCGCCACTACTATTGGAAGCGACGAGTAACGAACACTCTTGAGGATCTAGTTCCTGGTCTGTGAGAACAATTGAAATCATAATTAAATGTTCATCGATAAAAAACCCACTAGGGGATGGCTCAAATACCTTTAAAACGACGCCAACCCAAATACAAATATAAATGATAAAATGAGTCAACGAAGAATATATTTGGATTATAATTCGACTACTCCTTGTGACACCAGGGTGGTCGATCAGATGCTTCCTTACTTTTATGACAAGCCCGGTAATGCAGCCAGCCGCAACCATCCGTTTGGCTGGGAGGCCAAAGACGCCGTTGACAGAGCGAGGATGCAAATCGCGGAATTGATCGGAGTAGAACCTTCAGAGCTCATTTTTACTTCAGGAGCTACGGAGTCCGACAATCTGGCTTTAAAAGGTGTTTTTGAGCTCTACAAACGTAAAGGAAATCATTTGATCACCCTTAAAACAGAGCATAGCGCCGTTTTAGATGCCTGCAAGCGAATAGAAAAGATGGGGGGCGAGGTTACCTACCTTTCTGTAGATAAGGAAGGGTTGATTGATCTGGATGAATTGCGGGCGGCCATTCGGGAGGATACGGTCTTGGTAAGCGTAATGTGGGTGAATAATGAAACCGGAGTGATCCAGCCTATGAGAGATATAGGTAAACTATGCTCAGAAAAAGGAGTACTCTTTTTTAGCGATGCTACCCAGGCAGTCGGGAAAATACCGGTAAACCCTAAGCAGACCGGCGTTCATTTAATGGCTTTTACGGCCCACAAGATGTATGGTCCTAAAGGTGTAGGCGCTTTATTTGTCAATAGAAAGCAGCCGCGCGTCCGTCTGGCTCCTTCGATTGACGGTGGCGGGCATGAGGACGGGATGCGCTCGGGCACCCTCAATGTACCGGGGATTGTCGGGTTTGGTGCGGCGGCGGCGTTGGCCGGGAAAGAGATGGGCAAGGATGCCAAGTGGACAGCTACCCTCAGAGATTATCTGGAAGAGCAGCTAACTATGCAACTAGAAGAAACCTACGTGAATGGCAGCATCGTACACCGTTCTCCCAACGTTACCAATATTTCGTTTCGGTTTGTAGATAGCGAAGGGTTGTTGGCCACATTTAACCAGGAGATCGCTGCATCAACGGGTTCTGCTTGTTCTTCGGCCTCCCTGG
Organism: uncultured Saprospiraceae bacterium; assembly: GCA_964534315.1. Classification (GTDB taxonomy): domain Bacteria; phylum Bacteroidota; class Bacteroidia; order Chitinophagales; family Saprospiraceae; genus CAZHOV01. Next base: position 40,194 of record CAZHOV010000002.1, on the reverse strand, counting down.
AGCCTTCTCATGTATTAAAAGCAATGGGATTGAAACGCGATGCGCTGGACGGAGCGGTTCGTTTTAGCGTGGGGCGATTTACCAAAAAAGAAGACGTAGCATATGCCGTCGAAAAGATAGTAAAAGGAGTACACCGGTTAAGGGCAGAAAGCCCGATTTGGGAAATGTTTAAGGAAGGAATTGATGTGAGTTGAAAAAAAATCCTTAAGAAAATGTTAATTATTTTGATAATGAATCAATTTATACTATAATTTGTTCAATATTTTAGTATTTCTTGAATAATTAATGTTTATTTTTTAACTTGTTTTCCCAACACTCTCAGGGAAAACGGCAATAAATAAAGGAATTATGTTACATGTTGCCGAAAGTGCGAAACAGCGAATAGAAGAAATTAAAGCGGAAGAGGGTTGGAATAATGATTACTTTCTCCGGGTAAGCGTTACCAGCGGCGGTTGCTCTGGCTTGACGTATCAATTGGATTTTGATAACGATCTCAAGGCGGATGACCAGATTTTCGAGGACAACAATGTGAAAGTGGTAACCGACCTGAAGAGTTTCCTTTACCTCTGTAATAGTACATTGGAGTTCTCAAGAGGACTCAATGGTAAAGGATTCTACTTCCACAACCCTAACGCCTCTCGAACTTGCGGTTGTGGCGAGAGTTTTGCAGTTTAGAAGTTTTTTCATCATCTGATTTTAGGTTGCTCCAATGCCCGCTGGGTGTTGGAGTTTTTAGTATAACGTATAGGTCATTTTTTCCGCTGCCAGGTAATTAAAAAAAAATTGAAATTATGATTTTTTCCCTCTTCGTTTTGGCTTCCACCCTTTTATTTTCAGGGGTTCCAGAAGGTGAAAACTTTTTAAAAGAATTTGAAAAAAAGTGGGAAAATGCTAAAAATTACACCTTGGAGTTGGTTGAATCCATGCCGGAAGAACATCTCGAATTTAAACCCACCCCCGAGATCATGAGTTTCAAAGAGCAGTGTGCGCATATTGTTAAAAATCATGATAATAGGAATAAGCGCCCACCTCGCAATCCGTAATGTTTATTCGATCAATTTGAAGGCAAAGAAGGTGAGTAACTTTTCCACCTCGTTGTTCAGGTCTTTACGATGAAGATCGGTCAGTCTGGGCAGGTGTTCAGCAAAATAGATTTGATTATTTCCCATCTCCAGCAGGTTACTAGCAAGTGCATTGGGATAGGGAAATTCGGGATTGATATCTTTGATGATGGAAGCGATCTTACCACTTAAAGCCTTGTAAGTAAGGAAAAACCCTTTTTTATTTTCTTCATCCACCTCTTTTATATGGTAGGCTTTGGTGCTTTCAGCGATGACAATGCGGTGTAACGCTTCCCGATCGATATATTCTGCAGGCGTACTTAATTTTATATTGTCGACGATGGTCTTGATCGCGATTTTCAATTTTTCTTTTGGCGATTCGACATTCATGGTGTTGAAGTCGAGCCGAAACTTCATCCATTCCCAATACCAGGATAAGAGATAGACTAAAAAGGCATGTTTATTAGAGAAATACCGGTAAATCGAAGCCTCTGTCGAACCAATGCGCTCCGCCAGCTTTTTAAATGTAAATTTTTCAAGCCCCAACTCATCTAATAGTAGAATACCTTGTTCAATGATACTTCTACCCAAGTTGGTATCCTGCGGATCTCTCAAATAGAGATTGGGGTTTACTTTTACCTGTATAGAAACTGACATCTCTTAGCTTATTCATTGAATTGGTACGGAAAGCTTTAAACTACCAAAGCCTTCTCTATTACAAAACTAGTAAAACTATTAGAAAAAAGTAGTTTCCTTTTAAGAATTTTTACAGGTTCCCTGCTTCATTATTCCAATTGCATGAGCAAATAAGAATAAACCATGGCATTCATTTTTGCTCGTTGCTCATTGGTAGTAGCTGCTGCATGTCCACCTTCTGTATTCTCGAAGTAAAAGACTTCATGTCCCATATCCTTCATTTTGGCAACCATTTTACGGGCATGGCCCGGATGAACCCGGTCATCTCTGGTGGAAGTATAGAAGAAAACTTTAGGGTATTCTCCGGCTTTGCTAAGATTATGATAGGGCGAATATTCCTTAATGTAAGCCCATTCTTCCGGCTTATCGGGATCGCCGTACTCCCCCATCCAACTGGCTCCTGCCAGGAGTTTACTGTAGCGCTTCATATCTAACAACGGAACCGCGCAAACCACTGCATTGTAGAGATCAGGACGTTGGGTGAAGGCCACGCCAACCAGCAGACCGCCATTGCTTCCTCCCATGATGCCGAGGTGGTCAGAAGAAGTGATTTTCTTATCGATGAGATCTTCGGCCACAGCGGCAAAATCGTCATATACTCTTTGCCGATTTTCTTTTAATCCCGCCTGGTGCCATTTGGGGCCGAATTCGCCTCCTCCGCGAATATTGGCCAGTACATAAACACCTCCATTTTCTAGCCATCCCGTTCCGGTAGTGGCCGAATAATTTGGCCGTACCGAGACTTCAAATCCGCCATAGGCATATAATAAGGTCGGATTTTTTCCGTCCAACTTTATACTCTTACTACTAACCACAAAATAAGGGATTTTAGTCCCGTCTTTTGAAGTAGCAAAAAATTGCTTTACCTTATATTTATCAGCTTCGAAGAAGGCCGGTAGCGATTGAACTTTCTTTACCTCGCCAGTTACGGCATCAGCCAGATATTGAGTGGAGGGATTTAGGAAATTGGAGAAGTAAAAGAAATATTGATCGGAATTGCGATCGGTAGAACCTATGCTTATGGTTCCAAAGTCAGGTGCATCGACTTGTTCCTTTATCCATTTTCCGTCTTCAAGGGTGTAGGCAAACAATTCACTTTTTACATTCGTCAGCATATTAACCAAAACGCGATTTTTAGTGTTTCGGACAGAAGACACGCTCGATTTTTCATCGGGCTGAATGATGACGGTAAAGTTTTTTCCACCTTTAATAAGATCATTATAAGGAATACTGATTACTGCTCCCTGCCGGTAAGTTTTATCTTCAACCGTCCAATCCGATTTCAACTCCATAATGACATTTTCTTTAAAGAAACCGGAGAAAGAGGCATCGTCAGGAACATCCAGCGTTATCAATTCGCCGTTTTCGACTACCAGTTTTTTGGAGGTGTAAAAGGTGGTGGCTTGAGTGACCAATTGATAGACCCGTTCTTTGGTATGGAAGGTTCCACCCCAGGTTCCAACATCTGTTTCCTGTCCTTCATAAAGTAAGGTGGCATCTTTCAGATCCGTTCCCCGCTTCCAGATCTTTACCTGGCGAGAGTATCCCGAAGTAGTTGCCGGAGCTTCGTAGGTAGTGGCCACCATCACCGTATTGATATCGATCCAATCCATGCCTCCCTTTGCCTCAGGCAGGTAAAAGCCATCTTTAACAAATTCCTTTTTTTCTACGTCAAACTCTCTGGTGACGACCGCATCTCCGCCCCCTTTGGACAGCGAAACCAAAAACCTATTGTAGTCCGGAAACAGTCCCTGAGATCCCTTATACACCCATTGGATGTCATCCTCTTCGGCCATTTTATCGATATCCAGCAGGATTTCCCAGTTGGGATTACCATCCAGGTAGCTTTTTTGGTCACATCTTCTCCAGATACCTCTTTCGTGTACATCATCCTGCCAGAAGTTATACACTTTTCCGCCGATCAGGGAAGGGTACGGGATTCGCTCCTTGGAGTTGAGGATTTCCATATTTTTCTGAAAGATGGGTTCGAAGTGGGGGGAAGCCGTTAATTCGCTAACAGATTGTTTATTTTGTTTCTCAACCCATTCCATCGCTTTTTCATCATCAACATTTTCTAACCACAGGAAGGGATCATCCGTTTGAGCGTTAATAGTCATAGCAGCGATTAAAACAACAGGAATAATAAGGGAAAATTTCATCTGTATCCGTTTTTGAAAAATAATGGGTGAAGATAAAGAGATATTGAGAAAATAGGAATTGATGAGGGGGAAAAGGAAGGGGCAAGGTGTCGGTGTCGTGAAGGGGCAAAAAGTGGATTAGAAGTTTATAATGTTTTTCATTCCATAAAACATTGCTTTTAATCTACAATTTTGATATTATTGTAGATAATAATCAACATTTTTATAATGAAGTCAAAAAGGGTCATAGTATTTCCCAAGCATCAAAATATGCTGGAACAGGTCGGAGAAAATATTAAACTGGCGAGAAAAAGAAGGAAACTAACTACCATTCAGGTATCAGAACGGGCTGGTATTGATCGGAGTACGCTCTATAAAATTGAAAAAGGTGAACCATCAGTTTCCATAGGTGCTTATTTTAATGTACTTCGTGTTTTAGGGTTACAAAATGATTTTCTAAAGCTTGCCTCCGACGATGAATTTGGGCGAAAGCTTCAAGATCTAAGATTGTTGAAGAAAAATTAGAGATGGCAACAGATAATAAGACTGATATTTGGGTTTTTGCGCACTGGAGAGGGATGAAGGAGCCCCGATGTATTGGAATCCTTTCGGCTCATCAGGCTAAAGGAAGAAAGGCTTTCAGTTTCGAATATGATCTGGACTGGATTCAGTCGAATGAACAATTGCTTCTTGACCCCGATATCGGATGGTATACCGGCCCCCAATTTCCTGAAGGAAAAGAGAATTTTGGTATGTTTCTAGATTCAATGCCAGATAGATGGGGACGTACTTTAATGAAAAGACGAGCTGTACAAAAAGCAAGAGCGAAAAATCAACGTCCACCAATCTTATATGATATTGATTTCCTCCTTGGCGTTCATGATGAAAGTAGGATGGGAGCCTTAAGGTTCAAATTAGAAAAAGAAGGTCCATTTTTGGACAATGAAGAAACGTTTCCTACCCCTCCGTGGTCGTCAATTCGAGAATTACAATATGCCGCCTCAATTATAGAATCTGATGAAAACAACGAAGAGGTAAGAAAGTGGCTTGCCATGCTAATTGCTCCGGGCTCCTCCCTGGGAGGAGCCCGGCCTAAGGCTAATATTCTGGATCCGCGTGGGAAACCTATAATTGCAAAATTCCCTGCAAAAAATGATACCATCGACAAAGGAGCCTGGGAATGTTTAGCTTATCAATTAGCACAGGAAGCGGGTATTGAGGTAAGTGAATTTCAAATAAAAAAGATAGCTGGTAATCACCATACTTTTTTCGTAAACAGATTTGACCGTCTCAATGGTGAGCGGATACATTTCGCCTCTGCCATGACTATGACAGGTAAGAATGAGGAAATGATTAAGGATAATCCTGGAAGTTATCTTGATTTGGCAGAGTTTATACAGTTTTCGGGTACAAAAGTTGAAGCAGGATTGAAGCAGTTGTGGAGGCGATTAGTATTCAACATTGCAATTTCTAACACGGACGATCATTTGCGCAACCACGGGTTTATTTTGACAGATGAAGGGTGGGTAATATCACCTGCCTATGATATTAATCCATCCATTGATAAAGAGGGACTTGCGTTGAATATTGATATGGATGATAATACGCTGGATTTTGAACTTGCAAAAAGCGTAGGAATATTTTTTGGGTTAAATAGTAAACAAATGACAGATATCTTGGAGGAAGTTAAATCTTCCGTAAAAACCTGGAGAAAGAAAGCAGAACAACTGGGAATATCCAAAAAAGAACAAGATTTAATGGAACCAGCATTTTGGCGGAATAATTGATAAATTAGGCTTTACAAAAATCTGGAAATCAAACCCTACCCCTATGAAACTTAAAACTCAACCTTCCTTTTTCTTATACCTATTTTTTACTGGCTTACCCTTTTTAAACTTAAATGCCGATACCCTTTATGTAGATGCTTCCGCTACAGGAGCTAACAATGGCACCTCCTGGCAAGATGCTTTTACAACGCTTGGTTCTGCCCTTTTATCAGCGGATTATGGAGACGATATATGGGTCGCTACTGGAACCTATTTTCCCACCTCATCTGATAACCGGTTCGCCACCTTTTTTATTTTCAATGGAATAAAGCTATATGGTGGGTTTAACGGGGGAGAAACAAGTATTGATCAACGAGATTGGCAAATCAATCCCACTATTTTAAGTGGTGATATAGGTATATCAGGGGATAGTACAGATAATTCTTACACTGTGGTTTACATGGATGGTGTGGATTCCACTACTATCCTTGATGGTTTTGTAATTGAAAAAGGAGTAGCCAACGATGTTAATGCATCTGGAGATAATCCCAGAAGAAATGGAGGAGGAATTTATTTGATTGGTGATGATAATGTTTCAGAATCTCATCCGACCATTCGAAATTGTATAATACAGCATAATTTCGCCCTAACCAATGGAGGTGGAGTTTATGTAAAAAGTGAATCGGGAGGGCGTTGCAGTTTTGAAGTAGGAAATTGTGATATTTCCAATAATTCATCCAGTCAAGGAGGTGGTGTTGCCATAATGAATGCGGGAATAGAATTTAATTCTAGCTTTAAAAATTGTAAATTTTCCAGTAATGTTGCGAATGAGGGTGGAGGGGTTTATTTCTCAATAGGAGGTGGAAACAAGGATCTATTTTTTGAAGAATGTCATTTTATTCAAAACTTTAGTTTGATTTCAGGGAATGGCTTATATGTTGAGAACCAAATTAATTCTCCTGGTAAAGTATACTGTAATATCTCCTCTTTTACACATAACATTGGTGGTCCCAATAGTTCAGGAGGAGCTATTGCCATTATTGATTTGACAATTAGTAATTTAGCATTTATTCAATTAGATAGATGTATTTTTAATAATAATTCTGCAAATTCAGGAGGAACAATTTCATTATTTGAAAGTACTTTGGATGCAAAAAATAGCTTATTCCTTAATTCAACTGCAAATCAAGGAGGATTGTTAGAAGGTGAAGGCTTTCTTATTGACAGTGAATGTTATTTTAATCATTGCACATTTTATAATTTTCAAAATGGAAGCAGTTCTTTTGCTTTTAGAGGAAATTATTTCTTGCATAATTGCATTGTAATTGAGAAGTATCCTGATAATTTGCCACCTAAACCAATTATATCCCAAGGTAATGTCACAATCTCTCATTCCCTTGTCGATGTCGCCAACTGCAATGGCATTCAATCCTCTGCCAATTGTGGTCCTGGCATGATCTTCGATCAAGATCCCCTTTTTGTTAATCCCGATTCGGGTGATTTTCGATTGTTACCTTGTTCTCCTGCTCGTGATGCGGGTAGTGTCGCTTTCCTGACCGACCAGGATACCCTTGATTTTGATGGGATGCCCCGCATTGCTGCCGACTCGGTTGATATGGGGGCCTTTGAATTACCTGCTTTCCAGGCTTTTTTGGATCCATCTCAAAATGTCCTGTGTAAAGGAGATAGCTCTGGTCAGATCACTGGCTCCATTCAATCGGCTTGCTTACCGCTCACTTTAGGGATTAACGACACCTCTATAGTTTTAGATTCCGCCTATTTTAGTCTTCCCGATCTCCCCGCAGGTACCTATGATCTTACCTTCTCGGATGCCCAAAATTATCAGGATAGCCTGCAAATACAAATAGAAGAGCCGCCTTCAGCCCTGGCATTGGAGGTATCTACCTTTCCGGTAGATTGTCAAGAAGGGCTTCCGGGCTCAGCTATCACGCAGGCCATTAATGGTCCTCCCCCTTTTTCCTATCAATGGAGTGGAAGTTTTCCTGGTACCGCCGATCAGGATAGCCTCCCGGCTGGCGATTATGTGCTGAGTGTCACGGATTCTCTGGGGTGTACGGTCATCGATTCTTTTTCCATCCCAACAATGGGGATGTTAGCCCTTCAAGCTCAAATAGACTCTATTTCCTGTTTTGATGGTTTTGATGGCGCCTTGACCGTCATTCCACAAAACAATGCCGCTCCTTTCACCTGGCAGTGGGCAGATGGCCAAAATGGAGCTTCCATTGATAGCCTGGGGGCAGGCACCTTCACCGTAACAGTTATCGATGCCAATAACTGTACTGATTCCCTCACCCTTCAATTAGAAGCCCCGGATTCCCTAACATTAGCCTTGCTTGCTCCTCCTATTGTTTGTTTTGAGGCAGAGGATGCCACCCTGGCAGGCGTTCCGGGAGGAGGCACTCCTCCTTATAATTATGAATGGTCTCAAGGCCAAATAGATTCCCTGATCAGCGGACAACCCGCAGGGGATTACCAACTCACCCTGACCGACGATAATGGATGTACCCAGGTTGAAGTTACTTCTGTTCAGGAAGCTGCTCCTATAGAATTAATAGACACCTTAACCACCCATGCCAGTGGTGAAACCACCCAAGATGGAGCCATAACGATCGGAAGTATATCCGGAGGCATTTCGCCTTACAGTTATCATTGGTCTACCAATGATTCTACCCTTTCCATTCAAAACCTTCTACCAGGGCTGTATTTTTTGGAGGTGACCGATAGTTTAGGGTGTGTGGTGGAGTTTGTTTTCGAGGTAGGGTTTGTGGTGGGGATAACATCTATGGATCATCAGTTTGGTGAAGTTCGAGTCATCCCAAATCCTTTTGACGAACAATTGGAGTTTAATTTCCAGTTCAGCACGGCAAAAGAAGGCCAGATCCGAATATATGATTTCTTGGGCCGGCAGGTTGATGATTGGGAAGGTATGATTCTTCCCGGACAAGGAGTTTTCTTCGAAAATACTATCAATTGGGGAGAAGGTATTTTCCTATGGGAAGTAAAAATAGATGATGAGATCCAAACTGGTAAGATTATTAAAAAATAACGCTGAAATTAAATTTCGAATATCCTCAAAGATAATAGACTTTATTTCAATAATGAATTAACTCGCCGCCAGCTTAGTAATTTGCCATACGCCGCCTCCCAGTCTTGATCGCCGCCGTAAATTACGGTAGGTGTCTCAATGGGGATCGGGCTGAGTTCGGTAAACCAGGAAAGATGTTTGAAAAAATCATCGCGGTAAGTGCTTCCTGATTTGATCTCGATGGGTCGGATGGCGATGCCCAGGTCCAGCAATAAGTCAATTTCTCTTTGGTTGCTGTCCCGCCAGTAATAAAACGGTGGGCGGTCACCGGCATTGTAGTAAGCTTTAGCCAATTCCGTCACTACCCAGTTCTCAAACAGTGCCCCCCTTTGGTAATAGTTTTGTAAGGCATCGGCAGACCGAATGCGGAGCAGGGCACAAGCCAGTCCGGTATCGTAAAAATAGAGCCGTGGGCTTTTTATCAATCGCTTTTTGAAATTTCGATAGTACGGGCTGACGTGGTAAATGATGTAGGAAGCTTCCAAAATGGATAGCCAATTTCCAACCGTTGTATGACTTACGCCAGCGGCGGAGGCTAATGCATTCCTGTTCAATTCCTGGCCAGCAAAGGTAGCACAAACCGCAAGGAATTGATTGAAGACGTTTAAATTACCCACGTTTCGGATCAAACGAACATCGCGTTGAACGTACGTTTCGAGGTAGCTCTGGTAAAATGCATTTACATCCACTTTGCGATCGTAAATCCGTGGGTAGCCCCCTTTCCATATCAGCTCATTAATGCTTACATCATGGTAGCCGGCTGAGTTGAGTTCGGTATAACTTAGGGGTAGCAGATAGAACAACGCTACCCGGCCGGCGAGGGTTTGGCCGGCCCCTTCCATCATCAAATAGTTCTGACTTCCACTGAGAATAAACAGGCTATCTCGGTCTTCATCCACGATACCCTGAATATAAGACAGGAGAATAGGCAGGCGTTGCACCTCATCCAGGATCAACCGATGACCGTATTGGCGAAACAGGGCTTTAGGATCGGCCTGTAATTGTTGTCGGGTGTCTGGATGCTCGAGGGACAGGTAGGGCAGGTCGGGAAAGTGCTTTCGTATCAGCGTAGTCTTCCCGCTCTGCCGCGGTCCCGTAATCATGATGACGGAGTATTTTCCGATTTGGTCGCGGATTGGAGGCAGTATCTGACGGGTGATCATACTGTAAAGTTAAATATAAAAAGTGAATCTGCATAAAAAAATATGCAGATTCACTTTTTTGTTCCACTGGACGGTTTTCTCCTTTGAAATAAGAAGGGTTTTCTTCCATCACGGCCTCCCACAGCCCTTGGGTCACCAGGTACTGACCCAACTCGAAGTCTGCGGCAATTTCTACCCAGTGTGCAGGTTTTTCATCATCGTATCCAGAGTCATCATCTCCCATCCAAAAGCGGCCTTTTTGTATCTGCATCATCTGGAAAGGGTAGCCATTGGCGGTGTAGGTGTGCAGGCGGCGCTTGATGGTGGGGGATTCGGAATAGAGGGTGGGGTGCATGGTGGTTTTTAGGTAAAGATAGGAATTCCTATCAGTAAATGCTTACCCAAGACTGTTCAAAAGATAGTGGTATCTGTAAATTAGGCATATTAATTTTTTCCATACTGAAAGTATTTATGCTTTCCTGATACTATTTTACCAAACTTTTCTTTACTTTAACATGCACAGCAATTACACTTAACCAGAAACTTGACTAATTAAGCATGCAACTCCTCAGATACAACGAATTTTCCGCAAAAGGATTAAGCAGCAAGCTGAAGAAAGTAGAAAAAATGCTGAGGGAAGGAGACTTCAAATCAGCAGAAGTTAAAAAAATTAAACACCTTGGCTACTTCCGCGCCAAGCTTGACCATGAGAGCCGGCTGCTATTCAAATTTGCAAAGCACCAGGGCGAAACCTACATTCTGCTTTTGGAGGTTATCCCCAATCACGAGTACGATAAATCCCGGTTCCTGAGAGGTGCCTCGGTTAAAGAGAATCACTTTAGTGTGGTCGCAGGCCCCGGGGATGTAACAGAAGAGGCCATAGAGCCGATACGGTATGTAAATCCGGCAACCAGGCGGTTTCATTTACTGGATAAAGTCATATCATTGGATAGTGATCAGGAGGAAATCTACAACTTGCCTGCTCCGCTAATCATCATCGGCTCGGCAGGTAGTGGCAAGACCGCGCTTACCCTCGAAAAGATGAAAGGATACCCTGGACACGTTGCTTACGTATCGCTTTCATCTTACCTCGTGGAGAATGCACAGCGCATCTATGAATCATACGGATACGAAAATTCCAAACAGGAAATTGACTTCCTTTCCTTCCGGGAATACCTGGAGGGGATACAGATTCCGGAAGGTAAAGAGCTGGACTACCGCAGCTTTGAGCGCTGGTATGAGCGTGGTCCCCGGCAACGCTTTAAGTTCAAGGAGCCGTACAAGCTCTTTGAAGAATTCAAAGGGGTGCTGACGGGCTCGGTGACGGATGCCGAATTCCTCAGCCGGGAGCGCTACGAAGAACTCGGCGTCAAGCAATCCATTTTCCTGGGTAGTGAGCGGAGCAAGGTGTACGACCTGTTTGAACGTTACCTACGCTTCCTGAAGGAGGGCGGCTACTACGACAGCAACATGGTCGCCTATCAGTACATGGATCGGGTTGCACCAAGGTATGATTTCATCATCGTGGATGAGGTGCAGGACGTCACCAATATTCAATTGCTATTGATTTTGAAATCTCTGAAAACCCCTGGCAACTTTTTGCTGAGTGGGGATGCCAATCAGATTGTGCACCCTAACTTTTTCTCCTGGTCGAAGATCAAAAGCTTATTCTTTAATCAGGATTTAAAGGGGAGTGCGCTACGTATTCTCAAAACCAACTACCGCAACTCCCGGCAGGTGACCAAACTGTCTAATGACCTGCTCAAGATCAAAAACGCCCGCTTTGGCTCCATCGACAAAGAAAGTACCTACTTGATCAATACCGTAGCAGATAAGGAAGGTAACATCCACTTTTACCCCGATAGCGACAAGGTACGCAAAGAGCTGAATAAACGAACACAGGACTCGGCCAAGTTTGCGGTGTTGGTGCTGGATAAGCAACAGAAAGCCCGTGTATCGAAAGATTTTAAGACACCGCTGGTCTTTACTATCCAAGAAGCCAAGGGGTTGGAGTACGAAAATATCATCCTGGTTAATTTCATCAGCGACCACGACAGCGAATTCCGCACCATTGCCAAAGGCGTGAGCGAAGCCGATCTGCTGGATGAAAACCTTCGGTACTCCCGGGGCAAGGATAAAACGAACAAAGAACAGGAGGCTTACAAGTTCTACATCAACTCGCTATACGTTGCCTTTACCCGCGCTGTAGAGAATGTACATGTCATAGAAACCAAGACCAAAAATGAGCTGCTCCAACTCCTCGGCGTCATGGAAACGGAGGAGGAAGTAAAGATTGAGAAACAGGCCAGTGACGAGGAAGAATGGTTGGAAGAAGCCCGCCGCCTCCAGCTACAGGGCAAGTTTGAACAGGCAGAAGCAATTCGGGCCCGCTTACGTGGAATTGAATTTGTCGGATCGGATGAAGCTGAGCTATTGGAAGAGCGAATATTTGACCCTGAAGTCCGCCACACAGAGAAAGACGTTGAGCGTCTCTTTTTATTTGCCCGCACTCGGCACCGCACCGGGCTTGTGCAGCGGTTATACAAAGAATTGAATTATGGTCCGGCAAAGCAATACCTGAACGAGTACCAGAATGCGCAGCAGCTACTGGCCAACCATGTTCGCAACAACAACCGGAAAAAGGTGGAGCGCATTATCGGCAAATTTGGTGTAGACATCCCTGATGCGGCAGAAGGCATGACCGGTCTGATGGTTGCCGCCCAACATGGTAAAACCGATATGCTTTATTACTTCCTTGATCAGGATGCCAACCTTAACAGGCAGGACAATTTGGGGCGTACCGCTTTACAGCACCTGATTTTGGGCTATGATCGCCGGCAGCTCAATAGTTCCATCCTCGAAATTTGGTATTCCAAACTTGCCCCCTCAGCCGGACAGTGCCGCTACGATGGCCGTTTATACATCATCAATCACAAGAGCATGGAGTTCTTCCTGTACAATATGCTCAACGCTATACGCCTTGATGTTTTCGCGCCCAATGACCCGGCTCCCGAGCGCTGTCTACTGATGGATGACTTCGTGCAATTCATTGAAGAAATGCCCTCTTCTCTGCTACCCGACTACCGCCGAAAACGGCAGTATGTCAATAGTATCCTCTCCAAGAACGAGGTCAACCGTGACGATCCGTACAACCGCAAGCTGTTTGTACGCCGTAGCCGGGGCTGTTATGATGTGTTGCCGGGGGCGGAGGTGAGCTGGGGATGAGGGATCGGTTAAAAATATAGCCTTACCCCCCCTGTTTAGGCAGCCTTTTACGCTATCCACCTTGTAGTTCCGTTCAAAAAAGTGTAAATTGGACTCAACATTTTTGAATAAAAATGCAAAATGGAGTCAACGGAAATTGAAAAATTGCAAACTTGGTCTACGCAGCGCGTAGGCCGGGTGTCTACTACTTTTAAGCGCTATCTTTGGGAGCGGATCAACAGGAAGAACCAGTTAAATATTATTGTCGGTGCACGCGGAGTAGGCAAAACCACCCTTTTATTACAGTACCTGCAAGAACAGTTTCCTCCGGGAGGGACCGCTCTTTATGCCAGCCTTGACCACCTGTTTTTTTCGCAACACACCCTGGTAGCTTTGGCAGAAGCTTTCGTACAACGGGGTGGTAAGCTACTCGCACTCGATGAGGTCCACAAGTATCCGGAATGGTCAAGAGAAATCAAGATCATTTATGATCAGTTTCCTACTTTACAGCTACTGGTTAGTGGCTCTTCGACCACTGAAATCCTGCGCGGGGAAGGGGACCTGAGTCGGAGAGCCCGGATTTATCAACTGCATGGCCTTTCGTTCCGGGAATACCTTCATTTTGCTGAAGGGCAACGCTTTCCTTCTTTTACCCTTGAGGAGTTGTTGGCGGAGGCTGTCCCTTTGTCGCTTGAGATTTCTCAAAAAATCCGGCCCATCCAACTTTTTGAGCCCTATCTAAAATACGGATATTATCCTTTTTTTAAGGAAGATCCGGAAGGCTATGCTGAGCGACTACGCCAGATCGTCAATGTTGTTATTGAGTCAGACATCCCCGCCGTTTTTAAGGTCGACTATGGCGCATCATTGAATATCAAGAAGTTACTGGGGTTGCTCACGGAAATGATGCCTTTCAAACCAAACATTCAAAAACTCAGCCGTCAACTGAGCCTCTCCCGGGAGACCCTCATAAAATATCTGCAATACCTTGGAAGAGCCGACCTGCTACAGTTGCTATACAGCGAGGCAAAAGGGGTCAGCTTACTCAACAAGCCGGAAAAGTTATATCTGCAAAATCCCAATCTAGCTCACGCCCTCGCCGAAGGCAGAGCAATAAACATGGGTAGTTTAAGAGAAACTTTTTTTCTCAACCAAGTTGGCGCCAACCATGAAGTCCGGTACCCTAGAAAGGGAGGAGATTTTTTAGTAGATCAAAGTTACCTTTTTGAAGTAGGCGGGGCAGGAAAATCTACTGCTCAGATCGGAGCAAAAGAAAATGCCTGGGTAGTTTCCGATCATGTTGAAGTAGCAACCGCCCGGCGATTACCGCTATGGCTGTTTGGTTTTTTGTACTAGGAATCTGTGGGTTGTATCATGCAAATTGTCGTGTATTTATATGGATATGATCAATAAAAATAGATCAATCTAACCCGTGGAGGTGCCAGTCGCTATGCGCCTGATCAATAGGCCCTATAAATTTGGCTACAGAGGTTGTAATCGCTACGCGCTTACTCGAAAACAAGGACACCTTCTCCGATAGGTATTGAACTTTTGCAATAAATAGATTATCAGGCTATACGCTTACTTGAAAAATAATGGCCTCTTTTCCGAATCGGTTTTGAGCTTCGATAGTTTAATTTAAGGTGAGATTCGGATATTTACATTTGGATCATCAATATTTTAAAAAAAACTATCCGGCCAACACAGGCTTTCAGGGATAAAGGGCGCGGGAACGGTTTTTCTATTTTATTGAAATCGAATCTCCCATTAACTTAAGGTTTAGGTTTTAGGAACGTAAAACTACGTAGTGCAAATTTTAGCTGATACCACTCGAAAATTCAGTACCTTCATGCCTGCGAGCCAAAAAAATAAATTTCATGATCAACCCCCTCGACCTTATCGGCGACATCCACGGACATGCCGACCGCTTGGAAGCCCTGTTGCGAAAGCTCGGTTATAACCAGCGGGGCAATGCCTACCGGCATCCTGAGCGGCGTGTGGTCTTTATGGGTGATTACATTGATCGGGGGCCGGATAGCCCTCGTGTGGTAAAGCTGGTGCGGGCTATGGTCGATGCCGGCAGTGCAGTGGCCTTGTGCGGCAACCATGAATTCAATGCCATCTGCTTCAATACGCCCCGCGAAGGAGGCGGCTACCTGCGCCCACATACAGAGAAAAACGTCCGTCAACACGCTGCTACCCTGGAACAATACGGTACCCGAAAGGATGACTATGCGGCAGCTATAGCGTGGTTCAAGACCTTGCCCCTATACCTGGAGACACCCCACCTGCGGGCCCTACATGCCTGCTGGGATGTCGAGACCATCAACTACCTAAAAGAGGTTTTACCCGATGCTACCATCCCGGAAGCGTTGCTACCGACGGCCGCAGAGAAAGGCACCCCGCTTTACCAATCGGTCGAGATAACTTGCAAGGGCAAAGAATTGGAGCTCCCCGCAGGCTATAGCTTCCATGACAAAGATGGCCACGAAAGACGAGAGATCCGAACTAAATGGTGGATAAATCCGGTCGGGAAGTCCTTCCAGGCGATGAGTGTACTGCCCGGTCAGGGGCTCGATCACCTCCCTTTCTCAGGAACGGATACGGCTTATTATTCATCCCGGGAGCGACCAGTCTTCTTTGGCCATTACTGGCTACGAGGCACGCCCCAACTACTGACCCCCAACGCCTGCTGCCTCGACTACAGCGTAGCCAAAGGCGGCGTCCTCACCGCCTATCGCTTTGATGGCGAGGAAGCGTTGGATGCGGGGAAATTGGTGTGGGTGTAGTTTTGCTGAAACGCAAGCTTAGGTGAAACCAAAGCTTAACGAGTAGTACTTAACCCTAAATTATTAATTATTAATTATTCATTATTAACTATTCATTATTCATACCCCCTACGTCACCGCCGACCGCTTCACCACCCGGTGCAATAAACCAGGAAAAAAGCGCTTTAGATAGATGCCCATAACCTCCCGCTTGCCGATATAAACTTCTCTTTTTTCTTTTTGGATCGCTTTAACCATTTTTTGGGCACATGCTTCAGGGGATAGCCCCTTTGCTGTGGCGTTATCCATTTTTTGCTGGGGGGAGCCATCGCCGGTAAAGGCGTTTTTGGATACATTAGTATTGATAAAACCGGGACAAACAAGAGTTATCTGTACGCCATTTTGCTCCTGCTCCAGCCGCAAGGCGTCAAAATATCCATGTAGCGCATGTTTGGCGCCGCAGTACCCGCTTCTCAACGGGGAAGCAAATTTTCCCATCAGACTGGTTACCGTTACATAATGGCCTGTCTGGCGCTCTATGAAGTGCGGCAATAAAGTATTGGTCAGCCGGATGGTTCCCAGGTAGTTGATGTCCATCAAGCGCTTAAATACCACAAAATCGGTATCCTCAATCAAGGACCGCTGACTAATGCCCCCGTTATTGACGAGCACATCTACTTGTCCAAACAATTGAATAGCCTGCTCCACCTTTCCGGGTATTTCTTCATGCTGTTCCAGATCGAGTGGTAAAATATGGCAGTAATCTCCTGCATCCGGCAATTCACGTTGCACCCTTTTCAACTCTTCTTCTCGCCTTGCCGATAGGATTAGCCGGGCATCGTGCTGGGCCAACTCCTTCGCCAGAGCCTCTCCTATTCCGGAGGAGGCGCCGGTAATCCAGATTACTTTGTTGGTGAGGGATTTCATTTTTGGGTCTGTTTAATTGGTTAAGCACTTGGTCAAAATAAGTGAATTATTTTGACCAAGTGCTTAACTGTTGAATTGTTGAAAAACGCCATTGCTCGATTCAACAGTTCAACACTTCCACAATTCAACAAAAAATTAATAATCCAACAATTCCCCAATGGCTTTTTCCACCTTTTCAATAGAAGGCAGCATAGTTTGCTCTAGTACCGAATTTAGCGGAATCGCCGGCATATTTTCGGAGCCGATGACGCGGACGGGACCGTCGAGGTATTCGAAACAACTTTCCTGAATCCTGGCGGCGATGCTTTGGGCAAAGCTGTTGTTCACCGGTTCTTCTGTAACAACCAGGCACTTGTTGTGTTTCTTGACACTTTCCAGAACCGTATCTATATCGAGGGGGGACAAGGTGCGAAGATCTATGATCTCAATGCGTCCTTCAAATGATTTAGCAGCGTTTAACGCCCAGTGGACCCCCATGCCGTAGGTGACAACCAGCAGCGTATCTCCTTTTTCAATAGCCTTTTCATCCGCTAAGAGCGGTTGGCTGGCTTTGCCGAACGGCAATACATAATCTTCGCCTGGTTCGACTGTACGGGCGGCTTCTGTCCCTTTCACCTTCGACCAATAAAGGCCTTTGTGCTCAAAGATGACCACTGGATTAGGATCGTAATAGGCTGCTTTCATTAACCCTTTTAAGTCAGCACCATTGCTGGGGTAGGCGATCTTTATTCCTCTGATATTTGTAACGACAGATTCTACGCTGGAGGAGTGATAGGGGCCGCCGCTTCCATAAGCTCCGATGGGCACTCTAATGATACAACTTACCGGCCATTTTCCATTTGACAGATAGCAGGATCGACTGACTTCGGTGAATAACTGATTTAATCCCGGCCAGATATAATCGGCAAATTGAACCTCTACGATCGGCTTCAATCCGGTGGCTGACATACCCACGGTGCTGCCAATGATAAAAGCTTCTTGAATAGGCGTATTAAATACCCGATCATCGCCAAATTTCTGCGCAAGGGTGGCAGCTTCCCGGAATACGCCGCCCAGCCTGCCACCGACATCCTGCCCGTACAACAAACATTCGGGGTGTTTCCGCATCAGTTCTTCTACTGCAAATAAAGCACAATCCACCATTACCTTTTCATCTTTTCCTTCCGGAGCACGCTCTCCTGTTTCTTCGGTAATGGGGGTGGGCGCAAAGGCGTGTGTGAACAGATCTTCCGGTTTGGGATCTTCTGCGTTGCGGGCCTTTTCAAAATCGGCCAGCACCTTTTCTTTTACTTGCTTTTCTATTTTATTGAGTTCACTATGTTTGAAGCCTTCTTCCAGCATTTGGTTGATTAGAACGGGGTAAGGATCTCTGGATTGATGTTCTTCCAGATCGTCCCGATACCATTCTTTTCGTACACCGGAAGTGTGGTGGTTAAGTAAAGGCACACTGGCATGAACAAGGAAAGGTCTTCTCTCTGCTCTGATGGTGGAGACCACCTCTTGCAGCGTTGAATAGCATTCAGCAAAATCGCTCCCGTTGATGGAACGCACTTCGATCCCGTGAAAGCCTTGGATGAATTCAGCGGCATCTTGTGCCCGGGTTTCTTCGGCATTGGCTGAAATATCCCAGTCATTATCCTGTATAAGATAGAGGATCGGAAATTGCTTTAAGGCAGCCATTTGGAAAGCTTCGGATACTTCTCCTTCTGTAATTGAAGCATCTCCCAACGAGCAGACCACAATGGGCTTTTCAGCTCCTACCTGCTTATCGTCGATACCTAGTTTTTCTTTGTATTGAATCCCCATCGCTACACCGGTAGCGGGGATGGCTTGCATACCCGTTGCTGAAGATTGGTGCGGGATCTTGGGCTTGTCGGGGTCTTTTAAGCTGGGATGCGAATAGTAGGATCGGCCTGCAGAAAAAGGATCATCTTTTTTGGCCATCAACTGGAGCATCAGCTGATAGGGCTCCATGCCAATTGACAATAAAAATGCGTCATCCCGATAATAGGCGGAGAGATAATCCTGGGGCTTAAGTAAAATTCCTGTAGCTATCTGTATGGCTTCATGACCGCGGGAAGTGGCGTGAACATATTTGGATACCAATTTGAAGTTATCTTCGTAAACTTCAGTCATGGTTTTGGCGGTTACCAGGTGCGTAAAGGCCTTTCTTAAAATAGCTTTTTCAATCTTCACATTTGTTGATATCATATGGCGTGTTTTTACAATGAAGAGAACTTCTCTGTAAATAGAACACAAATTTAAGACTTCCGGTTGACGTAAAGTAAAAAAAGCCTAATTATCGGCGTCTTTATTTTTCTTTTCGAACAAGACATTGAGGCCTGCTCTTACATTAGCACTTTGTGAATTATAAGGCCTGAAAGCATTGATCAGATTATCGGTGGCGCCATAGATCTGAATGGGCCCAAATTGAGC
The DNA here is from genome assembly GCA_964534315.1 of uncultured Saprospiraceae bacterium. GTDB lineage: Bacteria > Bacteroidota > Bacteroidia > Chitinophagales > Saprospiraceae > CAZHOV01. The sequence goes on along the minus strand of CAZHOV010000002.1, from coordinate 20,950 downwards.
CACCGCATTGAATCCGAAATTATCAAATCGCTCATTTCGCCAGCTGTAGGTCAATCCGACGGTCAGCCAGTCGGTCATATTCCAGGTTCCGTTGATTGCCAGGGCGGGAATCGTTTTACTACGGTAGAATTCGGAGTAAAATAACCCTCCCAACCGAAAGGCTTCGCTAACCTGAAAGGAGCCGCCGACATAAAGCCTGAGGGGAAGTGAGCTATAGTAACTTTCCTCTGTTTCTTCAAAAGAAAAGATGGTTTCAAGGGTATCCAGCGCCTGATCGATAGAGAGGGAATCCAGGCCAAAGACATTATCGAAATTGAGTCCTTGATATTCATATTGACCGAGGCTGGTATAGTTTCGCACATCATTCGTCCAATTTATCCCGCCCAGGTCCACGATACTTGCATTCAGATTGAGCTTTTCATTGACCTGCCATTGAACGCCAAAGTCAAAGGCTACTCCAAGGTTGTTGGTTAACAGGTCGGCAGGTTCGTATTTATCTATGGATGTGCGGATATCGCTTATGCTATCCATCCTCAATTTACCGGCTGAATTCAGGCGGTAGTCCGAATTCAGCGTGAGCTGATAGATATCACCGTCGGTAAACAGGGAGCCCGAGTTGTTTTCGGCAGAAATATCACCTACTCCCGAGAGTAATTTTACACGGGCACCCACAGAAAAGTTCTTGAACTGGCGGGCAATACCCAGGCCATATTCGTGATAAGCCGTGATGTGCATATCGAGTTCAATGGGAATTTCTTCCCCCACATATTGAGCATTTCCATTCCAAATTAAATCCAACGTTTGTTTAGAATAATCCCAGTATCGGTTTTGCTTGAATACATGGTGAATAGCAAAATGAAAATCCTTCCAGATAAAGCTTCCGGAAAGGGTTCCCAGTTCGAGATTGATCAGAATGGTATTTTCGTCATCAGACCTCAGGAATAATTCGTCTCCATCCACGCTTCTTACTAGTTCTCCTTCATCATCGGTGTATTCAACGATCAGTTCATTGTAGGTAGCGGGTAGCAAAATATTTTGATAACCGCTAAAGACGCCGAGTGTTGGTCCAAAGTCGGTAAGAAAAGCTGGATTTGAATTTTGGGACTGCCAGACGTGGCGCATCATCGGCAGGCTGATTTCCTGTTGGCCATACAGAAGTGTGCCGGTTAATAGCACGGTGGTTATGATGGTAGCTATATACTTCATTATTAGAAAATTAGTGGACAGTAGCAATTGGGGTTTATTCGCGATATTTGAGCTTCATGCCGACACGCACGTCGTATGCCTGTTCAGAGAGCACTCTGACCGTTTCGCCTCCTGTATTTGTTGAAGAGTAATTTACTTCCATGAGCACCTTTGCGGCCTGTTTTAGTCGTTCGAAACGAGGCTGTAAGACTTCGACAAAAGTAGTTGTGGTAGCGATACCGGTGACATCTCCGTTCCCGTCTACCGTGGCCCCTTCAATGAAGCGTTTGGGAGCGGGGAGCAAGGAGTCGAATAGCATATTTTCCTGATCGTAAAAATAAAATTGGACGACGGCTTCCATGGGTATGCCGTTGTCTGCGACCACTTTAAATTCGGCTTCCTCAACATTTTCGTAGCCATCAAATTCAGCTTCGAAGGTATCCTGGGTCAGGTAGTTCTCGAAGGTGCCGTAGATAGGTAGATCTACTTCAAACTGCACGGTTAAAGAGCTGCTATCGGTCATAAAGCCGACCAGCGTGCTATCTCCGTCTGGGTTAGCGATAGCATCCATATCGTAAGTCAGAGAAGCCAGATCGGCGCTAATGACCTCCCGGATATTGGAGTTGGTTTGATCAAAGGTGAAGATGGAAGTAATGGTTTCGCCTATCTGGTCGAATCCGGGATAGGGAAAGTCGATACCATCGTCAAGTGCGGGGCTTTCGAGGGTTTCGACATGGCCATCTTTATATTTTATATTAAAGGTATTGATTTGGGCTGCTATAGGAAATCCAAAAGAATTGAGGACGGTAATATTGATTTTGGGATCTTCAAAGAAGATGTCGCCGTTCGACCAGTTTTCGAAATAATCAAATTCGATCTCTTCTCCGATAATCGGTTCTGTTTGGGTGCCCAGGAATCCTTCGATATAGGTATAGTCATAGTTTGAAAGCGTAACGACCACCTGTTCGAGTAGTACGCTTTCACCATTGACGGTGGCACTGTAATTTACCAGCAGCGAATCATTTTCGGGTGTCATTTCGTAACCGTCCAGCGGAATGTTAAACTTAAAAGCAGCAACGGGAGTGGAGCCCAGGTAAAGGCCTCCGATCGTTTCTTCAAAAGGTATGCCGTCTTTAGTCAGTTGCGGGACTTGAATCGTTACAGAGAAATGATCCTCAATGGCGGAGGTGGCCAGCAGGTTAATCGTGCCCCCGCTAAATTTTACTTTACTAATAGAAATGCCATCTGGCAGGTCTAAGGGAAAATAGGTGATCGAATCAACCGCTGTAGCAATTAGCGCGGGAGGCAGATTTTCGAGCACATATTCTTTACCAATAGTGGCGACCTCGCCTATGTAGTTGATACGCATTTTCCCGTCTCCTTCAAAAATGATCGAGGAGAAGTCATCATTAAACTGCTCCATGATCTGCCTGAAATTTCCTTTAGATTGAAAGAGGGGGATGGCAAATTCAGGGTTATAGGTGCCCGGTTGAATATTGTCAATTCGTTCAAATTTTGTACAACCTGTGCCTAAAACCATTAGAGAGAGAAAAAAGCCAGCTAGAAGAAGCTTTTCGATACGAATATTCACTTGCAGGTAATTATTAGTTGATTAATGAATAGCAAACTCGTCTTTTAGTGCCGGTATTTCAACCTGTTTGAATCCTGACGCTTCGAGCTTAGTTTTAAAGATTTCTTGTCGTTCCAGGTCGCCGTGTACTAAGAAGAGTTTTTTCAATTTAGTTTGATTTTCGAGAAATTCCAGTAGTTCTGATTGATCGGCATGAGCGGAAAAGGAGTCCATGATCTCAATATCCGCATTGACCATTTTCCAGTCGCCAAAAATTTTGAGCGCTTCGCTTCCTTGCCTGAGTATACCTCCCGGCGTGTGCGGAGCGCAATATCCAACGATCAGTATAGTATTCTTGTGCTGATCAATATTATTGTACAGATGGTGTCGTACTCTGCCTGCGTTCATCATCCCCGAAGAGCTGATAATAATGCAGGGTTCATTCATCGTATTCAATCGTTTCGACTCTTCGACATCGCGGACGTAAGTTAGCGAATTAAACCCGAAGGGATTGTCGTCTATAAGCATGTATTCGTTTAGCTGATTGTCAAAGCATTCGGGGTGTGCCCCAAACACCTGGGTAGCATTGACTGATAGCGGACTATCAACATACACGGGTATCGGTGGGAGTTCTCCGGCAGTTTCTAATTGGTCGAGTAGGTAGACAATTTCTTGTGTTCGGCCTACGCTGAAGGCCGGGATGATCAATTTCCCTTTCTTCTGAACGCATGTTTTTTTGACTATCTGCAAAAAGCGGTCCATTTCCTGCGGTTTGGCTTCATGAATTTTATCGCCATAAGTTGATTCGCAGATCAGGTAATCCAGCACCGGCATTTTTAGGGGGTCTCTGAGTATTGGTCGGTTGGGACGGCCAACATCTCCACTAAAGCCGAATTTTATTTCTTTTCCATTTTCCCGAATATTAAGGGTAACGCTGGCGCTCCCTAAAATGTGGCCTGCATCCTGAAATTTTAATTTTACCTGAGGGCTCACTTCAATCCATCTATCGTATCCGCAGGATACAAACCGGTTCATGGTAGGGGGGATATCATTTTTCGTGTAGAGGGGATCTTTAAGCGTTATGTTTTGTCCTTTTTTCCGCTTTTTTTTCAGTCGCTTATTGATGTATTCGGCATCTCTCTCCTGGATATGTGCAGAATCCAGGAGCATGATCGCGCAGAGGCTGCGAGTAGCGTGAGTGCTATAAATAGGGCCTTTAAAACCGTCTCTGACGAGTTTTGGAATTCTACCACTATGATCGATATGGGCATGAGAAAGAATGAGGCAATCGATTTTGGAGGGGTCGAAGGACCAGTTTTCATTGAAAGACTGCATATCCTTATCGCGTCCTTGATAGAGCCCGCAATCCAATAAAATGGTAAACCCATCATCGAGGGTGATTAGGTGAGCGCTGCCTGTTACGTGCTGGGCGGCTCCGCAAAACTTAACGTTCATTTCAAGTCTTTTTACCGTGAGAAAAAATTATAAGGGCAAAAGAAAGGTCTTAAATAGTTGAAAGGAGGTAAGATAAAAAATAATTTCTTTCGGTAAAGACTTGAGCAATTATTTTTGACTCGCAGGCTACTCGCCGATCTTTAAACCGCCGTATTTTAAGCGCGCTTTGATCAAATTTCCATTATTCGGGTTTCCGGTATAACCTTTTACCGCCTTAAAGGTACCGTCTTGCTTTTCTTCGACCACTTGAAGCGCTTTAGGGTAGCGGAGACCGGCATAGCTGCCGGAGTCGTCTATCTGGTAGTTTGCACCGGATTCCAAATGGAGTTTAAATTCGGTGTATTGTCCAATAATATCAGCAGAAGTAAACGTTTTTGCCAATTGATGGATAACGGCATTTCCAAATTCAAGTTGGAGATCTACTGTTTTATTGATCTGTTCTGCTTGGAGATCTGAGTAGGAGGACACAATCGATAACTTATCGACGGCCCGGATGGAGAATTTGTCGAACTTGCCCTTATTGATAACGGTGTATATATCACCTAACTCATAAGTGTCGTATTTTGATAGGCAGTCCAGCTCATGAGCGCTTTCAATAGCGATCTTTGAATATTTGCTTTGGAAATTTCCGTATTGCATTTCTCCTATTTCCATTTGGAAGTAGCTGAATTGAGCATCTATATTATTAGCATAGAGGAGTTTTCCGCTCCCATACCCCAGTTGGAGTTTCAGGTCTTCTCCTACACTTTCCAGGGTAATATTTCCGTACTTCACGAAAACATCGGCGCCCGCATCCAAGGTCTCAACATATACATCACCAAATTGATTGGAAAGGTTAAGGAAATTGGTCTTTGGCATAGTCACCTCGTAGTTGATGACATATTTGTTAGAAGTGTTTTTGTTATTATTCCACCATTTTTTATTTCCCTTTTCAATAAGGGTCAGGACGCTTACCAGTGACGGATCATTATCGATCTCAATATCGATGCGATCAAAGGTCTCTTGAGCTTCGGATTCGCTGTTAGCTTCGACCTTAATAGTTACTTTGATCGCCACTTTATTTTGCGACCAAGTAGAAACGTTGATATGGCCATGTTGATTATTGAGTTCTACCCTGCCATCAGGATCAATAGAGAACTCCTTTTTTATGGTTTGGGTAAAATCGGTCGTAGTATTGGCCTGGACCAAAAACGGAGTGAAGAGCAAGAAGAACAGGCCAAAGAATTGGTTATAATTCAATTTGGTCAGATTCTTTTGGATCATGTCTTTGTTCTTTTTGTTTAGCTGCTTCAAGGTGGAAGAGGACTCTTTCGAGGATGCCGATTCGGGTTTGATAATTTTTGATCATGGCGTCGATGACCAGTTCTTGTTTGTCTGGCGGGACATTCACCAGTTCTTTTTTCAGGTCATTAAAGAGTTGTTCCAGTTGGAGGATATCTTCTTTTACTTCCAGGTCGATGGAATAGCTGGAGAGTTGGTTGACTTTTCGAGCGATTTGTTGCTGGTATTGTTGCTCCAGTTCTGCGTGTTTTGGAGAGATATCCTCCAGCGAAAGGGAGGCTGCCATTTGTTGTTTTCCTGAATGGTTGGTCAGATACAGCCCTATAACGGTTCCCATTGCAACGAGGGCAGTGGTAACAGCTACCATTTTGGTAATATAGAGCAAGGAAAACATTTTTTTACTTTTCTTTTTCGGGTGAAGTTCGTTATCGATCTTTGCCCAGACCTTCAGGCTGGGGAAAGCATAATCAAACTGCTCCCGATTTTCATGGATAAATTCTTCTAATCGATCCTTCATGAAATTATTGTTTGAAAGCATGTGTCACATGCGCAGGTGAACCAAATTGTAGTAAAGTTTTTCTTCTTTACTGTTGTTAGCTGGTGTTTGAGAACTTACTTATACCTAATATAAATCACTTAAGACTTTAAAATATCTTTTAGTTTCTTTTTTGCCCGGCTGTATTGGGATTTTGAGGTAGAGATCGAAATGTTTAAAATTTTAGAGATCTCCTCATGGTCGTAGCCTTCAAGGCAATAAAGTGAAAAAACCACCCGGTAGCCATCCGGCAGTTGGGTGATGGCATCTCTCACGGCTTCCACTTCAAGTTTATTTGGTCCTTTCTGGGGTTCTTCCTCTTCGACAACTATCCGGTCATCAATTTCATCGAATCTACTTTTTTGTTTTTTGAGAAAGTTGATGCAGTTATTGATGACGATTCGTTTAATCCAGGCCCCAATAGAAGATTGAAACTTGAATGTATGGAGTTTTGTGAAAACGTCAATGAACGAATTTTGCAGGATATCTTCGGCATCAAACTCATTTTTAACCATACGCAAACATGTATTATACATTGCTTTTGCGTATAAGCGATAGAGCTCGAACTGGGCATTTCGGTCTCCCTGCTTACAACGCTCAACAATTTCCTGATGAGTCGTGCTATAATCCAATTTTTTCACATTACTCAAGATAAAGACAGTTTAATTATAAAATGGTTGCAGCCAGGCAATCAACCTTTTTGATCATCATGTCTTTGATGCTGAATGGTATTGAAGGAAGATAGAGTAGGGTTGAGTCAACATCGTGCATGGCTAAAGTTTCAATAGTCAACCAGAATTTACAAATAATACAGGAGAAGGAAATAAATTTACGATTTAACCGGTTAAAATTACGACGACCGGAGATTTTAAACACCGGATTCAAAAAATTTCCTTACTTGCAGATGACAGTAATTTTTTATTCGTTCAACCGTTGAATCCGAAAATTAAGCGTAACCAATCAGACTATTCGGCGGGAGACCGGGCGCGTAATGCCGGCTACCAATGGTCTAGAGTTGGCGAAAATATTGCCATGGGTCCCGAAGACGTATCTACTGTCGTCCAGCTTTGGACTGACAGCCCTTCCCATTGTAAGAACATGATGAATGCCGATTTTACCGAAATTGGTTATGCGAAGCAGGGCGACTATTGGGTGCAGGTGTTTGGCAAACAGCTATAAAGGTAAGAGCTCCGCTAGTAGAAAAATCAGCCTTATTGGTATGTACGTTTTTAAGAGCAGGATCCAATTGGAGACGTACGGGTTCTCCCAATCACCGAGAGGTCTCCATTGGGATCCTTGGATAATTAAATCATAAATTGTGTTAGGAATAAGCCCGTCAGTAGCTATGTTGACGGTTTGGTTGTGACCTGAAAGTGCTATAAAAATTCCTGTATTAATAATTATCGTATTAATGGTTTAATTGAAAGCCATTTTCTAATGTACAGGCAGCTTGAAAACATTATGCAAATAAAATTTTACGAGATTGGTCTAAAGCTAAATTTTTAAGATGAATTTTAAGTAAAGTAGATGTTAAATTTTCTTGACATCCATTTGTACTAAGGCGGCAATGAAGAGGCTGTCTTATAGGTCTACAAGCCATCCTTTTAGAGATTTTTTTATTTTGAGAGGTCTGTTTTTTCTATGAAAATCGAAGATTTTCATAGAAAAAACAGACCTCTCAAAGAAGAAAGTTTGGTGGCTCGAAACACCAAAGGTGTTATGAGACACCCTCAAGTTTTCTTCTTTCTTTTTAATTCCAATTCTTTTCCCTATAATAGAGACTTAAAATACAAAATCAATAATATGGATTTTTTCAACCTCAAGCGAAAAGTCACTCATTATAAGGAGGTTCTTCAAAATACAGAAAATTACCGTAAAATATGGAGAGAGGGACTCCGAGACCAGCTCAAAAATACGGTTCAGGAAATCGCTAAAGAAGCGGGGCTGGAACTGGAAGTCAATTTACGGGAAGACCTGGCCAACCTGGAAGCCATTGAGTTTTCTTTGGGTACGGTAAAAAGTGGCATGTACCAACTGGTCAATGACAATATCCAACGACATCTGATTAAAAATAACGGCTCAATGATCTACCAGCAGTTATTTAATGGCAAGATCATCGTGATGGTCAATTATCCGTTTATTGAAAATTACGGAAAACCCCGACCGCCTAAAACGATCGGTATCTATCGGCCGGAGGAGATTCAAAAGCCCTTCTGTGTGAGACACCTCGAAGAATTTATCCAGGAAGTAACCAACTGGGAAGATTACGATGACGATGAGCCTAATAAGCGCATCGGCTTTAAACTCAACTTTGGGCTTAATGAAGAAGAGGAAGACGGCCAAGCCATACAGAATGAGGATTAAATTAACTTCTAGGGGAATACCCAAACAGGAATATGCGTATCTTGTTGGACCAATCGAAGGGCAACGCTACCCACAAAGATCGTCGGAATAGCTCCCTTCCCTTTAGAGCCTATAATGATTAGGTCGACTTGATGATGCAACGCATAATCGTAAATGGTTTCCGCTACATTTTTGTCATTGCTGAATGTTAATTCGCAAACCAGCTCTTCACTCGTATTTTTCGATAATTCTCTTTTAAACCGCTTCCACTCTTGCTCGGCATTTTTGTGGAGACTTTTCTGAATATTTTTTACCGGAATGTATGGAAAATAGTGAGCAGAAACACTGTAAACATGCTGACACAACATTTCCGCATTCGTCTTTTTCTTTAATTCGATTGTTTTTACTACCGTCTTTTTCGAAGGAGCTGAAAAATCTATGGGAACCAATATCTTCTGAATGCGGTGGTAAGCTGTTTGGGGAATCAGTAATAAGGAAGACTTAAAGTTTTGATTTCGAAGCAGTTTTTCAGAAACCAAACCAGACCCCCGATGAGCCGTTTTTTTACCCGTCATGACAACATCTACTTCTTTTTCATTGCAAAGCGCTACGATTATGGCGGCGGTAGAATCAGCTTGCCGGGTTAATATCTCGTATGACACCCCTCTGATATTCTCAAAATAAGGGCTTACCTTATCCTCTAAGTCTTCTGTGATATAGGCTTCTAAGGGCTTATCCTGATCGCTAAGCACCCCCTTCAATTCCTCAGGAAAGTCTATACGGATATTATGAACAAAATAAACTTGCTCGACTTCTTGTAGCGATTTAGCCAGAAAAGATACATAATGAATCAAAAAAGCATCCATTTCTGTTAAATCCAAACACACCATTACTCGTTTAATCGATTGCATCCTTGGTTGACTCTTCTTTTCTTCGGGAAATGAGGTTGGCTAAAATTTCTTCGTAGGATTCGCGTTCAATCTTTCGTTGTCGATCTATCAGTTCTTCGTGTTCTTCTTTCAAACCCAGATATAGACTATAACATAAAATTACTACGATTATACAGAACGGAAGCCCCGTTGTCAATGCCGCTGTTTGAAGCGCTTGTAGTCCGCCTCCAATAAGTAAGGTAGCCGCCACCGCACCCTCCGACAGCGCCCAAAAAATGCGCTGCCCTACCGGCGCATCCAGCTTGCCGCCGGAAGTAATACTGTCAATGACCAACGAGCCGGAATCGGAAGAGGTAACGAAAAAGCTGGTCACCAGAACAATCCCTATCAAAGAAGTAATAAAACTGAACGGAAACTCTTCCAACATGACAAACAAGGCGGTAGCTATATTATCATTGACAGCTCCGGCAATGTTACCTTCACCAATTAATTCCAGGTGCAACGCCGCTCCGCCAAATACGGAGAACCAAAGAATGGTCAGAAGAGTAGGTACTAACAGTACGCCCAGAATAAATTCTTTCACCGTGCGGCCTTTGGAGACTCTGGCAATAAATATACCGACAAAGGGCGACCAGGAAATCCACCAGGCCCAATAAACTAGTGTCCAGCTATTTTGCCATTCCGTCTGACTGTAAGTCTCCATCCAGGTTCCCACCTCCAGGATCGTTTGCAGGTAACCGCCTGTATTTTGAATAAAGCCGTCCAGCAATACAATGGTAGGCCCTATGATGAGTAATAAGACCAAAAAGATCAGCCCGAGCCGCATGTTTAACTCGCTCAGTATGCGGACGCCGTTATGAAGGCCTGAAACGACGGAAATCGTCGCTGCCAGGGTGATGATTCCTATAAGAGTAACCTGTGTCCAGACATTATCCACCAGCCCGAACAAGTGGCTCAATCCGGCGCTGACTTGCTGCACCCCAAAACCCAGTGATGTAGCCAAGCCAAACAGGGTGGCCACCACTGCCACTACATCAATAATATCTCCAAATGGCCCGTGAATGCGTTCGCCCAAAAGAGGATAGAAAACGGACCGGATCGTTAAGGGTAGTTTTTTGTTAAAAGCAAAAAAGGCAAGTGCAAGACCTACCAATGCATATATCGCCCAGGCGTGCAGCCCCCAGTGAAGCAAGGTGTAACGCATGGCATTGTCGGCGCGCTCGGCGTCGTTGACGGGCTCAACCGGGGGATTGGTAAAGTGAAATATAGGTTCAGCCACACTAAAAAACAATAATCCGATACCCATCCCCGCAGAAAATAACATGGCAAACCAGGCAAACGTACTAAACTCCGGCCGGGCGTTCTTCCCGCCAAGACGGATCTTTCCAAAACGACTAAACGCCAGAAAAATAGCTACGACTACAAAAATATTGACAGAGAGTACAAAAAACCAACCCGCATTATCAGCCATCCCCGTTTTGATATTTTCAAACACTTTTTCCATTGGCTCTCCAATGGCCAATGTCAATACTATAAAAACAACAATCAATAGAGCTGCCGGATAAAAAACCGGAGCATGAATGTCGAAGTACTTCTTTTTCTCCTTACTCATTTATTCCTTTTTTGAAATTGAAGTATCCCCCAATTTAAATACCCTTTTTTTCCGGCTTCGATCCAATGGTTGAGCCCCTCGATCATTTTATCGATATAGGCTTTACTCGACTTAGCAACAATATCTTTGTAATTGGACTCCACCTCTTCAAGCACTTTGGAATAGTGCGTGACCAGTTGCTCCGGCATTTCTTTGACAAACACTTTTTCCAGATCCACCTTGATCGCCAGCCGGAGATACTTTTTTACCGACCCCAACTCTTCAAGATGTATTCGGTCGAGCACTCCCTGAAGAACACCCTCGGGACAGTCATTGCTTTGCATCGGATCCGTAAAAATAAAGCGGGCCTCCGGTTTCAGGGCTTTTGCCACCTCGCGAAATACTTTCTCTTTTTTATTACTGTGCACAATGGCATCCTGACTCCAAACAATATCAAATGTTTCTCTGGGATAAGGAAGCTTCTCAAAATTCCCGGTCGTTACCGTGATCAGTTCATCCAATTCTGCTTCCTTATTCATGGCTATATTGCGTTCATTCTCTTTTTCACTGAGATTGATACAATCAACTTTACAACCGAACTTTTTGGCCAGATAGCGCGCTGCTCCTCCATACCCGGATCCTAAATCCAGTATGCGCGCATTCTTATTGGGCTTGGGGACAATGGCCAGCATAGCTTCTATTGTCTTCTTGCTTGCCTTTTTTATCGATGTCTTGGGCTTGTCATAAATGCCGACATGAATATTTTCTCCTCCCCAGAAGTTGAAATAAAATTTGTCAGCTTCATCACTGTTGTAATAATCTTTCGTGATCTTTATCAGGTCTTTTTTTTCTTCCATATCTTAACGATTTATTTTTTGGAAAACCAATTAACCAAGTGTAAAAACTTACCCAAAAAAGATAGCTAAAAAAAGCTACTTATAAAAATGAACACTTTTTTATTGCGATTAATCGGTCAGCAAACAGGCATCAGTAAAACACCTTTGGGGCTATCTCCAACGTATTGGAACCAGCCCCAAAGAAGAAAGTTTGGTGTGTCGAAACACGAATAGTGTTTTGAAACTCCCTCAAATAACCTATTGCATCAGCCACATTCTGCCATTAGCTGTATTCCCGCCGGTCAATCTGTTCACAGCATCCTGGTAGCTCTCAAAATTTAAGCTCTGTTCTTCTCCCGGATAAAGGAATCGAAGCGGAAGCATGTCATTATTGACATTCTGGGAAGGCGGACTCAAGAAAGGGATGCCCGCCCAGTCAAAACCGCTTTCAAAATACCAGCGACGTACTTCAAAATAAGGCTCTAGACCATGGAAATATAGCGCCAGCCACTTTTGCCGCCAGATATCCTTCGTTTCGCTAAAAGCAACTCCTGAATTGTTATAGAAATCATCGAAGCCGGTCCAGCCAAAAGATCCATAGTCGACCAGATGATAATCCATAGATGCCTGAATACCATTTCTGTAATGGTCTTCCGCAGTTCCATTGATCCATCCCTTTTCAACGGCTTCCGCCAGCAGGAACTCCACTTCAGCATATGTCATAATAATACCTTCTGCCATCGGCAAACCCAAATCAGAGGCTTCCCGTAAACCTGAATTGTAATACTGCCAACCCAACTGAGAGCCCGCAATGGTGTCTGCCGGTCCGCCGCCGCCATTTACTGATCCGTAAAAAACACTTGGATCCTCTATCGCAAGGGTGTCGATCTCAACAGTATCGATCTTAGGACGTGCATAACGCGCAAGACGTGGGTCTCTGTTTTTCAACATCTCCGAGTAAGAGGTCAGACTAAAAGCAACAGCATCAAAGTCTCCGGCTTTCAGAGGCACCAACGGAAATTGATTCGGAAAAGAACCAAGGTAAGTCAACGTGGCATTATCTTCATTGCCAGCCATAATACTAGCATTATTTACAATAGAAGAGAACTTACCCTTTACATCCGAAATTTTATCCCCCGCCGTCATCAATAATCGTAAACGCAAGGAATTACAGAACTTTTGCCACCCGGCAGCATCTCCTTCATAAAGGATATCGCCAGAGATACTTCCGCTTCCTCCCAGCAGGGCATTTGCTCTATCTAACTCGTTCAGGATGTCGTTGTAAATGGTTTCCTGAGGGTCATAGGCAGGCGTTAAAATATTATCATCAGCCTTGATGGCATCAAAGTAAGGAATATCTCCGTAAGCATTGGTCAACGTAGCAAATACCCAACTCCGCAAAACGATTGCCGCCCCCTCCAGCTGCTGGTTACCACTTTCAGCAGCCATCTCTTCAACACCAACAATATCGGTAAGACTACCGTACATGCCCTCCCAAACCGTGGGGAAGGCGTTCCAGTTGTAAATATCCACCTCCAGTCGAAGCGTCTTAGCCGTCAATTGAGCGACATTATTTCCCAATAAGAAAGATTCATTCACTGCCGTATTTACACTCTGGCGTATACCGGAAGTAAATAAAACATCCGGTGTCACTTCAGTGGGCTCATTAGGATTTTCATTGAATTCCTCAAATTCTTCGCACGACACCAGGCTGAATAGCAGTGCTACGACGAAAAATAATTTATAAATTTTATAGTTTAAGGTCATTATATCTTTTTTTTAATGGTTCTTTGACAAAAATTGTGAAAAATGGAATTTCAAAATATTATTCTTTTCAGCCATTAGAGCATTCAAAGATTATTATTTTTTATTCCACACAATTTGTCAAAGAACGGTTTTAATCAAAATGAATTGGACGAACTGTCTTCCATGTCAAGCATTAAAATCCTAGATTGATCGAAAATCCAAAGCTTCTGGTTGAAGGCAACTGCGTACTTTCAAAACCATTGACAAAAATACCGTTTCTGATAGAGTATGTCTCCGGATCAATCGTCGGCACATTCGTAAATAACAATAGGTTTCTACCGATCAACGAAATTCTCGCTCTGCCAACTCCTAACTTGTCCGTAAAACTAGCAGGAAGGGTATACCCGATACTCACTTCACGCAATTTAAACCAAGTTGCATCATAAGTAGCTGCTTCGATATTATCCCGGTTAAATCCATTTCCGTAATAATTGTAGAAATACCCTCTGTACTGATCTCCTCCCGGTTCTACTTCAACATTATTCTCAGAAAGCTCATTCAACTCAAGAAGCGGATCTCCATTATCATCTCTCAATATATTTCCGTTGTCATCCAACTGATAAACAGACCCGTTTCCATTGGCGTCTTCCCACATCAAACCTGGTCCGACAACACCGCCGTCTTCTTCGAGCGTGTAGACCGGGTTGCCATTAGCATCATAATCAACAGAATAGACGGTTCTTCCGTCTGTCGTCTGCATATCCAATAATGGATCGTTTGCATTGGTAATCGTACCACCCGTATTGTATAAAGCGTGCGATCGAGAATAGATCTTTCCTCCGATTTGCCCGTCAAACAAGAATCCGAAATTGAAATTGCCAATTGTAAATGAGTTATACAATCCCAGGCGAAGATCCGGCTGAAAAGAACCGGCCGAAACTTTTTCGTTAGTCAACATCGGAAGACCATTATTGTGAATGATCTCATCTGTTTCAGGATGTCTTAAGAACCCTAAACCATATAACTGCCCCAACAATTCGCCTTCTTCAGCAACATACTCCAAGTCTGCTCCCCCTTCGTCTCCGGGAAAAACATCTGCAATGATTGAGTACCGTCCACTGGTAATCACATCGGGAAGGCTCTCTACCACAGCACGGTTATGCCCCAAGTTCAAGGTCACATCCCATCTGAATTTTCGCTTCTGGATCGGCGTTCCGGAAATCAACACCTCGACACCACGATTACGGATCTCACCGCCATTCGTGATCTTGAAATCATATCCGGTCGATGAAGCAACCGGCAGATTAATCACCTGGTCAAAACTTAACATGTTATAGTAAGTCGCATCAATTCGGAAGCGATTCTTGAACATTCTCAAATCAACTCCTACCTCAAATGCTCTCGTTCGCTCATTGGTAAGATTAGGATCCCCAACTGTACGATTGGTCGAAAAGACAGAATTAGCGCCAAAAGCCGGGCGAGGCGTAAAGGTATTTCCAAAGGCATAGGCTGGCGCACCATTTCCTACCTCCGCATATGCTCCTTTCAATTTAAGGAATGAAATTGGAGAAGTGGTTGGAATGGAAAGCATATCAGAAAGAATAAGACTCAACGAAGCCGACGGATATCCAAAACTATATTCCGAATCTTCTAATCCAACGATCGGATTGACCAGCGTACTGTTCCAGTCCTGACGATAAGTGAGGTCTAAGTAAAGATAGTTTCTGTAGGAAAGCGTTGCCACTCCAAATAAACTATTGATCCCCGTTTGCCTCTTCTGAGACTCCACTAACACGCCAGAGCGCGCATTGGCAAGGGTATATACACTTTCTGAGGTACCAAATAGCTTCAATTCAGGGTTGTTCGCCACCAAAAAGTTGGCATCCTGCCGCATGATATTTCCACCAACTTTCACATCAATCCCAAATACGTTTGATCCGTCAGGATTAGAATTATAGCCCAACAACAATTCGGCGTTGGTCTCTGTAAACGAGATCTCGTCTTCGCGATAACTTCCGTTCTCTCCAGGAGTTGCTTTAGTGGAAGGGGCTCTCCGGTATTGTCGCTCTTCGTCCAACACGTCTGCACCATACCGGAACCGCGCACTAAAATGCTCATTAAACTGGTAGTTTAATCGCAAATTACCGATCAGGCGATTACTACCAAAAGAATTGGTATTTTCATTGGCCACAAACCAGGGATTATTCACCCATAGATCCTCAACATAACGCTGCTGAAACCCCTCCATACCAGGCTCCCAGTAGTCTCTCAAATCATCAATCTCTACCTGACGCGGATACCATAACCACCCGTACATCACAGAAGACGACTCGTCATAACCCGCATTTGGAACATTGTCAGAGCCCGAACGCACATACATTGCGTTCAATCTGATGTCTAACTTGTCATCAAACAACTGTTTCCCGATACTAGTCTGGAAAGTGTTTCTTCTCAAATTTGTGTTCGGAACAATCCCTCTTCTGTAAAGATTAGTGTAGGAAAGTCTAAAATCACTGTCATCAGTGCTATTTGTAATAGCAATGTTATTCATTGTCGTAACTCCTGTTCGAAAGAAATTTCGGATATTATCTTCAGCAGGAGTAAATGGAGTAGGCTGTATTTCACCATTTTCGTCTCTTGGAGAGTTAAACTGCTTGATCAACTGACCATTCATTCTGGGGCCCCAGTTTTCTCCGTAAGCTTCATAGTACTCTTCGTCACCAATATAGTTCGAACCATCGAGGTAGCTGTATTTTCCACCACCACCAAAACCAAATTCATTTTGGTAGTCAGGAAGTTTTAGAATGGTCTCGAAATTGGTGGTGTTATTAAACTCAACACCCCAGCCGTCAGAACCCTGGCCGGTTTTGGT
Source organism: uncultured Saprospiraceae bacterium (assembly GCA_964534315.1). Classification (GTDB taxonomy): domain Bacteria; phylum Bacteroidota; class Bacteroidia; order Chitinophagales; family Saprospiraceae; genus CAZHOV01. Next base: position 4,646 of record CAZHOV010000002.1, on the reverse strand, counting down.
TTCGATCAAGATAACACCGTCAGCAGCTCGTGCGCCATATAGCGCTGATGCCGCCGGTCCTTTTAATACGTTTACCGACTCAATATCGTCGATGTTGACGATCTGCGCGGCGTTTCCAAAGTCAATAGTCGTAGAACCATTCAACCCGTCATCAAAGCTATACAGATCATTGGTGATCGGCATACCGTTTACGACAAATAGCGGCTGATTGTTTCCTAGTAAGGAGGCCGCTCCACGGATGTTAATGTTGGATGATGATGTCGGACCGGCAGCCCCTCCGGTAATAAATACCCCGGATGTCTTACCCGCCAAGGCATCAATAACATTGGTGGGCTTAACAGTAGCGATCTGCTTGGCACCCAACTTTTGAACGGAATACCCAAGGGCCTTTTCTTCCCTTTTTACACCAAGTGCTGTGACGATCACTTCTTCCAGTTCGGTATTCTTTTCCAGTAATACTTCTAAACTGGTTTTGTCGCCCACTGCAACGGTTCTGGAGGTGTAGCCTACATAAGAGAAAACCAACTCGTTCTCTCCTTCTTCTAACTGCAAAGCAAACTTCCCTTCAATATCGGTCACCGTACCTTTCGCACTGCCTTTTACAAGGATGTTAACCCCGATGAGCGTCTCCCCTTCCGGATCTACAACGACACCTTCTACAGTTCTCGTTTGTGCTGTCAAGGCAATAGAACCTGCACAAAACAAAAGAACAAAAAACATTTTACCTAAATGCAAAACTTTACTTGCATAAAGCTGATTGTAAAAATTTATCATACCTTCTTCGTTTTATTTTATAAAAAAAACGATAGCAAAGGTATAAAATAATATTACGGTTTCTATAGAAACTATTTTATTTTTAATGGCTACATTAATTACTTGCTGATAAATAGCTAATTACGAAGATATTTTAGTAGAAGTGTTTTTTTTATCTTCCCTATAAATTACTTTCTATACATTAATTTCCCCTCCTCCCCTGAAAAATCTGTATCCCTCCTCCAGTATTTCCAAACCCGGAAAGCTTGTACCTCAAGGTGAGCATAAAATAACGCCCCAGCGCTCGCGTGCGGGTCTCCGAAATGAAATTCAAATCCGCCACTCGTCGCACACCCTGGTTTTGATTAAGCAAATCAACTGCTGACACCCTTATTTCTGCCCGGTTATTCTTCAGGAAATAATGACTAACAGATGCCCGACAGATCACCAACTGCTGATCTTCCTCAAAAGCTGCTCCCTGATAGATGGAGTAATCTACCGAACTGTTCATCCGCCACCGCTTTCCTATATTCACCCCCCAATCACCATAAATAGTTCGTGTAGAAAAGGTTTGATTCTGCTCTTTTTGTATGGAATACGCCGTATTGTTGTATTCCCAGTCAAACCCGATCAGCCAATCGAATACTTCTTTCTTCCTGTTTTCCAGACTAACATCCAGCGTAGTCACTACCTGCTTCGTCCTGTTCTCTACCAAATTGATAAAATTGATCCCATTATTGTAATTGACCCCGGCATTGATATTGATCCGGCTCTTTAGCTTCCGGATCGGCGTACTAAAAGAGGCAAAAGCATCAATATTATAATTGTTGTCGACATTCAACGGCTGGATAGTCTGAATAAATAAAGAATCGATAAATTGTGCATTTCGGATAGGATTTTCCGTGATGGTTGCCGTTACATTAGCGAAAATACTGGTGAACGAAAACTGACTGAACGAATTGAACCGAAGCCCTATTACATGATTATAGGCAGGCCGTAAGCCTGGATTGCCTACATAGATATTCAACGGATTGCTATTGTCTACTACCGGATTCAGTTGCTCTAATGAAGGTTCTCTGACCGCAGTACGGTAATCGAAGCGAATAGAGCGTGCAGTCGCAAAATCATAGCTCCAACGAAGTCTCGGCAGCCAATTGTAAAATTTTTGATCAATTTCAACAGCCTCTTCTCCAATTACTCCCTCTAAAGCCGATCGCTGGTAATCGAGCCCTGCATTCATGTTAAAAGCACTCCTGCTCAACTTAACGTTTAATCCTGCCCGATCATACCGGAAAAGACGGTCATACTGGTTGCTCAATTCTGTATTCAACTGCGTCTGAGAGGTATTTTCAGGCAAAAGGTCAAAGACATCGCGACGGTAATCGTTTGCATATTGCTGCCGGGCAATATTGAGTTCAAGATACTTTCCCCTTCCCAGCGGCTCTGTGTAGGATAATTTTCCTCCCAAGCGCTGTTCGTAGTCTTCTTCGGCCTGATCCTGGAGTAAGGTGTCCATTCTAACCACGCCTCCAAGATCATCTGCAAAATTGTTGATGGCGCTGAGATCTGCCTCTTGAGCGGTCTGGTCAAGCGCCCCCGACAGTCTTCCGACCAATGCCCGGCCTCGTTTCTTAAATCTTCGCATATAGGTAAACGTCGCATCACCCTGCAATCCTGACCCATTAGCATCAAATGTCCTGCTCCCCGCATTCTCCAGTATACCGTCACTGTTATCAACGGTCCGCTGATTTCTGCTCGCTACCCATCCCTGATTATAAACCAGGCTGGACCGGAAAGACAGTCTGGAAAAGGAATCTAGTTCATGCCTCAGGTTTAGCGTTAACCGGTGATTGTTATTAGTGCTTAGCTGATCGTTGGATTCGCGGGTGGTAAAACTATTCCCGTCGCCCAAAAACTGCTGTTCAAAGGTATTTTGCTCCAGATCATTGGTTAACCGGTTGAAAAAGTAACTGACGCCCAACTCCGTTTTTTTCCCAAATTCGCGGTTGAAATTTAAACCACCAGAGGCAGCTGTCCGAATACCAAAAGTAGACATCTGGTCCATAGGAATACCCCCTGTACCAGAGTTGAGCGACATCCTGAACGTCCCTCCGCCTCCGGACATCAAGCTCTGTAATCCCCCCATGAAATTGATGTAATCATTGGTAGAAAAAGCCTGCTGGTTGGTATTGTTGAGCATTCCCAATACCGAAAATTGCGATTTTTTATCAAATCTATTCAGGCTTAATTTGCCTTCGTACCTGCCTTTCGTACCATACCCTCCACTTACGTTTCCAAAATAGCCTTGCTTCTTATCCTCTTTTAATTTCAGGTTGATGGCTCTGTCCTCCTCTCCATCATCAATTCCTGAAAAGGTGGCCATTTCCGATTTTTTATCAAAGACCTGCACCTTATCGACTGCGTCGGCAGGTAGATTCTTGGTAGCGATCTTGGGGTCGCTCCCGAAAAAGGGTTTTCCTTCTACTAACACCTGATCGACGTCTTCTCCTCCTGCTTTGATGTTGCCATCGCGGTCCACCTCCACTCCCGGCAGTCGCTTCAAGAGATCTTCAACGACAGCATTCTCCGGAGTTTTAAAAGCTCTGGCGTTATACTCTATAGTATCCTTTTTAATGGCAATAGGAATAAGTTCATCTTCCACTTCCACCCCTTCGATCACGTTTTCTTCAGGAAGCATTTCGATAATGCCTGCCTGAAAAGGGGATGTAACCTTCCGGTCAATAGAAACGGCATAGGGCTGCAGACCAAGAAACGTGATACGCAGCCAATAGTCTTTCCGCTCAATATTATGTAACCTGAATTGCCCTTTTGCATCCGATAAGGTGAAGCTTTCAATCACGGAATCTCGTCGTTGAAGCAATACCACCGTAGCTCCGGGAAGGACATTTCCGGCAGTGTCGACCACCTGCCCGGAAATGCTAATTTTCTCGTCCTGCCCTATCAATGGGTTGATAGCTGAAAAGAAGGAAAAAACGAAAGCCAAAAAGTCAACATAAATACCGCTGAGAGCCATGTTTTTATTCCCTTTTAATTTCTTCGAATGATCTGAATGGTGCCTCCGCTGCCCCGCTCAGCATCCATTTCTTTCAATTTCTGATCCTGAATTTCTTCAAATTCAGCCCGGGTTACTTTCTTACCTCCTTTTGGCTGTTTTACAGCTACTTCTGGTGTTCCAAGCTCGATAGAAGTTGCCACATAAGTCCGTTCTCCGTCATTCAGATTGAGTTCTAAGATCATTCCGGGTAATTGTCCGTAAAGCTGTGGGCCGCCAGATACCGGGATCTGAGGCGTAAACCAGGCTTCAAGAGTTCTGGAAGTATCCTGATAAGTAGCTTTTGTACAGGTGTAACCCAGTATATCCTTTTGCTCGGTTCCCAGCTTCCAGGCAACCTTTTCTAGATCATCAGCCACCAGAAATTTCTTCCCCAGAAACTCCTTTAGCTCTACATACATACCTTTTTTACGATCTTGGTAAACTTCGTACTCCGGCCTTTTGATTTCTACTTTTAAAACCCGGCCTCCCTCGTTCATATTCCAACTGCCTCCCTCTTCCAGCTGCTTCTGCTCAGCATCCTTATACAAGGTCTGCTGGCCGTCAAAATAAAATAACCGTTCAAATTGCCGGGAGCTGGGGAGCTTGCCCTGAAAAGCTGCGCCGTGTTCTCCAAGGTCAATATCCAAGCTGACCTCTTCTGTAAATACAATTGTTCCCTGATCATTCTGTGCCATCAGGCTCAGGCAGAAAAAACTCATCATTGCTAATCCAATTAAATTTTTCATAATTCTTTGATTTTGCTTCTTTGACAAAAATTGTGAATAATGGAATTTCAAAATAATATTCCTTTCAGCCACAAGGGCATTCAAGGATTACT
>CAZHOV010000001.1:0-93241 GCA_964534315.1 uncultured Saprospiraceae bacterium | reverse complement strand
CAAAGGTCAACAGCATCCTGCTTAAAAGCAAGATGGGGTGGGGTTGATGGATACTCCTACTGATTTAGAGGACGGAAAACTTCAAAATAATCACTATGGAGGAATTTTTGAATTTGAAGAAATGAACTTGCAATTAGTTGAAAATTTTAGATTCCAAGAATTAATGCTATCGGATAGTCTTCAAAAAATTTTAAGACTATACTCATATGGAAACATCCCCAAATATCTAACATTAAATTCTGATAAATACATTTTCTATTCTACTCTTTTTGGCTTTTTGGATCTGAACAAAGGGACGTGGATAACTTTATCTGATTTCCTTGAAACCCATTTTGAAGTAGCTATTGATTTTAATCCCTCAAGGATTTATGATCTTGAAATAGCTGAAAATAGCTTTCGCTTTGTCTTTCATAAAAAAAATCAACCGGGTTTATTCGTAACTTCTTATGAGAAAGATATTGGCGTTACCACAAAAGAGCTATATCACCCCGAAATTGTATGCGATTTTTTAAAAATAATTGGTGATGAAATTTGGATAATTCGTAAGGTTGATCAAAATAAAATACTTTTAATTAAAAAATATCAACTTTGACTTCAGGGGTTATCAAATTTTATCATTTTTTTTAATTCTCATCTATTTATCATCCTGAAATTGAGAATAATAATTAACTAAAAGGTAGAATCTGAAAACTCTAATTCCTAATACTGTTGTTTTTGAAAACAACGATTACATTTTTTTAAAGCCAAGGCAGGCAGACAAATTGACAGAAACGCTAATTCTGCCTACCTACCTTTCTGGGCTTGGAAGTGTATGTTTAAAACGTAACCTCCTTCGTCACCCGCTCTTCTCCGCGCTTTACCACAACTTTGGCCTTCATACCAACCTCATAATTTCCAAGGGCTTCCATGTATTTATATATGTCAGTCACTTTGGTGTCACCAATCTGAACCACAATATCGCCGTCCTCTAATCCAGCTTTGGCCGCCGGGCGACCGCCGATTACGGCGTCAATGCGCATGCCATTGCCAGAATAGGTATAGTCGGGCATTACCCCTAAAGTCACTTTGTAGCGAGGTTTTCCGGCAGGCTTTTCTTCCTTGGTTTCTGTAAATTCCAGCTTGCCTTCCTTATTTAATCCTTCCACCACGCCATAGACAAACTTACTCACGGAATGTAGTCCCTCAAAATTGATAAGTAATGCATCGTCAATAGGCTTATGATAGTCCTGGTGCTGACCAGTGAAAAAATGTAAAACCGGAATATCTTTCTTGTAAAAGGAAGTATGATCGGAAGGCCCGATTCCTGAATCAGTAGTTTTCACCTTGATCCCGTCTACTCCAATTTTTTCTAATAATGGCTTCCAGGCCGGAGAAGTGCCTGCAGCATTAACGATAAGCGTTTTCTCCTCATTCAGCCGCCCGATCATATCCATATTGAGCATGCAATTGATCTTCTCTAGTGCCACCGTAGGATGCTCAACAAAATACTTCGAGCCAAACAACCCTTTTTCTTCAGCAGAGAAGCCGATAAATAGATAATTATTTTTCTTCAGTTTGCTTTCTTTCAATTGCTCTGCCAGGTAGAGTAGGGCAGCCACCCCACTTGCATTATCGTCTGCACCATTATGAATAGCTGGCTCACCCACATACCGGGAACCAAAATGACCATAACCCAGGTGATCGTAATGCGCTCCGATGACAACAGTCGTTTTGGCTTTGTTATTAATGAAGCCAATCACATTCAATCCGTTTCCTTCCACCATCTCTGTACCTTCACCATTTTCTTTTTTCACATTTTCTTTAAAGGTAAATGGCTGGTAATATCCCTCCGTTCCTTTCGGCTCCAAGCCCATCTCTTCGAAACGCTTAGCCAAATATTCTGCCGCCAGCTGCTCACCCCGCTCACCCGGCGCGCGCCCCTCCAGATAATCAGAAGACAAATACACCACATCTACACGCAACTGATTGGGCACTTCCATCTGCGCCCTCAAACCAATACAAGTAATCATCCCCAGAAAAAGTAATACAAGTATTTTTTTCATAATTAAAATTTTTATTGATAAACTGAATTTATCTCTCATCTACTCACCCAAAATTAACAGCTAAAACCCAATCCTGTTAAAATTTAGACAAATCTTGACAAAACCTTGACTTAAAAGACATTTAACACTAACTTTGTTTTTCAAAGTACTTGTAAAGACATTACAATGAATATACAAACATCTCAAGAACATCTAAATACACTCAGTGAGATCCGGTCCTTGATGGAACGATCTTCGCGATTTATTTCCCTGAGCGGGCTATCGGGAGTGGCGGCGGGTATTTTTGCTCTTATTGGTGCGGCATTGACTTACGTTTATGCCGGAAAAATACCATTTGACGGAAAAGTGATCGTTCCCGGTTACAATATCCCTGACAATAATTGGGGTATTGATTATCGGATTTTCTTCGCCGCAACAGTAGCCTTTGTATTATTAGGAGCGATCGGAACAGCTATCTTTTTCACGACCCGAAAAGCTAAGCAAAAGAAGCAAAAGATCTGGGATCCGCTAACCCAACGATTACTGATCAACCTGGCTATACCATTGGCAGTGGGTGGCGTCTTTTGCCTGGCACTCATCCAACAGGAATACTATAATTTAGTAGCTCCGGCAACGCTTATATTCTATGGCCTGGGCCTCATTAATGCCAGCAAATATACGCTGCATGACATCCGTTACCTCGGCCTGTGCGAAGTAGCCCTTGGACTAACCGGTCTCTTTTTCATAGGCTACGGCCTCGAATTCTGGGCTATGGGTTTTGGTATCCTGCATATTGTCTATGGAATTTACATGTATGGGAAGTACGAGGTAACGAGGTAACTAGGTAACGAGGTAACTAGGTAACGAGGTAACTGGGTAACTGGGTAACGAGGTAACTAGGTAACGAGGTAACTGGGTAACTGGGTAACTGGGTAACTGGGTAACTGGGTAACTGGGTAACTGAAAGGTGAGCATAATTCAGGAAATCCCCAAAAGGCTGAAAGCCTTTAATTTGTATAGCCCCGTATGAAATGCGGGGTTGGTTAAAGCACTCATTTTAGAACCCCGAAGGAGGTTCAATAAATTATCCATTTGAATCCGTTGATTTTGTAAGGTTAATTATGCTGCCTCCTCAACCAGATAACTAAAAATAGACAGTATCCTTTAAATTCAACAGTACATTAATTTAACTTTTACCTAATTATCTTTATGTTGCTAAGTAGTTTGTAAACCAAGATACTTTTATGAAAAACATTACCACAAAGATCAGCAAAGTATTTGACCACAGAATCCGTCTGGGGATTATGTCCATCCTGATGGTCAATGACTGGGTAGACTTTTTGCAACTAAAGGAAATGCTCGATCTCCACGACGGAACCCTGGCCAGCCACCTGTCCGTATTGGAGAAAAAGGCGTTTATCGAAATCAAAAAGCAATTTGTGGGTAGAAAACCAAAAACATCCTACACCGCTACTGAAGCTGGAAAGAAAGCTTTTAAAGAACACCTGGATATACTGGAAAAGCTCATTAAAAATATAAAATAATTTTTTTTAACAAACACTTTGAATTTCAAAGAACTTTAGATCTATCAAAACAATGGCATCTTCATTTTTATCCATTGATAACAGAGCTCAGGTTATCAACCAAATAGCCGAAAAAGTACGTTTGCTATACGTAAAATTGAGACACCGGCATCGAAAGCCATGGCCCTACACCATCGACTCACTGATGAACTTTCCCGATGACACTTTGGGAAAAACACTTGGAGAATTCCTTTACCACAACGGGTTTGAGCTGGTAGGCAATTATGAGCGGCACGATATCTTCCACATTATGACCGGCTATCAACCGACGGTTAAAGATGAAGTATCTATGCAGTTTTTCCTGCTGGGAAATGGGAAATTTTCTCCCTCCACCATCACCACCTGTTTTGTTGGACTGCTCATGTTACCTGAGTTCATACCTACATTCATCAAAGATATTCGGAGGGGGAGCAAATGCCGATCCATTCATAAATGGGATTTTGAACACCTGCTTTATGAGCCTTTGGCACAATTGAAAGGATTAATGCATAGGAGGGATATCAGTTCTAATGCAAACCTATTTTTTTAATCACCTGCTTTGAAAACAACGCTTCTAGCGTACAAAATTGAAACCGTGAAAAAAGAAATGCTCCAAATTATTTTCATCTTGGCGTCTGCCCTCATTTATCCATTCTTGTTTTGGAAAGAGGGCCTGGCTCTTCATGCAATCCTTTTCGCAGGGATGTTACTCTCTTTTCTGTTTTTCTTCAAGGAAGTAAAATCCTACGCTCCAACAGCTTGGATAATGCTGGCCGGCACCATCTTAAGCGGTATCATGGTTATATACCATGATTCTCCTACTAGCAAAATCATACATCTCCTTTCTTTCATGGCACATTTCATTTTTACCCAAAGAAGAGAGCTGCGGTTTTTAGGTATCTCCTTACTTCTTTCGATGTACCATTTTTTTGCGCTTCCTTTTTTCCAAAATTGGTCATATAAGTTGTCAGGAGTAATTCCAAGAATGCTCAAACAATTCCGGAAAAATTTGACACCCAGGCTGATTTTTTTACTTTTTACTTTTTTGATTTTTTGGATGCTTCTTTGAGCATACAGTTTTGACAACATCTACCCGGCCAAACTTTAAAGGGTTTCTTCCTCTTTTCATTCTTAGGTTAATCCCTCCCTTCATTCTTCTTGTCATTTAGAACCTTTTCCTTTACAATTGAATATACAATCCATCGCATCAAATTTTGCTTCCTACCGTTTATTTAATAAATTCGAGGCTGTTATAACACAACGGGTTCGTTTATGGATACCCCTTTGCCCTTTTAATAAGAAAACAAAGCGGTTTTTTCATCAGCAGACCAACTCAATCAACTAATTAACTATACCACATGGAGGTAGGAACGAAAGTACTCCACGACGCAGAACAATATGTAAGGCATTATATAAATGAGCATTTTCCTGACGAATTTGTTTATCACAACTTTGATCATACCCGTCAGGTCGTGGAGGCGAGTCTGGAAATTTCGCTGGGTTTTGATCTGAGCGAAAAAAAGCGGGAGTTGTTGCTACTGGCTGCCTGGTTTCACGATACCGGCTATGCGCATGGCGCCAAAAACCACGAAGGAAAAAGCTGCGAAATTGCCAAAGACTTTCTTTCAAAATACAACTATACAGAAAATGAGCTACAAACCATTTTCAACTGTATTCTGGCCACCAAAGTAGACGCTCAAACCCAAAACTTGCTGGAAGAGATCATCTGTGATGCCGATCTCAGCCACCTGGGTAAAAAATCGTACTGGAACCTTAGCGGTAGATTGCGACAAGAATTAACCACCACCCAAAATATGATCCTGAGCGAACAGGAATGGGTCACGATGGAACTCAACTTCCTGAAAAGTCAACAATACAATACCTATGTTGCCCATGAACTATACATCAAGCGAAAACAAAAGCACCTAAGGCAACTTACCAAGCGCTTGCTCCGCCTCAATCCTGAAATGGAATTGCTACCTGAAGAAAAAGCACTCCTCGAAAAAAAAGGGAAAAAGAAAAAGAAAAAAAAGAAATTGTCTGTAGCGGGCGCGCCCCACGATACGGAACTCAAACAGCTAAACCTGGGCAGGGGAGTAGAAACGATGTTTCGAACAACTTACCGCACCCATGTCAACCTCAGCTCCATTGCCGATAATAAGGCCAACATCATGCTGAGTATCAACGCCATTATTATCTCGATCTCCGTATCTACTCTTATCCCTCGCTTCGAAACGAATACTAAATTGATCATTCCTACCATCGTCCTTTTGGTTGTCTGCCTGTCAGCAATGGTCTTTGCCACACTTTCTACCCGTCCTAAAGTTACAGAAGGTGTTTTTTCGAGAGACGACATCGAACACAAACGATCCAACTTATTGTTCTTTGGTAATTTTTACAAAATGAAACTCGATGACTTCCATTGGGGAATGATGGAAATGATCAAAGACAGCGATTTTTTATACAGTTCGATGACCCGCGATATTTACTACCTGGGAGTGGTATTGGCTAAGAAATATAAATATTTGCGCATTTGTTACAGCGTATTCATGTATGGCCTGATCATAGCAGTGATTGCATTTGCCATTGCCTATATCCCTGCGAAGTAATGCTATGGTTGGAGCATTTAAATTTTTGTTAAGGAAGCTTCAATTTGCTATTTCAGCATTTTCCCTTATTAAATTCGCAAAAAACGAACATCATGCTTATTCATAGATATTTACCATTTATCTTATTACTGCCGTTTTTTCAGCCGGCAAAGGTACAGGCACAAGCGGCTCAGGAAACCATCCAACTCACCTGTCAACTGGAAGGTTGTACTCCTGACTTCGCCCTTTTTCAGTTTGACGGATTTGATTTTGAAAAAATAGCTACTCCTCAAAAAACGGATGAAAACACCTATGTCTTTCGGTTACCAAAATCTACACCCGTTACATATCACATCGGCTCTCCCAAAAAGCAACTTACCACTATACTATTGGGAAGTGAAGAGGGGGTAGTCATGGAAGGCACCTGCGGCAAGATTAGGTCTGCTTCGGTAAAAAACTCCAAACTTAATGATCAATATATATCGCTAAAAAAGACCTTTCAAAAGAATGAATACGAAATGCGCAGGCTGGTCGGAGAACTCAACCAGGCAAAACAGGACCAAAAAAAGGTCGAAAAGATCGTGGCCCAAATCGGAAAGCTGGACCGCAAAAAAGTCCAACTAATCGATTCCTTAAAAAAGGAAGCTCCCTTTCTGGCAAAAGTCGCCGCTTTAAATACTTACACCAGCTTCTTTCATTACGGTCAAGGCTACGCTAACGAGATAGAATACTTTGCCAATGCCTTCTTCCAATTTGCCGACCTTAGCGACCCCGGCTTCAATAACACTACATACGTCTATGAAAGATTTAAGAATTACGCTGAAATACTAAGCCAGGTAAATCTGAGTGACGAAAAACATCTGGAATATCTCAATAAAACCGTAGCGCAAATTCCCTCCGGAACCCGGGCCTATGATTATGCCGTAGGAGGCATCATGAGCGGACTAAAAAAGAAAAACCACCCCAACATGATTACCTTTGGTAATCAGGTCATTGATAGTGCCAAGGATAAAAATGATCCCAAAATAATAAAGCTTCAAAAACAAATTGACCGTGCTAAGAGTTTCATGAGAGGCGCCCCTGCACCCGATTTTGCCCAAAAAGACCCGGAGGGCAACGAACGAAGCCTGAGTGATCTGAAAGGAAAGATCGTACTCATCGATTTCTGGGCAAGTTGGTGCGGCCCCTGCCGGCGGGAAAACCCTAACGTTGTAAAACTTTACAATAAATATAAAGATCAGGGGTTTGAAATACTAGGAGTGAGCCTTGACAGAGATAAAACCCGATGGATGAAAGCCATTAAAAAAGATAAATTGGAATGGCTACATATTAGCGATCTTAAAGGTTGGAAAAACAGTGCCGCAAAGTTATATGGCGTTTCCTCCATCCCGCATACTGTTTTAGTTGATAGAGAAGGAAAGATTATAGCTCGTAATCTCCGGGGGGCAACGCTGGAACAGAAACTAGCGGAAGTGTTTGAAAATTAACCACTTTCGGTTTCTTATTTTTTATACCTTTGTGGGGCTTTTAACAAGCCCGGTTTTTAATTTGTATTATTGAACTTTTGAATAAACAAGGACAGGAAGCATGTCAGAAACAGTATTTAATTCAGATGTAGAAGCAGTTGATGCTCTCTCCCATTCTTATAATCAATTAAAGAAAGAAATTGCCAAAGTAATCGTTGGGCAGGATAATGTTGTACAAGCAGTGATTATCTCGCTATTTAGCAATGGCCACAGCTTATTAGTAGGTGTGCCTGGATTGGCTAAAACATTACTTATCAGCACTATTTCCGAAGTAATGGATCTCGAATTCAAACGGATTCAGTTTACCCCCGACCTGATGCCCTCTGATATTATCGGTTCGGAAATCCTCGACGAAGATCGTCACTTCAAATTTAATAAAGGACCGATCTTTGCCAATATCGTCCTTGCAGATGAGATCAATCGTACCCCTCCCAAAACGCAGGCAGCGCTTTTGGAGGCTATGCAGGAAAAATCGGTTACCGTTAGCGGAGACCGACACGATCTTCCTTACCCGTTCTTTGTGTTAGCTACTCAAAACCCTATTGAACAAGAGGGTACCTATCCGCTTCCCGAAGCCCAGCTAGACCGCTTTATGTTCAATATTCCACTTGATTATCCCTCCTACGAAGAGGAGATCAGTGTGGTAAAAGCTACAACAGGAGAGCAAAATGCCGACCTCAGCCATATCGTCTCTACGGCTCAAATTTTATCCTTTCAAAAATTGATCAGGAAGATACCTATCGCTGATAATGTCTTAGAATATGCTGTTTCGCTCGCTACTAAAACAAGACCTAACACCGAAAAAGCTACGGACATGGTCGATAATTATATCTCTTGGGGAGCTGGGCCACGTGCCTCTCAATACCTGGTTTTAGGAGCCAAATGTCACGCCGCCATCCACGGCAAGTACTCTCCTGACAGAGAGGATGTACAAGCTATCGCCAAATATGTATTGAGGCACCGTATCGTCCGCAACTACAAAGCAGAAGCTGAAGGTATTACTGAAGAGAATATTATTGAATCGCTTTTTTAAGCCACCAAATCTTCTTCTTTGATAGGTCTGTTTTTATTAAACAATTGCAATTGTTTAATAAAAACAGGCCTCCCAGAATATAGTACACTGTAATCTAAGTTAGTTAACAATTTTGGGCAATGAATTTTACATCAAATCGAGGCGCGGCGGAGCCTGATAGCCTTAGCTATCAAGGCGAGTACGCAACCTGCCTGAATGCTCCGGCAGGCAGGCGAAGAGTTGATGCAAAAGACATGGTCAAAAAATTAAGTAATTTAGGTTACAGTGTAATAGCAAAGGATGAAGTTTCTGATTGAACATTTGGCCTTTACCATATAGTGTAGGGTTATTCTTTTTTCAAAAGAATACCTCCTAAATTATAAAAATCCTCACGGAGATGGTTCAATCAAGCTTTAGCCAACTCGAATAGCACATTTTCAGTCCCTCCCCACCAAATCCCCCATTTTTTTCATCTTACCTATTGGAGATGGTGAACCTTAAAAAATAAATACGTTTTATTTTTTATACCCAGACCTACTAATTACTAAATTTGTAAAAAAAAGATCAATGCATATGTTTCATAAAGATCATCGAGCATATATTTCTTTCCTATTTATTGCTTTTTCACTTTCTTTATTTAGTTGTACAGATAATTTTCAAAATCAATGGAAAAGTGTTCCTAACGCCTTTGGAATGGCAAATCAGGTAGTCGTCCTTACAGATACAAGCCTATGGGAGGGACCTGTTGGAGACTCTACGCTTTACTATTACAGTTCGCCTTTTTTACTCTTGCCGCAGCCCGAGCCTATTTTCGATCTCAAACATTTTACTCCCATAGATCTTCGAAATGAACCGATAAGAAAAGAACTCCGCACATACCTCATTTTGGCTGACCTGGAAGATGAAGACTCTCCGACCACGGCACTCGTCAAAAAAGACCTGGGAAGCGAAAAGTTGCGGAGAGCTAAAGAAGATTCTACTTTCAATTTTATTGTTGGAAGGGATAAATGGGCCAGAAACCAATTGCTCGTTTATCAGTTTGGATTTGGCGAAGAAGACCTGATTAACAACCTGATCCAGAATTTTCCAACCATCCGTAAACAAATCAATAAATTTGACACCAAACAAATCGCAGCCAATACCTTCCAGGGTAAGCACAATCAGGCGATCGAATCTCAGATAGAGCAAATCTTTGATGCCAAGATAGAGATACCTTCGGACTATAAAGTGGCAATGGAAAGAGATGATTTCTTTTGGATACGTAAAGATACCCGCAAACTGATCAGTAATTTCATCTTTCACCAGCTCCCCTATGCCGATACCGCCCAATTTTCTAAAAACGGGATCGTTAAAATCCAGGATAAACTCGGGAAAAAATACGTCGCCTCTGAAGCGAAAGGCTCTTATATGCGGACCAATGTTGAAGATCTACCTGTGATCACTCAGGCCTTTAATCAAAATGGCAACTACGCCTTTGAAGCCAGAGGCGTGTGGGAAATGGAGAAAGATTTTATGGGGGGCCCTTTCATTAGCATGCTTTTTCATAACCCCGAAAAGGAAAGCCTCTTCTTCGTCCAGGGGTTTATTTTCGCTCCCAATGAAGACAAACGCGACTTTATGCAGCAAGTCGAGTATATTTTGTCTACTGTGAAGTATTGAGCAGAAAGAATTTCTTTCGTACTCATTCTAAACCCCTAAAAATCTGAAAATTCTGATCCAAAATTGTACCTTAGCGGGAATTCAAATTTGACTACAAATGACGACATCTTTAATTCCAGCTTCAAAAGCATCTTGGGTAGAAGTTGCTCCAAATAGCGATTTCCCCATCCAAAATATTCCTTTTGGCATTTTTAAAACAGGAAATCTGACCCCACGGCTGGGCACCGCCATCGGGGATCACGTAGTTGACCTCTTTAAATTGGCAACTATGGGGTATTTCCAAGAAACAGGAGCCCCAAAAGAAGTGTTTGCAAAGGACCGCCTCAATGATTTTATTGCTCTGGGCAAGCCCGTCACCCGTTCCGTCAGGCTTAAAATTGCAGAGGTGCTCGATGCCGAAGACCCTTTGGACGCCAAAGAAAAAGCTCCAGCGTTTCTGTATCAACAATCTGAAGTAGAAATGTTGCTTCCTGTACACGTAGGCGACTATACGGACTTCTACTCGAGTATTGAACATGCCCGCAATGTTGGCTCTATGTTCCGAGATCCAGAAAATGCATTACTTCCCAATTGGTTACACCTTCCCGTTGGCTACCACGGAAGAGCTTCCTCTATTATCGTTTCGGGCACCCCTATCCACCGTCCTAAGGGCCAGCAGATGCCCAAAGGAGCAGAAACGACGGTTTTCGGTCCTTGTAAACTCCTGGATTTTGAGTTAGAAATGGGATTTGTCATTGGTAAAAAGACCCACCTCGGCCAAACGGTCTCCATCGATCAAGCTGATGATCATATATTCGGATTAGTATTGTTTAACGACTGGTCGGCTAGAGATATTCAAAAATGGGAGTACGTTCCCCTTGGGCCATTCCTGGGAAAAAGTTTTGCCTCCACGATCTCTCCATGGGTGGTTACCTTGGAAGCGCTGGAGCCTTTCCGCACACAAGGCCCCAAACCCATACAAGAACAACTCCCTTATTTACAACAGAAAGGACCTAAAAACTATGATCTGCAACTGGAAGTAGCCATACAGCCTGATCAGGCGGAAGAAACAACGGTGTGTCAATCCAATTTCAAATATATGTACTGGAGCATGTGCCAACAACTTGCGCATCACACCGTTAACGGATGTAATATAAATATCGGGGATATCATGGCTTCGGGCACGATTAGCGGGCCCACCAAAGAGTCTTACGGCTCTATGCTCGAACTCTCCTGGCGCGGAACTGATCCGGTGAAAATGAACGATGGCTCCGAGCGTAAATTTATTAATGATGGCGATACCGTTATCCTCAAAGGATTTGGACAGAAAGATGGTCTCCGCATCGGATTCGGAGAAGCGAAAGGGAAAGTACTACCCGCTTTATAAATCGTCTATGAGTAGGGAGCGCATTATCGGAAAATTCTCAAGAGGAACTCCTGGTCCTCTTTTAGTATGCCTCGCAGGAATGCATGGTAATGAACCTGCAGGGATCGAAGCGCTTGAAGTGATTTTTCAGCTTCTTGAAAATGAACCTATTGTCAATCCCGACTTTAAATTCAAGGGAAAGATCATTGGTCTGAGAGGAAATCTCCAGGCCATGAAACTTAATGTTCGATTTATTGAAAAAGACTTAAACCGGCAATGGTTTCCTGAAAATATCGACCGGATTAAAGCTACTCCTAAGGAACAGCTTAAGGCCGAAAATTTGGAGATCAAAGAACTCCTGCAGGTGATTGATGCCGAAATTGAAGCTGTCCAACCCGAAGAAGTCATTTTCCTCGATTTGCATACCACCGCCGCACATGGGGGCATTTTCTCCATACCAAACGAGGACCCTCGCAGTATACAACTAGCCGTCCACCTAAATGCGCCAGTCATTCGAGGAATGTTGCAAGGCGTAAAAGGTACTACGCTACATTATTTCAACAATTCCAACTTTGCTCCAAATACTACCGCCATTGCTTTTGAGTCGGGCCAGCACGAAGACATCCTGTCTGTAAACAGGTCCATCGCAGCGATTACCAATTGTATGGCTACGCTGGGAATGGTCGAACCTGATCAAATTGAAAACCGGCACGACGCCCTGCTTGTAGAATTTTCTGAAAACCTTCCTAAAGTTGCGAGCTTGATCTACAGGTATGGTATTGAAGAAGAAGATCAATTTAAAATGCGTCCAGGGTATCACAATTTTCAAAAAGTATTAAAAGGAGAATTACTCGCCCACGACAAGAACGGCCCGATCTATTCACCTCAATCAGGGCTTATCCTGATGCCCCTCTATCAACCTCAGGGGGAAGATGGTTTCTTCCTGATACAAGAAGACGAGCCCGAATTCCTAAAAACTGAATCCTAGTGAAACCTGAAAGTTAAAATTCCGGTCTATATCGCTTCTGGAAATGATTGTATTGTCCATATCCAATTCGAGCAGTGACTGATCGTAATCGTTATTGGTAATATCAACCAACCCCAAATTAGCCCGGAAGCCCAAATAAAGCCCTGCATTTAAGTAAAAAGCAAATCCCGCGTTAAGCCCCAGATCAAGAATAGCAAAGTTGTTGCCGTTGTCTTCTTCAAAAAGCCAGTATCCGCCGGCCTCCGAGGGCAAAACTGCTTGCTCGCCGTCTATGTTAACGGTTGTTGACTCGTCGTCAAAAGTAGCTTCTCCGGGCTCATCACCAAAATAGTTGTAGTCGAGCCCTACAGTAAAATCAAGCTCATTCCCTGCCTCTGAAACCCCGTTATAAATTAACTCTCCGGCACCTGAAGACGCTACCAGAAAGCCAACATTCAGGCCCGCCATAAATTCAATACGACCAATTTTAGCATAACCCGTTATAGGAATATCAATGTAAGAATTTGAATACGTGAGAACGCTCCTTCTATTACCTGTGGTAATAATTTCTTCGGTGACCATACTATTCGAAGGGGTCAATATAAAATAAGAATCGCCCTCATAGTTTAAACGTCCCCCTTTTTGAGAAAATAACACCTCCGTCTTAATTCCGTATATGTCGGTAAGCTTAATAATTAAACCGGCTCCGACATGAAACCCGGTGAAATACTTGAAATCTTCCAACTTATCACCGCTATTATTCTCCTCTGCAGGTCCGAGTATTCTCGAGAAATTCAACCCTGCACGAAATCCATAGGAAAGCTCCTGGCTGTAACCATTAAAAAAAACGAATAACAAGAGGAATGGTAAAAGGACTTTTTTGGTAACTAACATACGACGAACCTTTTTTTAATTGGCAAAGGTACTATTTTTTGCATTTTAAAATAAGTTCTTTTGACGCCCAATCCGATTTTCTTTCACTTCGTAAAGGTTATCAAATTCAGGAGTTTTTTGACGGTATTTAATAGCTTCTTCCATGGAAGTTATGCTCATTTTAAAGATAGAGGGCATCAATTTTGGAATAAAAACGTTTAATACTTTGTTAATAAGAAATGTAGAGCATCTTGCTTACCTTTGACATCAAATCTTTAAAAGTAAAACATGTTTAAAAGAATCCTCCGGTTTAGTCTTTTCTTAGTTGGCTTATATGTACTAACCATCGCTGCCGTGTATGTATTCCAGAAAAATATCATTTTCAGACCTGACAAATTGAAAACCGACCATGTTTTCCGATTCGATGCGCCATGTGAAGAACATTTCTTTACCACCCCTGATGGTGAGCAGATCAACGGCTTATTTTTTTCCACTCATCAATCCTCTAAGAAGGGAATTATCTTATATTTCCACGGCAACTCCGATAATCTTCAACGGTGGGCCGGATATCACAACGATTTTACTTCCAGAGGATACGACTTTCTAGCCATCGACTACCGCGGATACGGAAAAAGCACCGGAAAGGTAGGCGAACAAAATATGTATAAAGACGCCAAAATGATATACAACTGGGTAGCTGATCAATATGAGGAGGATGAAATTATTCTATACGGAAGGTCCTTGGGTACCGGGGTTGCGTCAAATGTGGCTAGCACGAATCCCGCCAAAATGCTGATCCTGGAAACCCCATACAACAATATCCGTACCGCTATCAAAAAGAATGCTCCCTTCCTCTGGCTCCCGTTCAAATTCAACTATAAATTTCCCAATGACGAGCATTTAAAGGAGGTCGAGTACCCGGTGCATATTTTTCAAGGTACTAAAGACAGAATTGTCCCCTACGCTTCCGCCTCTTTGCTCAAACCCCTGCTCAAGGAAGAATCGAACTTTGTCACCATAAAAGATGGAAAACATAAAAATCTGAGGTCCTTTAAAAAATATCAAAAAAGGTTAGATAAAATTTTGGGAGAAAGAATCATGGAAAAAGAGTAGGGAAAAGCCCTTGTCCCTTGCAGAAATATCACATCTCCTTTAGCCGCTCCCAGTAATTTAGTCCTTCGATCTCGTCCAGGATCTGGATGTAGTTAAAATAGCGCAATTCGCTGATCTCCCCCATTTCGATCGCTTCCTTCACAGCACATTTGGGTTCATTCCGGTGGGTACAGTTGTGAAATTTACAATCTTTTGAATATTCAAATAGTTCGCGGAAATTGTGAGCTACATCCAGCGGTTCGAGGTTATTAAAAGCCAGTGTTTTGATCCCCGGCGTGTCGATAATGCTTCCTCCGAAGGATAACGGGAACATTTCGGCGAAGGTCGTAGTGTGTTGCCCTTTTCCCGAATAATCACTTAATTCGTGGGTGCGTAGTTCCAAAGAAGGTTCTACTACATTGATCAGAGTAGACTTGCCAACCCCAGATTGACCGGCAATCAATGTTGTCTTATCTTTCAGTACTTCTTTTAGCGCGTCAATACCTTTTTCCTGCAAGGCAGATACGAGGAGCACCTGGTAACCTATATCCGAATAAATTTCTTTTAAAATCTCAAAAACTTCGAGGTCCTTTTCGGAATACAAGTCAGCTTTGTTAAAAACTATAGTAGCAGGAATATTATGTGGTTCGGTCATCAATAAAAACCGATCAATAAACCCTTGTTTTAACATAGGCTGAACGACAGTCACAATAAGCACCGCCTGGTCGATATTGCTAGCCAGCAGGTGCAAAAAATGCTTTTGGCGTGGAGATTGACGAACCACATAGTTCTTTCGGGGAAGGATTTTCTTGATACTACCAGAATCTTCTTCTCCCAATTCTTCCGGCTCCACAAATACCCAATCGCCTACCGCTACCGGGTTAGTCAGTTTGAATCCATCGAGTCGAAATTTTCCGATAATACGACAAGACATTAGTTTTCCATCTGTTGTTTTCACTTGATACCATTTGCCGGTAGATTTTACAACTATTCCTTTCATGAACGTATTATTTATTCACTGAATGAATGGCAGTAGCCATTTCTCCTATCAATGAAGGGTCTTTTTCAATAGCATTTCCGATAACGATCAGGTCAGCACCTGCCTCAACGTTTTCTAGTGCTTTTTCCGGAGTACGGATGCCCCCTCCTACAATTAGCGGTATGGCTACGTTTTGGCTTACTGCTTCGATCATAGAGGCAGAAATAGAATTTCTGGCGCCACTACCTGCATCCATATAAATCAATTTGAGGCCTAAAAGTTCCCCAGCCATAGCGGTACACACAGCAATATCGTTTTTGTTGGAAGGAATAGGGGATGTATTACTCATATACGATACCGTCGTTGCTACCCCTCCGTCAATAAGCATGTACCCCGTAGCAATAATTTCGAGGGGACTCATTTTCAGAAACGGTGCCGTAATCACATGCTTCCCGATCAATAAATCAGGGTTTCTTCCGGAAATAAGCGATAAAAACAAAAGGGCATCTGCTTTATAACTCAACTGATAGGAGTTGCCCGGAAACAGAACGATAGGAATATCGCAGTAATCTTTAATGGTTTGTAAACAGTGATCCAACTGGTCATCAACAATGAGACTGCCTCCTATAAAGAAAAAATCTACGTTGGCTTTTACCCCGAGTGCCAAGACTTTATCCAGATTTTTTATACCTACCACATCCGGATCAATCAAGACAGCAAATTTTTTATGCTTTCTTTTTTTAGCTTCCAAAAGGCGGGTGTATATCTGCTTATCCATAAATAGTACCGAAGTTTATTCCTATTTTTTATTTCAAGCTTTCCATAATTTAATCAGCTTCATCCAAACAAACTATATCTATAAGCGGCAAATGCGAAAATAAGGGAATTCCCTACAATGAGTATTGCTAAGAAGATTTATTTTAACCCGATCATACCCTAGCTTTGCAAAAATTATAGATATTTGCAGGGTCTATAGAAAGTTGCTAAAAATCACGAGCCATGAAAAAAGCCTTTAAGGGTTTTAAACACCCCTTCCATTTCGATCCGAAATATAAAAAACCGGTCACCTATTTCTGTATGGAATTTGCCATAGACCAGGCCTTAAAAATATTTTCAGGTGGACTCGGTTTCCTTGCCGGCTCCCATATGCGAAGCGCCTATGAATTAAAGCAAAATCTGATAGGAATCGGAATATTGTGGAAGTATGGTTACTACGACCAGATACGGAAAGGAGACCGCTCAATGGACGTACTCTTCCTCGAGAAATCCTATAGCTTTTTAGTGGATACTAAAATCACCTTTGACATCGAAGTGAACGGCCATAATGTAAAAGTAAAGGCCTTTTACCTGCCGCCGGAGACATTCGAATCCGCTCCTATCTTCCTTCTTTCTACCGATCTTCCTGAAAATGATTACCTATCCAGAACCATTAGCCACCGGTTATACGACTCTAACATCGAAGCAAAAATAGCCCAATATATTCTATTGGGTGTCGGAGGGGCCAAATTGATGGATATTATTGGTTTCGATCCGGAAGTTTATCATTTAAATGAAGCCCATGGGCTGCCCGCCGCTTTTTATCTGTATCGCAAATTAAGAGATATTGAGAAAGTAAAAAGTAAAGTAGTTTTTACAACGCACACTCCCGTACCCGCAGGAAACGAGAAGCATGACATTCGCCAGCTTGAAAAGATGAGTTATTTTAACGGCCTGCCCCTTGATACCGTCAGGGAAATTACCGGTATCCAGGATGAAGTATTCAACCATACGTTAGCAGCCCTAAGAGTGTCAAGAATCGCCAATGGCGTGTCTAAAATACATGGTGGAGTAGCCCGGAAAATGTGGGGAGACCATGAAAATATCTCTCCGATTATCCACATTACCAACTCTCAAAATACAAAATACTGGTGGGATCCGGTCATGGAAAAGGCATTCCATGAAAAAGATTATGAAGTATTAAGCGCACGGAAACAGGAAATGAAAACAGAAGTGTTCAAAACCGTAGCTGATCAAACCGGAAAAATCTTTGATCCGGAAGTACTCACTATCGTATGGGCACGCCGGTTCGCCGCCTACAAAAGGGCAGACCTGATCATTAGAGACCGGGAACGCTTCAAGAGAATTTTGACCAATAAAAAACACCCGGTACAAATTATTTGGGCCGGCAAACCTTATCCAACTGACTACACCGCTATCAGCGTTTACAACAGCCTGGTACACTTCAGCAAAGAACACAAGAATCTCGCGGTCATGGTAGGGTACGAATTAGGCCTTTCTAAAGACCTGAAACAATGTGCAGACATCTGGCTCAATACGCCCCGGATACCAAGAGAAGCCTCCGGTACCAGCGGAATGGCCGCCGCCATGAACGGAGCTATCAACTTCTCTACATTTGACGGATGGATCCCCGAATTTGCCAACGATGGTATCAACTC
Organism: uncultured Saprospiraceae bacterium; assembly: GCA_964534315.1. GTDB lineage: Bacteria > Bacteroidota > Bacteroidia > Chitinophagales > Saprospiraceae > CAZHOV01. Next base: position 75,182 of record CAZHOV010000001.1, on the reverse strand, counting down.
TTTTATCATCCCTCCTGTTAATCAGGATATTCCCGAATTTCAGCAAGATGATCTGGATGCCCAGTTTCTGTTGGATTTCCTCGAAAATAAGATCCTCCCCATCTACTATGAAGACCATGAAAACTGGATGAAAATCATGCACACAAGCATGGATGACATCATACCCTTTTTCGATTCGGATAGAATGGCCCATGAGTATTATGAAAAACTTTATACGTCCTAACAACGTTGCTTTGTAAAGCTTGTTCCTGTTCGTTTTTTTGAAAAGAGAAATGACTTTCGTCATTGTCCCGCTACTCTATTAACTATTTTTACGGACGAATTCCCCGAAGAAACGGCCTTGATAATTCTGAACAGCACGGAGGAAGACCTCTTCCTGATTCCCTTTGGTTCACTACCTGCCCCTTTAACACTTTACACTTTTGATATTCCTATCCCTTGTGGAGATGAGTATCTTTTTGCTATCCTTGATGATGCTGAGGACGGTATCTGTTGTGCATATGGACAAGGGTTTTATCAGGTTATCTTAACGTAGAAGTAATTGACCCCACTCCTCTTGATGCTATTTGTGCAGATAATATTACCATCCAACCGAATCCATTTGATCAGCAACTTACTGTAGAAGTGGAAGCACCCGATTATTCAGATGGTCAATATATTATTACAGATCTTGCGGGTCGTCAGATACAATCAGGTAATTTCCATGATTACCAAATAAAAAACAATTACTTAATAATTGATACGAAGTCTCTGGATAACGGTAGCTACTTCCTTACCATACAGATGGAAGCAGGTACGAAGACCATGAAAGTAATGAAAATGAGGCAATAACCTTAAACATTGTATATAAAGAGGCGTTATGATGAAAATTATTTAATCATAATGCCCTCTTTCAAATTTTCTATTCCCCAATTCCTTATTGGTATCCTCATAGTTGCCTTATTTCTTTGGCTGGTGATCGCTCCGGAAAATTTCAAATTTTCCACCGGGCAGGCCTTCAAATGGTCAGCAACTACCTTCGGCGGATTTTGGCAAATACTGGTTCTATCTCTATTCTTAAGTTCGTTGGTCGTCGCCTTATCTCCCCTGGGCAGGATCAAGTTGGGAGCGGAGCCCCCTGAGCTCAGCTACGGATCTTGGCTAGCGATCATATTGAGCACCTTGCTTGCAGGAGGTGGCGTTTTTTGGTCGGCAGCTGAGCCACTATATCATTTCCAGTCAGTCCCTTTACCTTTTAAGCAATCTGGCGTATCTGCTCCCGCTGCTGCCATGGCACAATCCTATTTTCACTGGGGTTTTCTGGCCTGGACGGCTTTAGGCACTTTAGCCATTATCCCGCTTCAGGCAATGGTTCACGACCCTAAACTGCGCAACCGTCCCTGCCTTATGCTTTACCCAATAATCCCCAGAAGAGTACTAAAAGGGCCCTTTGGTCATGTAATCGATATCATCGCTGTTATCTCTGTTTTGATTGGTACCATCGGTCCCATAGGTTTTCTGGGCATTCAACTTAGTTACATCTTAAGTAGCAGCACTCCGCTACCCGATTCTGTTTTCACCCAATTATTGCTAATCGGATTACTCGCCTCTGTGTATACGATTTCTGCCGTAAAGGGAATACAAAAAGGTATTCGGGTACTCAGTCTTTTCAATATGGCTCTTTGTGTAGGCTTTGGCCTATTTTTGCTGGCATCGATACCAATTTTCAAAATTTTAGACCTGACTGTTCAATCGGGAGGAACTTACTTCAGCCATTTTTTTGACTTGGCTCTAGTGGATACAAAAGCCACCTGGACTAATAACTGGACACATTTCTTTTGGGGATGGTTTCTCGGCTACGGGCCTATCATGTCTATCTTTTTATTCAGAATTTCTAAAGGAAGAACTATTCGGGAATTATTTTTGACGATTTGTTTGATGGCTCCGCTGGTAACCAATCTATGGTTTTCTATTGTAGGTGGGAGTGGTATTCTGTTGGATCAAAGTTCAGAAGGTGCCATTACTCAGCAGTTACAATCAAATGGGATGCCAGCGGCCTTAATTGCCATCATAAACCTTTCAGATGTAAGCACCTTACTACTTCTGTTAGTGGTCCCACTTATTTTTTTCTTTATGGCGACTACCGGAGACTCCGTTGCTTTGAGTATATCAACCATTTTCAGTAAGGACCAACAACCTGCCAAGCAGCAAAAGATTTTCTGGTCGCTTTCAATGGCCATTACTGCCGCAGCTATATTAGTCATTGGAAAAGGAGAGGCGATAACGCTGTTTCAGCAAACCATAGTTATCGCTTCTGTACCCGTTTCTATTATCATGTTGATCGCTAGTATAGCAGGGATAGTTCTATTGGTTCGTTCAAAATCAAACACGCTTGAGTAAAACCAGGTGGTGAACATAATCCATACCATGCTCTTCCGGGCTTGCCTTTATATCAGCCTTGTAGCGCTCAAAAAACTCAGTTACCAGACCATGGCGCTCTTCTTCCGGGCGGCTTTTATCCAATCCTACAAAAAAGACAGGATAGCTCCAGGTTTGTAGCGTTTCCGGATATGTCTTTACAAAAGTTGCTTCATCGCCAGTATTTTCAAAGTCTTCACGGTAGGGGCAAGGCGTTGTCAAATCCTTTATATCAACAATCTCCAGTTGTCCTTTCAAAGAAGGATCATCAACAGCCTTTCGATAATCTTCCTTGGATCGGTAGAATTGGGGGAAATTCATATTTAACAGTTCTTCTTTTGTAATTTTCCCTTCATCCACCATTTGAGAAAGGATTTTATAAAAGTGATTGAACATATGAACACCTCGCGTATTTCCCAAAAACTGACCTCCCTCATTAATGCCGAAGTTAACTAATAAGAAATAAGCTCCGGTATGCATTTCTTCTTTGCGATGGTGAAGAATTTTCACTAAATCTTCGTGAGCTTTTTGGCTGAAGAGCTCTTGGGCCTGACCATCCTTACTTGCTGCTATATGTACGTGATCTGTTATCTTGCCTGGTGCAAACTCCAGCCAATGCATGGCGGTAGCCGAATATCCAAGAGATAAGGTTTGCGGGGGTAAAATGGGATAATAAAAAGAAACTGGAGCAGCGGAGATCGTCAAACCCTCAAACAAGTCAAGAATGGCATCACCTTCGCCGTTGACATTATTCAACAATCGGGATAAAGCATTGAAGTCATTTTCCGGTAAGTCTGAATAATTTAAATGGATGGGTAGATCGGGATGTTGTTTCCGAATAGCTTTAACAGCATTTAGCACTAGCGACATAGACGTTCCTCCGTCTGCAGCTCCCATATCGGCAAGCGTAAGGTAAGGTGCTTTAAAATTCGATAATAGATCCTTTAATGCCTGTTCTATAAGTGGGAAAGAAGCATCGATCACATTTTTGGCGCCGCGGGTCCGTGCAGAATATTCACTTTGCATGGCGAGAAATTCAGTTGTATTCATGTGTAAATGTTTAGGTTTGGTAAACAATTTTTGATTTCTGTCATTTCTTAGATGTTTCACTAACAAAAGACAAGACATAATGATTAGAATTTTTTATCAAATCCCAGTAAAGGCTCCTAAAGAGATTGTTTGGAAAATCTTGGTCGACAAAATAGAACAGCCTGAGAAATACATTTCCGGAATAGCTTCCACAAAATTCACGACCACAGAAGACGGCGATATGCTTAGAGTCATGCAACGCGACGGGATTGTGGTAAAAGAGATCATTCAAAAAGACAAAGAACAATTTTTGACTTACTTTGAATTGAAAGATCATCCTCAGTATAAGGGTAACATTGAAAATAGAGTCTTTGAAGCGAATGGAAAGACCTTCCTTACCTACACCATAGAATGGGAAGCCCATACCGGCGAAGAGGATTTCGAACGGATAAATGAGTGGTTTGAAAAAGCAGTATTAAGCACCAAAAAGGCAGCAGAGGAGTTGGTGTTGTCGAATTGAGTGCCAAGCTTTAAGCGTACCCCGCTTCTTCACATTATACACCCCGACAATCCCGACCGTAAATACCATGATCACGAGTAAAAAGAACGCCCATTCCGACATGGTCGGAATAGTCGGATTTGGTGGGCCCGCAGTAAGGATTTCCTGCACATTGTTACATCCTGCGGCATTATTACTTATCGTTACTGTACCACCGACATCAGGAATTGGAGCCCCTCCCGGGCCGTCATCATTTTCATCTATTTCATCTAGTAGTGTAAAAAGAAAGTTGCACATACTCAGTAAGCTATTATCTTCAATGGTGACGTTGCCGCCCACAGAAATAATATTCTGAAGGCCATTCAGGCTTTCAAGTGCAGCATTGTCTGCTAGCAAAAGTCCGTTACCTAAAGAAGAAAGTTGAGAAAGGGCAGAGAGGTCGTTTAGGGAAAAGTTATTGGGAATAATTAAATTATTTGCGGAGGCAAGATTCTGCAAACCAGCCAATGAAAGAAGATCACCATTTCCGCTAACAAATAAATCTTCCCCAATAAAACTGAGGCTTTCGAGTCCATTCAAATTTTCCAGAAGATCATTATCGCGAATTAGCAGATTCATGGTCACTGAAGTCAAGCCATTAAGGCCACTCAGGTCAGTCAAAGCGTTATTCTGGCGAACGACCACTGTATTTGCAGAATTGAGTTGCTCCAAACCGGCAAGACTGCCCAGGGATTGATTATTCCGGATAAATAAAGCTCCCGTCACCGAAGTAATGCCACTTAGTGGGGACAAATCGTCAATTTCATCACCTGGTGTGTTTCCATTCCTAATCGTTAACCCTCCATTAATGACCGTACAGCCAGGATAGTCGGTTGGAAAAGCATCAATTTGAGACTGCGTATTAAACTCTGGAGGTGAGCATTGTCCCAAACCTTGGGAAATAAAAGCAAAAGTAAATAAGGCTGAAAAAAGAACAATTCTTTTCATAGGTTCAAAATTAAGTAAGTTGCGTAGGCAATACGTCTTAATAAGAGGGTTCCATAAAATTAAAAAACTGTCCCGGAAAATACTAATGACTAAACATATTTAATTTTTCTTAAACCAATATAAACCAACAAATTATCCCTCTATTCCATGAGTTAACATACTAGCCAACCTAAAGATCCTTCAGGGCAAAAGCCGAATAAATTTTTCTCGGCCCGTAGGCAGAGGGGATTTCTTCGATCAACTCCGGCATCCTCATACCAACCTCTTCTGCAATTTCGATAAAACGATCAAAAGGAACAGGAAACGGAACCCAGGGAATTAGAGGTGATTTCATGTCATATTCTACTAAAATAAAAGTTCCTCCATTTTTTTATATCCTAAAATCTTCTAAGACATCTTTAAGGATTTTCCGTAAAGTCCGTTTCCCAGAATTGGTTTTGAAGTACCGTTCCCTTTTCAGAGCATCGAGCTTTCGGGTATGCCCTTCAAAATAGATCAACTTAAACGGTCTCCTGTTACAAGTACTTTTTGTAAGGCCTTGGTTATGTTCTTCTAGGCGTTTTTCAAGATTTGAGGTATAGCCAATATATAAGAGGTGATCTTTTTGGCTGAATAGTACATAGGTGAAATAGAAGTTATCCATCGTTGTGGGATTTTTTTTACTGCCATGAAGGACTGCGCTGCGCTTCGCCTTCACTATAAAAAGGTGGTTTGAATGGATCGTAAAATTATAATGGCTGCGCCATGAAGGCGTAGAGAGAAAAGGACCACGTCCTTTTCGAACGCAGTCCTTCATGGCGCCCCCTCAAGGACTTGAACCTTGGACCTACGGATTAATCCCGCTTTTTTGCAATTGAATACTTCTGTCCAATTTCAAAAAAGCGGGACGCTCTAACCATCAAGCCCAAACACTCCAAAATAAAAAAGGCCCAACAATATTACTATTGATGGACCTTTTATTGTGCGCCCCCTCAAGGACTTGAACCTTGGACCTACGGATTAACAGTCCGGCGCTCTAACCAGCTGAGCTAAGGAGGCTTTTTATTTTGCCGCTCTAATCCCGCTTTTTTCTTGCAAAAAAGCGGGAAGCTAACGAGGCTTTTCTACTTTAACCAAAAAAGGAAATTAAACATCATTTAATTATCACCCCTTTTTCGTTAAGCGAATGCAAAGATATCACATACAAAACAATTGTGCAATAATTGTGTAATTATTTTTTCAAAAAAATAGTTCCACCCTTGATGGATTAAGTTTATTCCGTTTAGTAGTTCACTAAGTTTTCCTTAAGTTTGCGCCGAAATTAGTTTTTACCTTTGAATGATTCGGAATAAATAAAGTAAGTACTCTGATTTGCTCTTGTTATTCCACTTCATCAACCACTAAACGTACTCAACTAAATCAACTAGACCATGAGTTTACTTACTGTCGGTACTGTCGCATTCGATGATATTGAAACCCCCTTCGGCAAAGCCGACCGCGTGGTCGGTGGCGCTGCTACTTATATCGCCCTCTCCGCTTCCTACTTTACCAAACCGATCCGAATGGTGTCGGTGATCGGAGACGATTTCCCTCAGACAGAATTGGACCATCTCCAATCTGTTGGGGCCGATCTTGACGGTATACAGGTAAAAGAAGGCGAAAAGTCGTTCTTCTGGGCCGGTAAATACCACGATAATATGAACTCCCGTGATACCCTCGCTACCGAACTCAACGTACTGGCAGATTTCGACCCCGTCCTTCCGGAAAGCTACAAAGACAGCGACTACGTCATGCTGGGCAACCTAACCCCGGATGTACAAATGCGGGTGATCGAGCAACTACGTAAACGCCCCCGACTGATCGCCTTAGATACCATGAATTTTTGGATGGACGTAGCCATGGATAGTCTCAAAAAAGTGATCGGCCAAATCGACATGCTAATCATCAACGATGAAGAAGCCCGCCAACTTTCCGGCGAATATTCTCTCGTAAAAGCTGCACAGCTCATCCACGAAATGGGCCCCCAGATCATCGCCATCAAAAAAGGCGAACACGGTGCCCTGCTTTTCCAGGAAAACAGCATATTTTTTGCTCCGGCCCTTCCTCTGGCAGAGGTCTTCGATCCCACCGGAGCAGGCGATACATTCGCCGGCGGCATGATGGGCTATATCGCTAAAACCGGCGACCTTTCCTTTGACAATATGAAACGTGCAATCATCCACGGCTCTGCCATGGCTTCTTTCTGTGTGGAAGAATTTAGTATTAATCGTATTAAAAACCTTTCGCAGCAAGAGATCCGGGACCGTATCAATAAGTTCGTGCAGTTAGTACATTTTGAAGTGTAAAACCTGATCATTCAGCTCTTGATTACAACACCTTTCAAGTATCCTCGAAAAAACTTATCAGAGAGCTGTCCCAAAAGTATTTGAGACACTCTCTTGTTATAAAAAACCGTAACATCAAATCACTGATGCTACGGCAACTATTTATCTAAACCCATATTGTATCCGTTCTGATAGGGTGTTGGCTCTTAGCTTTTTGCAATTGTTCGTTTAAAACATGGACTGCTTCCTGCTTTTTATTTAAAAATAGCCTACAAAACTACTAATAGTTTTAATTTTATCCAAAAAGCAGAAGGATGTTTTACAAAAACTCCTAAATACCACGTTTCCTTCTTTTTCAATTCAAAAATATCATACGGTCCTTTCGTGCTGATTAAAAAAAACTTTTGTCTTTTTTGACCAATACTTAGGCAACTTTTTTCCCTTTTATTTTATTTTATTTATCTTATAAAGTTCCTGCCTAATTTACCATATTTATCATTGAATTTATCTATCAATTATTTTCGTTATGCGCCTATTGAATAAGCATATTACCCCAGCCATCGGAAATACTCTCAAGGGTTGGATCACGATCTTAAAGCAGGAACCATCCGGGAACATTCCCTTCAGATTCAAAATAAGAGCTTTTTGGGTCGCTCTGATCTGTACCTTGAGTGCTCCCTTTCAATGGTATGAAGCTATGCGGTTGAAAAAGAAAATCCAAACCATCCAACTGGATGAAGCACCGGTATTTATCATCGGCCACTGGAGAAGCGGCACCACCCATCTTCACAATCTCCTAAGCCAGGACAAACAATTTGGCTACGTCACCACCCTACAAAGTATTTTCCCGCACACCTTTATGACCAACTGGCTTTTCCCCAGGCTGACTAAAATCCTCATGCCCCCAACAAGGCCGATTGATGATGTGAAAATTTATCTCAATAGCCCGCAAGAAGAAGAAATGGCCATGGTCAATACCGGTCCTTTTGCCCTTTACCATATGTGGCATTTTCCCAACGCCTCTGAAAACTGGGTGGAAAAAATGGGGACACTTGAGCAATTGACAGCAAACGAAAAAAAACAATGGAAAACAACCTACCTGACACTGCTCAAAAAAGCAGCAATCTATACCGGTAAATCCAGGATGTTATTGAAAAATCCTCCCAATACTTTCCGGATAAAAACACTATTAGAGCTATTCCCTAATGCAAAATTTATCTATATCCATCGAAACCCCTATCAGGTTTATTCCTCCACTCAAAGCTTATTTAAAAATGTCCTCCCGCTTTTCCAACTACAACCCTATTCTAAAGAACATATCCGGCAGCATATTATTAAAACCTATAAAATAATGCTGAAAACCTATATCCGAGACCGGGAACTCATTCCGGAAGGCAATCTCATCGAAGTCAGCTATGCTGATCTGAAACAAACACCCCTGGATACCCTCTCCAATATTTATAAAGAGCTTGGTATTCACGGTTTCGAAGCGACCGAAGCGACCTTTAAGTCTTACATTGCCAAGACCAAGAGCTACCCCTCCAAAAAGCACGAAATATCTAAGGAAGAACGTCACGAACTAGAAACGAAATGGAAAGAAGTGCTGAAAGAGATTAATTGAACGCAATTTTTATTATCTTGGTTAATTAAGAAAATACGTGATTATGAGTTCCATCGCCACTAAAAATATCTCAGCAGAAGCTTATCTCAAAGATGAAAGAGCCCGGAAAGAAAAAGTTGAATTTTTTAACGGTAAACTAATACCCATGGGTGGAGCTAGTAATAACCACAATCGAATTGTAACAAACCTTGTATTTCTCTTTTACAAGTCATTGATTGAGAAGGGCTATGAGATTTATTCTAGTGATCAACGGGTCTTCAATCCAATTACTTCTAGCTATCTCTATCCGGATATCGTTATTATTAAAGGTAAGCCTACTTTCACCGACAACCATTTTGACACCCTTAACAACCCATTCTTGATCATTGAAGTTACTTCAAAATCTACTATTGATTTGGATCATGGGGAAAAATTTGTCGCTTACAGAAGTACCACTTCCTTAAAAGAATACGTGCTGGTTAGCCAGGACCGCCCATTCGTTGAAACTTTTTTCCGGGAAGAAGAAAATAAATGGCAACTAGGCGCTAGCCAAAATATGGAAGAAACTATTTCGTTTAAATCCGTCAACCTCGAATTAAACCTTAAAGACATTTACCGGAATGTCGAATTTAAAGAAACGCCCCAAGAATAGGTTTCAACCGGTACATTTTACGTAAATTTAGGATTCAATCGAAAATCATTCATGTCCAATTACACTGACAACTACCGAAACCGCTTTCGCATCATCCAAATTGTGTTTTTTATTGCAGCTGCCACACTGCTTATAAAAGCACTATTCTTGCAGGTGATCGACAATACCTACCGCGATAAAGCTAGCTCTGTTGCCATTAGTAAATATGTAAAATATCCCTCTAGAGGACTTATCTATGACAGACAGCAACGGCTGCTGGTTAATAACGAGCCCATCTATGATCTAATGGTTACCTATAACCAACTGAGCCCTGAGATGGATACCGCCTACTTCTGCCAATTACTTGGAATTAACAAAAAAGCATTCGAAAAACGACTGTCAAAAAACTGGAGAAGTAAGCAGTATTCTAAATCAGTACCGTTTGTCTTCATGTCAAAAATTCCGGTAGATCTCTACGCCAAGTTTCAGGAAAGCCTTTATGAATTTCCCGGATTCTTTGTTCAGGTCCGAAACATGCGCAAATATCCCTATAAACGTGGTGCCCATGTTCTTGGATATATACAGGAAGTTACCCCAAAACAAATAAAATCATCCGAAGGAGCTTACGCCTTGGGTGATTATATCGGCGCCAGCGGTCTCGAACTCGCCTATGAACAGGAACTTAAAGGTAAAAAAGGAGTGAATTACTTACTCAAAGATAATCTGGGCAGAGTAGTGGATAAATATAAAGATGGCGCCCTCGACTCGGCTGCCGTCTCGGGAACCGATATCATCAGCAGTATCGATATCGAATTGCAACAGTACGGAGAAGAACTAATGGCCAATAAAACAGGTAGTATCGTAGCCATAGAACCCTCTACAGGCGAAATCCTCGCCATGGTCAGTTCTCCGTCTTACGACCCCAACCTTCTCTCGCTGCACCGCGACAGAGGAAACGCCTTCAAACAGCTGCTAGAAGATACGCTCAAGCCCTTTTTTGATCGTTCAGTGATGGCCAAATACCCCCCCGGCTCTATTTTCAAAACCGTTATTAGCCTGGTCGCTCTCCAAGAAGAAGTAATTCTGCCCAACCAATATTTTGATTGCAACATGGGCTATTACTACAACGGCCGTACCTATGGCTGCCACGATCACCCTCCGCTATATGGCGTTGTCGCAGCACTTCAACACTCCTGCAACTCCTTCTACTTCCAAACCTTCCGCAGGATCATCGACAAACCAGGCTATACCCAACCTGAAATCGGACTGGCTAACCTAAATAGCTACCTCGACCGATTCGGGCTAGGCCACTCCCTGGGGACAGATTACCCGAATGAAGGAAAAGGGTTTATACCAGACCCGGCCTATTACGACAAACTTTACCCCAAATCTAAAGGCGGATGGCGCTCCCCATTTATCATGTCATTGGGCATCGGCCAAGGAGAAATTCAGCTAACCACTCTCCAAATGGCTAACCTCGCCGCTATTATGGCCAATAGAGGCTATTACTATCCACCCCATTTGATCAAAGAATTTAGCAATAATCTACCTATCCCCAAGCAATACACAACCCGAAAAGAGGTAGGCATCGACGCCAAACATTTTATTCCGGTAGTGGAAGGTATGCAACGGGTCGTCACCGCAGGAACCGGCTGGACTGCCAATGTCCCGGGGCTGGACATTTGTGGAAAAACAGGCACTTCCCAAAATCCACATGGAAAAGACCACTCCGTATTTTTTGCCTTTGCCCCCAAGGATGACCCCAAAATTGCTATCGCAGTCTATGTCGAAAACGGAGGCTGGGGAACCACCTACGCCGCACCCATCGCCAGCCTGATGATCGAAAAATACCTTAAAGGCGAAATTAGTAACCCCAGACAATGGGTGGAAAACAATATGAAAAACGCTAACCTTATCCCTAAAACCTAATTATACTTCATACTTCATACTTGACCCAATGCTCATATCCGCTATCGTCGCTACTTCAAAAAATAACATCATCGGTATCAATAATCAAATCCCCTGGTACCTTTCTGCCGATCTCAAATTCTTCAAACGCACCACCATCAATCATCCTATTCTCATGGGCAGAAAAACGTTCCAGTCGATCGGTCGGCCCTTGCCTAAACGAACCAATATCATCATCACCAGAGACCTATTCTTTAATGCTTCCAATTGCCTCATCACCCATTCCATTGAAGAAGCATTAGAACTAGCTGAAGAACAAAACCATGAAGAAATATTTATCATTGGTGGCGCTACTATTTACGAACAAAGTAAAAAATATTGGGATCGCTTATACTTAACTATGGTCGATACGGAAATTATTCCCAAAGAAGGTGATGAGGTCGTTTATTTCCCTGAAATCGACTTCACCCAATGGGAACTTCAGTCTAGCGACCCCCATGAAAAAGACGAAAAAAATGATTACAATTACGAGTTCAGAGTGTATGAATTAAAAAAATAAAAATAAAGTAAAATGGCATATAATAAATTATCAAAAGAAGAAGAACGTATCCTTGTCCATAAAGGCACAGAACGTCCATTCACAGGTGAGTATAATGATAACAAATTACCGGGGACTTACATCTGCAGAAGATGCAACAACCCCCTGTATACGTCAGAAGATAAATTTGCCTCCGGGTGCGGATGGCCCAGCTTCGACGATGAAATTGAAGGAGCCGTAAAAAGAGAAACCGACGCCGACGGCAGAAGGACAGAAATTCTTTGTAATAATTGTGGCGGACACCTGGGGCACGTCTTTTTCGGAGAACGATTCACACTCAAAAACACCAGGCATTGTGTAAATTCGCTTTCCATGCGATTTGTAAAAGAAGGAGAACAGCTTCCCGATGTGATAAAAGAATAAAAAAGGCCCGTTCGGGCCTTTTTTATTCTTTTATCATTCAATTATTGTCTTCTCCTGATAAAAACTTAACCCTGTAAAAATTCCGATTGCATTACCATTCCCCTCTATATTGGAAACAATCATCCCAGGTTGGGCAAACGGATTGCCGTTTGCATCTATGGAATTGCTCACACTTACCAAAAAATCATAATAGGCCTCCTCAATAGTGAATAGCGTATTGATAATTGTGTCTCCTACAGCATACTCATATCCCGTGCCGAATACAACCTGTGAATTATCAATAAACTGGTCATCGGTTATAAAGTCTTGCTCAGGAAAACTATCCAGCGAATTCCGATGAAGCATCCTACGATAAAAATTAAGCTCGTCCGGATCATCGTTGAAATAAGTTAATACCCGGGCAGAATCATTTGTACCAAACTCATACACAATACTATCAATGGGGATGGGTTTGAAGAGTCGCGTCGTTGCCCTGATCTCTTCTCCGTCTTTAGTGATAATCTCTAATTCAAAGGGCTGATCATAATTAACCGGCACCAATTCCTCCAAGTAATAATTAGAAATTTTATTGGTCTCCGAGTTAAAAAAATTGGGGGTTAGAATATTTTCATTAGCCAATTCATAAACTTTCGAATTGTGTTTGATTCGAACCGTAGCCTCTTGCTCTAAAATAGAGTTTAAATAGCTGAGCGGCTCATCTACATTTACAGGATCAAAATAACCAGCACTTCGCGTTAACAACATGCGAAAAGGCGCTCCAGGCTCTAAATAACATTCTACCACAATCTGGCTATCATACTCCGGCAACTCCACTTCTATTTCCCGTTCCAGATTGCCGCAAGCATTAAATATCAAAAGAGAAAAGATCGAAAAAAGAATATATCTAAAGTTCATTTTTTTCAGTTTTGATTAGTTAATAGTAAAATTCCAGGTAATTGAAGGAAGGATAGGAAACAGCGAAACCTGCTTGGCCGCCGACCCGGTATACACTTCTCCGATTACATTTCCATCTATATCCTGCAGATCCTCAAATTCTGGTTCTATATAGACGAAGTATGGATTTCTTCGATTCAGTACGTTATATACACTTATAGTAAGGTTATTCTCTCCCCATTTAGGAAAGAATTTAATCATTAAGCCTAAATCCAATCTATAATAGGGAGGTAATCGAAACGTATTCCGGTCTTCAAAAACCGGCACGGCTGGATCAATCGTTTGCCCATTAACATCCTGGAAGAAAAAGCGCCCGGAAGGCAGCCAGCTAATATCTCCCGATCCATATACAAAAGTACCGGTTACCGTCAGTTTGCGATTGATATCATAAATACCCACCAGAGAGATATCATGCCGGCGATCATAGCGCGGAGGAAAGTACCGCCCTTCCATAATTTGTCCGCCATCTACCAATTCAAAATTACCTCTTCTAATAAACGTTAAGGTATAACCAAGCCAACCTTTTAATTTTCCTTTGGTTTTCTCAATTCCAAACTCCATCCCGTAAGCAAAACCGTCTCCAAAGGCAAATTCCTCTTCCAGATTATCATTGGCAAAAAGCTGGGCATGATCCCTGAATTCAATCTGATTATCCAACCATTTGTAATAATATTCATTCGTCAGCAGCAAACTTTCAGAAAGCTTGAAAACCCCTCCCGCAGCTACCTGATCAGAAATTTGCGGCTTTACAAGATCCGTTGTTGGGTACCAAATATCAGTAGGCAGGGCAATCCCCGAATTAGCTACGAGATGCACATATTGAAACATCCTTGCATAACTGGCCTTTACTGAGAAACGATCATTCACCTGGTAAGTCGATGCAAACCTTGGCTCAAGCCCCCAATTTACATCTCCCTCATATAGAAAACCAGATAGATGCAACCCCAAATTCATCTTCAGGCGGTCAGTCCAATTAATCTCGTCCGAAAAATAGGCGCCAAACGAATTACCCGTCAAATCCAAACCCGAGCTAAAAGAAATCTCTCCGTCATCACTCCCTGCCTTTAAACGCCCCACTGTAAACTGATGGTTGGTCCCTCTCAATCCAAAACGCATCGTATGCTTATTATTTAATGCATAATAATAGTCGACCTTCAAATTAATGTCCCGGATGTTGGAGCCTAAGTTGAAGGAAAATCCCGTCACTCTATTGGTGATATCATACTTATAATTGGAATAGGTCAGCGTTGTATTGGAAAATAATTTGGGATTGTAGACATGATTCCAACGGACCGTTCCGGTTTCATTCCCCCAGTCAAAATCAAAATCAAAAAAGTCGCCATCAAACCCAAACACGTCCCGACCAAAATAGCCACTCAGATAAAGCCGGTCTTTATCGCTAAACTCGTAGTTTACTTTGGCATTCAGATCGTAAAAATAATAATCAGGAATTGGCTCAAAATCAGCATTATCCTCGTTGGCGCGATTGATTTGCCGGGTGATCAGGTCGACATAAGTACGTCTGCCCGAAACCATAAAAGAAGACTTCTCCTTTTGAATAGGCCCCTCTACTGTCAGTCTGGAAGAGATTAACCCAATACCGCCCGATGCAGCAAATTTCCGATTGTTCCCCTCTTTTAATTTAACATCGATCACAGATGATAATCGACCGCTGTATTGGGCTGGAAACCCTCCCTTATACACCTTAATATCTTTGATGGCATCCGCATTGAACGTGCTGAAAAAGCCAAAAAGGTGATTGGCATTATAGACCGTAGCCTCGTCAAGCAAGATTAAATTTTGATCACCTGCCCCGCCTCTCACAAACAGCCCTGTGCTTCCTTCTGATCCAGAAGTGATCCCAGGCTTCAGCTGAATGGTTTTGATTACATCAACCTCCCCAAAAATAGCGGGAATGGCTTTGGCCTCTTTAATGGAGATTGCCTCCACACTCATCTCGGTAGACTGCAGTTGCTCTCTGAAAGAATTCGCTTCTACCACAAGCTCCTCTAATTCCACACCGCTCGATAGCTCAATATTGATAACGGTATCCTTGTCAAGATAAATCTCTTGTTCAAGATCAGCATACCCCACATAGCTAAACACAAGGGTGTAGGTTTTGCCTGACGCCAATGTCATGGAATAGAAGCCATATTCATTGGTAGCCGTTCCCTGGCCAGTTTCTTTTTCGAAAACAGTGGCGCCAATTAACGTTTCTCCATTCTCAGCATCTTTAAGAACGCCTCGAACAGTGTGGTCTTGCCCTATCAAAAATAGGGATGAAAGTAAAAAAACCACGAGCAGGGTAATGTTTTTCAAGTTCTTTTGTTTAGGTTTAGAAAATCGGGCAATTGTTTACACAAAGGTATTACAACAAAGAAGATGCGATAAAGATTACCTACCATAGATTTTTATCATATTCGACAAACCTCTACTTATCTTCTATAAATTTTGCAGATAAACGGTAAAAGGTTTTTGCATTTTACCGAATTCACCTAAATTAACAGCATTGATTGAATTTCAAATCCGCTCACATTTATGACTAAACAACTCATCGAATGCGTTCCGAATTTTAGTGAAGGACGCGATTTAACCATTATCCGACAAATAACTGACCAAATTGAAAGTGTAGAAGGTGTAAAACTGCTGGATGTAGATCCCGGAAAAGCGACCAACCGTACTGTAGTCACCTTCGTCGGCGAACCCCAACCTGTTGTTCAGGCTGCTTTCCTGGCCATGCAAAAAGCGGCCGAACTGATTGATATGAGCAAGCACCAGGGCGAACACCCCAGAATGGGAGCAACCGATGTGTGCCCACTCGTTCCCGTCGCCAATATAACGATGGAGGAAGTTGCCGAATATGCACACCAATTAGGTGAAATGGCCGGAAAGCAACTCGATATTCCCATCTACATGTATGAAGCTGCCGCCACTCGACCCGAACGCCAGAATCTAGCCGTCGTCAGAGCAGGCGAATACGAGGCGCTACCCGATAAAATCGGAACGCCCCAGGGAAAACCAGACTACGGACCTGTTAAATTCAACGCTAAAGCCGGAGCCACGGCTGTAGGTGCCCGCGACTTCCTCATCGCCTATAATGTCAACCTCAATACGACCTCTGTCAGAAGAACTAACTCTGTCGCCTTCGATATCAGAGAAAAAGGACGAGTCAAACGAACAGGAGACCCCATAACAGGCGAAATCGTCAGAGATGAGAATGGAGATCCGTTAAGAATTTCCGGCACTTGCAAATCAGTGAAAGCTATCGGCTGGTATATCGAAGAATATGGTATTGCACAAATATCCATGAATATCACCAATATCAGCGACACCCCCCTGCACATCGCTTTTGAAGCGTGCCGTAAAAGTGCCAATAAAAGAGGGCTCCGTGTTACAGGGTCTGAATTGGTCGGCCTGGTTCCCCTGAAAGTAATGCTGGACGCAGGAAAATACTTCCTCCGTCAACAAGAAAGATCGCTAGGGGTCTCAGAAGATGAAATAATCAAGATCGCTGTCAAATCGCTCGGATTGGATGAACTTACCCCCTTCGACCCAAAGAAAAAAATTATCGAATATCAGTTGGAAGAAGACCAGAATACGCCGCTGATCAATATGAAACTGACCGATTTTGCCAACGAAACAGCTTCCGAAAGCGTAGCTCCAGGAGGCGGATCCATTTCAGCTTATGTAGGCGCTTTAGGTGTTTCACTTGCTACTATGGTGGCTAATATCTCTTCTCATAAACGCGGCTGGGACAGTAAGTGGGAGGAATTCTCGGTGTGGGCGGAAAAGGGCCAACAGCTAAAAAAAGACCTCTTAAAATTGGTTGACGAAGATACCCACTCCTTTAATGCCATCATCTCAGCTATGCGAATGCCCAAAAGCTCGGAAGAGGAAAAAGCCAAACGAAAAGAAGCGATCGAAGAAGCAACAAAATACGCTATCCAAGTCCCCTTTAATGTTATCGAAAAATGCTTTGAAGCCTTCGAATTGATTAAAGCCATGGTCCTTACCGGTAACCCCAACTCTATCACAGACGGTGCAGTGGGCGCCCTCTGTACAAGAGCAGCGATTAGAGGGGCTTATCTCAATGTAAAAATCAATACCAGCGGATTGAAGGATAAAGAGTTTGTAAAAGAAGTGTTGGAAAAAGGTCGCCAATACCTGGAAAAAGCAGAACGGGAAGAAGCTGAAATCATGGAAATACTAAATAAAAATCTCGAATAAAATGATGCTAAAAATAACACTTACCCTCTTTAGTTGCTTATTAATCCTTGGTATAAATGCTCAAGCCTTCTTTTCCTATTCCTCCGACCGGAAATTTTCCGATCCGACTGAACTGCTCGGTTATGATTTTAAACCTTCAGTGATAGAAATACCCGGACAGTCAAAGGAGAAGATCAATCCGGGCGAATACTCGTTTGGTATCACCATGAATAATCTTTATGTCAAAGGGAAGGATATCGAAGGCGTTTACAATATCAATAACATCAATACAACCGACTACGGATTTAAACTACTACTCATCAATGCGAGAGATGCCAGATTGCAAGGACACCTGAAAGTTATACTCAATAGGAAAAAACAGGTGGATGCTCTTGTTTTCAGAAGATCCACCAAAGAAGAAGAAATCATTTTCTTTCTTCCACTGCTTACCGAAGAACTCGCCAAACAGGAAACGCAATTCTTCACTGATCGTAATGAGTTGGAGGTAAAATACCCTGACAGCATCTGGGGAACACAGTTTCGACCATTTCTAAAAATACATAATAATAAAGGAGTCCAACAGCGGCTCCAACGTAGAGACAGCACGAGCATTTCTTTTGAGATGAGAGAAAAGATCATTGAAAAAGAAATAAAGAAAAAATCAAAGCATAAAGAAGAAGTTAGAACAGATACGATCGCCGGCACGCCTGATACCTTGGCAGAAGAAACGGAAACGAAGATTAAAATTATCAGAAGTTATCATGTAGTTGTCAAGCAAATCCTTTCTTTTGACGATGGCACGCGAGAGACCAAAATAGATGAATATGAAATTAAAAAAGTAAAGGAAAGAATGGATGAACTTGCCGGACCAACTGAAGAGAAATATCAGATAGGATTTTCAGCTACAAATGGCGAAAATCTATTTCTATACCTTACAGGCAGAAGGCAAATCAGTTCCTTTGAGCTGGAGAATGCACTCTTTTTAGCAAGGGGGCACTAAGCCCCCTTCTATTTATACGCCAATATTTGCTAATTCACTCTTTAGCGTCTGTAAGGATTGTACCCCTGCAGCACGCCATTTAGCTTCTCCATTCTGGAAAATCATTACCGTAGGTATACTTCTAACCTGTAACTTAGAAGATAGTGCCTGATTTTTATCAACATCTATCTTTATCACTCTGATCTTTGCACCCATTTCTTCTTTCAGCTCATCTAATATTGGGTGAAAAACCTTGCAAGGGCCACACCAATCTGCATAAAAGTCAATAATGACAGGCTTTGGAGAATTTATAAGATCACTAAAACTCGTTTTTTTCATCTTTTTAATTTTTATTAATCAGTAGTTTGATGTTGTTAAGCTACAAACAATATTCTATAAACACAAAAATATGATACTATGTTCATATAGTTTGTTTTTCTCTATTCTTCAGTGTAATTGGTAAAAATTATTGTTAAAAAGCGTATTATGATTAACTTTATCGGTGAAAAAGACGAAACATTGATAAAGATATTAACTTGCGCTGTTTCTTTTGTGGATAAACAACAAGCTTTTCGGCTCAAGGAAATGATGCACACTAAGAAAATTAATTTTGATGGATAGAAAACGGTAACACACTACCGCTTTTTTACATACATAATATAAGTGGAAAAATTAAGCACCCATGAATGCCGCCAAATTACACAATTACAGATTTATGAATTTTACGAAGATGCTTTTCCTGGGCTTTGCCGCCCTATTCGTTGTTTCTTGCACCCCCTCATTGAAGAAATTCGAGAAACAAATGATCCCCAATCCTACCAATCAGGAACAGATCGACAAAAACCGAATTCTGGATTACATCATAAAAAATGAACTTACCGAAGCCCAGTCAACTGATTCGGGCATCTATTATGTTATTGAAGAATCCGGTGAGGCGGGCAAGCCAAATGTAAAGTCTACTATTACGGCCCACTATGAAGGTAGCTTCTTAAGTGGAGAAATATTTGATTCATCTAAAGATCGGGGAGAGCCTTTACAAGTGGAATTAAAAGAGCTTATAGAAGGCTGGCAGCAGGCAGTTCCGATGCTGGGCCAAGGCGGAAAAGGCAAATTTATCTTCCCCTCCCATCTGGCCTATGGTAATAAAGGAACCAATTCAATCCCTCCCAGAGAAGTACTGGTCTTCGATATCGAACTGATTGATTACTCAAAATAAAAAGCCTTGGGAAGGTGTTTCAAAAGATCAAACGTTCTTCTTTGAATGTGCTGTTTTTCTAAAAAAATCGTAAATTTTCCTAGAAAAACAGCACGTTCAAACTAACCTTACTTATCATCTCCAAAAAAAGCGATGATCTTATCGGCTAGTTCCAACCCAATATTTCTCTGGGCTTCTAAGGTAGCCGCACCAATATGGGGAGATAAAGACACTTTAGGGTGTGTTAAAAGATCCTTTCTCGGAGTAGGTTCGTTTTCAAATACATCAATACCTGCTCCGGCAAGCTTTCCATTATTCAAAGCTTCCATAAGCGCATCTTCATCAACAGTTCCTCCACGGGAGCAATTGATCAAATAGGCTCCGTCCTTCATTTTCTGAAACTCATCAGCCCCTACCAAAGGTCTCCCGATGTAAGGTACGTGCATCGTAATGAAATCGGCTTCCGCCAGCATCTTATCCAAACTCACTGTTTGAAGCTTTACAGACAGCCATACATCCTGATGCTTAAATACTCTGAGATCCATATCCAGCTCGTCAACTTTAAGGTCAACAGGCATCAACGTCATTCCCATACCCAGGCCAATGCGCGCTACTTCCTGCCCGATTCTTCCGAAACCCAGAATACCCAGGGTTTTCCCACGTAAATGAAGCCCCCCCGAATAGGCTTTCTTAAGCGCCTTAAAGTCAGTATCACCTTTCTCGGGCATCTGCCGGTTGGAGGTATGTAAACTTCTCGCGAGCGTAAACATATGGGCGAAGGATAATTCCGCAACTGACTGCGACGAAGCAGCCGGCGTATTCATCACTTCAATATGCTTACCCCTAGCATAATCTACATCTATATTGTCCAATCCAACTCCCCCCCGGGCGATAATTTTTAATTTCGGACATTTATCAATCAAGTCTTGCCGCACCTTTGTAGCACTTCTTACGATGATCACATCGTAATCAGGCAAAACATTCGGAAGTTCTTCCTGGGGAATTTTTTCCGTATCTACTTTGTAATCGGCTTCTTCCAATAACATTTTACCATCTGGGTGGATGCCGTCATTGGCTAAAATTTTAATCATTTTTTGCGGTTTTTAGTAAAGTCAAGTGGATATAATAAGCGGCAAATCAAAATTGCTTGTATAATAATTTGTTCGAATGAAATTGCTGAATAATTAAATACTTGGAAATTACAGTAAAGAACTGTTTGCCTTTACTGTAATAATAAAGGCTAAGTCCTTTATTATATGCAGGAATTTTCATTTGAACCTAAAAAAATTATTCTACCATTTTTTTTGCCTTACTAGTTAAGTACTAAAAAAACCAATAAAGGCCTTTTAATTTGCACAAAAGTAACTTAATTTTTTTCAGCTAAACCAACAATATCCTTTTTTTTACCAGCCTTCTATTATTTAATTTATTTTGCAAAATAAAATTTTGAAACTTTATACCTTACTGTAAGAAAATACTAAATCATGATTTTTGAATTTAAAGGCTTTAAACCTGTCGTAGCCCCTTCTGCTTTTGTCCATCCACAAGCAACAGTAACGGGAAATGTGATCATCGGAAAAGATGTCTATATCGGTCCGGGAGCTGCCATACGTGGTGACTGGGGAGGTATTGTCATCGAGGATGGCTGTAACGTGCAGGAAAATTGTACCATTCATATGTTCCCCGGAATCACCGTACACATGTACGAAGCAGCCCACATCGGACATGGAGCAATCATTCACGGAGCTACCATCGGTAAAAATGTACTGGTCGGTATGAATGCAGTGGTCATGGATAATGCCCACATCGGAGAGGAATCCATCATAGGAGCCCTTTGTTTTGTCAAAGCTGATACCCAAATCCCTCCCCATAGCCTGGTCGTTGGTAATCCCGGAAAAGTGATCAAACAAGTAAGCGACAAAATGATCGCCTGGAAAACAGCGGGTACCAAGCTCTATCAAACGCTTCCCAATGAGTGCCGCGATTCACTCAAACCGTGCGAACCGCTAAGAGAAATACCCAAAGATCGCCCAAAACAAGAATCCCTCTACCAAACCTGGAATGAAATCAATAATACCTAACCCATGAATAAGCTACTAATTTTACTAGTCCCCCATCGAGATGAATTTTCCGAAACAGTCGGTTTTTTTATCGAAGGCCCCAACAAATCTGCCCTGTTCATTCCGGATATTGATAAATGGCAGCTCTGGGACCAAAATATTAAAAAATGGATCAAGAAAGTAGACTACGCTTTTCTGGACGGAACATTCTACCAAAACGGAGAAATCCCCGGAAGAGATATGAGCGAAATACCTCACCCGTTTATCGAAGAAAGCCTGGAATTATTTGAAAAATTACCAGCTAAAGAAAAAGAAAAAGTTTATTTTATTCACTTTAACCACACTAACCCTGTTCTGAATAGCTCTTCTGCCGCCTATCAGGAAGTGATCAAAAAGGGTTTGAATATTGCTCGGGAAATGGATAGGTTTGCACTTTAAAACCATAATCGCTCTTTTTTCATTATTATTAAAGAAACACCTATAAATAGAAACGGATGAAACTTACCAATTACGCCCACGGAAAATGGATTCCTTATACCGACGAATCCTACCCTCAACATAATGCTGTTACCGGAGAACTTATCGCCACTGCCGGAGAAGAAGGACTCGATTTCGCAGAAATGGTCAGTTACGCCCGCCGAATTGGGGGGCCTGCCTTGCGAAAAATGACCTTCCGCCAACGTGGATTAATGCTCAAAAAGTTAGCGTTACACCTAAACGGTATCCGCAAAAAATACTATCCTTTAAGTTTTCAAACCGGAGCCACAAAGTCCGATAGCTGGGTGGATATCGACGGGGGCATCGGAACGCTATTCGCCTATGCCAGCCTGCGTCGCCAATTTCCAAACGAAACATTCTACGTAGACGGTGAAGCTGCCAGGTTATCGAAAGAAGGTACGTTTATCGGCCACCACATCATGGTGCCTAAGCATGGCGTCGCCGTACATATCAATGCCTTTAACTTCCCGATCTGGGGAATGCTGGAAAAGCTGTCTGTCAACCTGCTCGCCGGAGTGCCCGGCATTGTAAAAGCTTCAGAGCTAACTTCCTTTTTAACCCATGCGATGGTCAAAGATATCATCGATTCGGGTATCCTTCCGGAAGGAGCTATCCAGCTGGTAACGGGATCCGGCAAAGGGATCCTGGATCCGCTTACCTCTCAGGATGTTGCCACCTTTACCGGCTCTGCTTCGACGGGTCGCTTGCTAAAAGCACATCCTAATATCATCGAAAATGCTATCCCTTTCAATATGGAAGCAGATAGCCTTAACGCTGCCATTCTGGGCGAAGATGCCACCCCCGGCACTCCAGAGTTCGACCTTTTCATTAAAGAAATACGACGGGAAATCACCTCCAAAGCAGGACAGAAATGTACGGCTATCCGAAGAGTGATCGTTCCCGAAAAGTTGGTAGAAGATGTACAGATTGCCCTGGGCAAACAACTACAAAAAACAACCATTGGCGATCCGCAGGTAGAAGGGGTAAGAATGGGAGCGTTGGTGGCTAAATCTCAACTAGAAGAAGTAAAATCCAGGATCCACAAATTAGCAGAAAGCACGTCTATGGTCATTGGCGATTTAGATAACTTCGAAGTTATGGGTGCTGATAAGTCTAAAGGCGCCTTCCTTGCTCCCATTGTCTTTTTAAATGACAATCCTTTTGAAAAGGAAGACACCCATACCATTGAGGCTTTCGGTCCTGTTTGCTCGATCATGCCCTATAAAACACTGGAGGAAGCGATTGAATTGGCTAATATGGGTAAGGGGTCATTAGTTAGCACAGTAGCCACCAAAGACCCCGAAATTGCAAGAGATTATGTGATGGGATCCGCTCCCTTCCACGGACGTATTTTGATTCTGAATGAAGAAAGTGCCAAAGAAAGTACAGGCCACGGATCTCCAATGCCGCTGTTGGTACACGGAGGTCCGGGACGTGCCGGAGGAGGTCAGGAAATGGGTGGTGTCAGAGGTGTGAAGCACTATTTACAAACAACGGCCATACAGGGGCATCCAACCATGATTACCAAAATCACCAATCAGTATCAGTACGGTGGAGAACAGGTAGAAAAGCCTGTACATGTATTCAGAAAACACTTTGAAGAGTTAGAAGTAGGGGAAACGGTTTTCACGCATAAACATACAGTTACAGAAACCGATATCGTCAATTTTGCTAATATTAGTGGTGATAACTTCTATGCTCACATGGACACCACTTCCCTCGACGGAACTATTTTTGAAGGCCGGGTCGCGCACGGCTATTTCGTATTGTCAAAAGCGGCCGGTTTATTTGTTGATCCTAAAAAAGGACCGGTGTTGTTGAATTATGGCATTGATTCTTGTCGCTTCACCAAGCCTGTCTATCCTGGTATGACTATTGGTGTAAAACTCACGGTCAAAGAAAAAATCGACCAGGAAAAACGCGATGAGGAAGATGTGGCCAAAGGCATTGTAAAGTTCCTGGTGGATGTATATGATGAGGAAGGGGAGACGGTGGCACTGGCAACGATATTGACGATGGTGCGTAAACTGGATCAGTCGTAAAGTTCAGGATTGAACGCAGATGACGCAGATTTGGCAGATATTCGCGGATAAAAAAAATTATTCAAATTTAGTTACCTTTTTGTTTTTCATGTTACTCTTTAATAGGAGCAAACTATTAAAGAAATGTTGCATAAAGAAATTACAGGAAAGATAATTGAGAGTTTTTATAAAGTTTATAATACTCTAGGTTTTGGCTTTTTAGAGCGAGTATATGAAAAAGCATTATTAATTGAATTGACTAAAATTGGATTTGATTGTGAAAGGCAAAAAATGATAAAAGTTTATTATGATCGCCAGGAAATTGGAAATTATTTTGCCGATATTATCGTAGAAGACAAAGTAATTATTGAGTTGAAAGCCTCAGAAGGGTTAAGAGAAGAGCATGAAGCTCAATTAATAAACTACCTTAAAGCAACAGAAATAGAAGTGGGATTACTCCTTAATTTTGGAGCGAAACCGCAGTTCAAAAGAAAAATATTCAAAAATCCGCGTTGATCCGTTAAATCCGTTTTATCCGCGTTCAATCCTGTTAAATTATGCAAGACAAAACACAACAAGGCTCCATCACCACCGAAATAACCAATGGCACTGCCACCATCACCTTTTACCATCCATCTCACAACTCTCTCCCGGGAAAGTTACTGGCCGAATTAGCTGAAGCGATACGAGTGGCCGGAGAAGAAGAAGCCGTAAAAGTCATCATTTTAAAAAGCGCAGGCGACCGTACCTTCTGCGCAGGGGCCAGCTTTGATGAGTTGATCGCCATTGATGACTTTGGAACGGGAAGAGCCTTTTTTATGAGCTTTGCCAATGTAATTAATGCCTGCCGCAAATGTCCAAAACTAATTATCGGTAGGGTTCAAGGCAAGGCTGTCGGAGGAGGAGTGGGCGTTGCTGCCGCTACCGATTATTGCCTGGCAACTAAATACGCCTCCGTCAAACTAAGTGAATTGGCGATCGGTATCGGCCCGTTTGTAGTTGGGCCCGCAGTAGCAAGAAAAATCGGTACCTCGGCAATGAGTCAACTGGCTATTAATGCCACCGAATGGCAAACCGCACAGTGGGCAGAGCAAGAAGGCCTATACACCGAAGTCTTCGAAACTGCGGAGGAAATGGATGCAGCCATTAACAAATTAACTTCCCAACTGACAAAATCCAACCCCGAAGCAATGCGTTTACTCAAAAAGGTTTTCTGGGAAGGAACCGAAAACTGGGACGAACTCCTTAGCGAACGCGCGGCCATGAGTGGCAAACTGGTTCTCTCCGATTTTACCAGAAATGCAATAGAAAAATTTAAACAAAAAGCGTAATGCTCAAAACCATCAATAATACCTTTTATGTAATTCTCCTGGCAGGCATTCTGGGCCTTGTCATGGACCCGGAAGGTATTAACCTCTGGTATTTTGGGCTTTTTATGGGGGTGCTCAAATTATACCTTTTTGGCCTTTGCGCTTATTGGGTGCTGAAAAAAGCGCTTTATCATTTCGATACAGAAGCTATTGAAACCCTGCATCTTGCCAAAAGAAGCCCCCAACAAAATAAATTTATCCTCCAGGGAATCATTATTTTTCTGCTTGCCCTTGTTTATCAACAGTTTTACAGCTCTATTCTGAATGCCGAGACTTCTCTGTTTATCGTCTTGCTCATCTATTTTTACATGCAGGTGTTACACCACAACCGTCCCACTCTTTACCTGAATGACCACTATGTTGCCATCGACGATTATTTTATCGACAAGTGGAACTGGTGGGAACTGGAAAAGATCGAGTTTAGTATCGACTCCTTAAAACTGATCTCCGGCTCCCGCAACCACCTGCTCGACCTAGGCCTGCTCGACGACCTCGACCAAAAACAGCTTGCTGAAGAGGTAGAGCGTAACGTACTAGATGGCGCTATCTCCCACAATCACTCCTCCCAACGCCTGGTACAGGTCATGCACAAATACGCTAAAAAGAAGGGGCTCTTACTCGAACAAATCCCTTAGGATGGACTTCAGTCTACCCCCCTTGCACATAAACCAAATACTTCTCCTCAAAATAGGGCTCTTCAAAAATTTCATACAGGGGGAATAATTCAACATATTCTCCTTTGGGCAGGGCTTTAATCTCCTCTTTCAGATTGCCTCCCTTTAAGGTGAGCAATCCGTTGGGCATGAAGTGCATTTGTTTTTGGCGGATCAGCCGCTGCGACCATAGCACCAGCTTTTCCAACGGAGCAACCGCTCTGCAAACGACAAAATCAAACTTTTCTTTGAGCTCTTCAGCACGAATATGCAGCCCTACGGCATTGTTTAACCCAATAGCATTGATGACTTCCTGGACAACTGTAATCTTTTTTCGGGTTCCGTCGATGAGTTTAAATTGGGTTTCGGGAAAAAGGATGGCTAATGGAATACCGGGGAAACCTCCCCCGGTACCCAGATCTAAAATTTTTGCTCCCGGTTCAAAGGGTAAGATTTTAGCAATGGTTAGCGAATGGAAGACATGCCGCTCGTAAAGATTTTCAATATCCTTCCGGGAAATGACATTGATCTTTGTATTCCATTCTTTATAAAGTTCTTCCAAGGCCTCTAGTTGGCTGATTTGGGCGTGGGTAAGGTCCGGAAAATAATCGAGAATAATTTGCATGATGTAAGTTTGGAACAAAAATAGTGTTTCTTGCAGTATGCCCATAAAAAAAGCGGATGAAGCATTTCGCTTCACCCGCTTTTTAGTTCTTATCTGTTATGGGACGTGTAAAAAATTAGGATCCGACAGCCACTCTGCGTTTTACCCTGCGGGTAGTTTCGAGATAGGCTTTGGCGCCGGGTTTTTGTAACAAGCCAAATAAAATTTCTTTAGCGCGAAATAGTTGTGCTTTTACGGTTCCTAATGGGATGTCTAATTCGGTGGCAATTTCGTCATAGCTGAGTTCTTCGAAGAAACGAAGTTCAATCATTAGCCGGTATTTGTGATTAAGTTTCCCTAACACGTGTCGCATTAAAACGACCCGCTGTTCACGGATAAACTTCTCTTCCGGATCTAACGTCTCGGCTCGGAGATTACTCGAATAATCATGATCACTGTTGGGCTCGATAGGATCATCGATCGACAACATGTTGATCCGCTTTTTGCGAATGTGATCAATACAGTTGTTAATAGCTATGCGAAACAACCAGGTGCTAAACGCATAGCGCGGCGTATAACTAGGTAATTTGTGAAAAGCTTTACCGAATGCTTCAAGTGTCAGGTCATCGGCATCCTCACGGTTGTGGACCATTTTCAGCATCATGTGATAAATGGAGTTGCGGTATCGATCCATAAGTGTGGAATAAGCTTTTTGATCGCCATGAACGGCCTCTTGGACCAATTCATAGTCTTGATTTGCTCTGGGACTAAAATTTGTTGTAGATTTCACTTCCAATAGTTTGTGTTTCGTTTGAAAATAGCGCGAATAAATGTCAAATAATAGAATATGTACATGGTATCTAACACGGGTACCCACCCCCATAGTCTGGGTTCTCTTAATTTTTTAATAATTAAGAAATTGATTGTCCAAATTGTCAAAGAACGTAGAATAAATAATACTAATACAAATAGTATGCTAACTTGCCAGCTAAGTAAAATAATTCCAGCCATATAATGGCCAAAATGACTCACAGAAAGTACTCCTAAAAGTGTGATATGTTCGGGTTTGTAGTACTTCCCGGTTGTCAAATGTCGGGATTTCTGGCGGTAATAACCTTTCCATGTTGTTTTGGGCTCCGAATAAACAAAAGCATCAGGGTGAATAATAATCGTCGTATTCTCCGCATTTGCGACTTCATTCACAAACAGATCATCATCACCTGACTGCACATGACGGTGTTTATCAAAGCCGCCTGCTTTGTCAAATAATTCTTTCCGGTAGATCAAGTTTCTGCCGACACCCATATATGGCATTCCATATAGAGCAAAAGACAAATACTGTACGGCGGTGTACACCGTTTCGTACCGAATTAACAAATTTAATAATCCTAATTTTTGGAAATAAGGACCGTATCCTAGACCGATTTTTTTATCCCTTCTTATTAAAGTTTGGACCATTATGTTGGCCCATTGGTCACTCCTCGGCCTACAATCGGCGTCTGTGAGTAAAAGATAACTAAACTGGGATTTTTTAATGCCCTCAGCGAGCGCATGCTTCTTCCCAGCATGATCCTCATAGATTTTGGTTGGTAATACGACGCTAAAGTAAGCATATTTTTTTTGAAATGCCAATAAAATTTCCAAAGAATTATCTGTAGAGTGATCGTTTACCACAATAACCTCGTATTCAGGGTAGTCCTGAGCCAAAATCAACGGTAAATTTTTTTTCAGATTTTCCGCTTCGTTCCGAGCACAGATGATTATGGAAAGGGGAGGGAGGTTAGTAGTTGGGTCTTGAGTCTTGGGTCTTGGGTCTTGAGTCTTGGTACGCTGGGACCCATATGATTGCTGGATTGATGATTGAGAAATTGTTGGATTATTGTGGTCTGAACGACTAGAGTTCGTCTGACCACTTTCTTTGTAAAAAGCCAAACGGGAGAAGATCACCAGCCAGAAGAAGAGCTGAATGGCAGTGCAGGCAATGAAAACGATCAATACAAAAGAAGTAAACACTTTTTGAGGACAAGATAACTAGTGCCGGACAGTCTCAGGCACTGTTCACACTTTAAAATCTAACAAAAATTCCTTTACCCCTTCCTGAAACTGCTCCCCTCCCTCAAAATGAAAGACCACCTCAATGGGTAAGACGAAGATGGGCAGCTTATTTTCCAGAATAAACTTGCGGTGCAACTCTAAGCGCATCGCATCTTTCTCGGTAGTCACGATGATCTTCTTCTGGCCTTCCATCAAGTTAAAATGCTTTTTCAACTGCCCCAAATCATATTCTGTGAAGTAATGGTGATCTTCGTACTCCATAATCTGCACATGTCCCACCTGAGAATTCAGGTAATCCGTCAGATACTCCGTACGGGCAATAGCACATATCAATAGCACCTCAATGTCTTCCTCAAAATTGACGACATATTGCCGGTTAAACATATAAAAGGGACGCTGATATTGGTAATAACTGAAAAATAGTTGCTGATAGGAGAGTGGCTTGATTTCTTCCTTAAATCGCGCTCTGTCTTCCTCTGTAATTTGAGGGGGACACTTTGAAACGATAATAATATCCGCTCTTTTATAAGCAGATCGCCACTCCCGCAATCTCCCGGAAGGCAAAAGATAATCTTTGGTAAATGGATGATAAAACTCCGTTAATAAAATATTCAACCCCGGTTTGATCGAACGATGCTGAAAGGCATCATCCAACAATATGACTTGCACTTCCGGGTTTTGCATGACGATACGCGGTACCGCAAAGGTTCTGCTCTCCGCTACGGTAACGAATATATCCGGAAATTTGCGCTTAAACTGCAACGGCTCGTCCCCTACCTGTTCTGCTGTATTTCTAGCCTGAACGGTCAAATACCCTTTAGTTTTTCGCTTATACCCCCTGCTTATCGTGGCTACATTCAAATACTCCTTTAAAAACCGGATCAAATATTCGATATGAGGGCTTTTCCCTGCTCCACCTACCGAAAGATTACCAACAGCTATTATCGGCACATCAAACTCCACCCCTTTTAGCATCCCTTGCTTATACAAGAAATCTCTTATCCCTACTCCAAGCCCATATAAGAGCGTAATAGGCAATAATAACAGCTGAACTAATCTATTTTGAATCATATATCTCTTGCACTAGTTTCTACAAAGAAAAGAGATTTTTACTCAAATTCTTAATTTTATCCCTTCTTCAACACTGCATCTCCAATAGCGCAACTCAAACATTTTCGCTTATCGCAATAATTTTTTTTCAACTCCAGCATGGCTTGGGTGTCATAGGCAGACTGGGCCTTAAGATCATGTGCTTCCCATTGGCTAATGATCTTATTTTTCTCTGGAGGTAATTCCTGAAGTATTCGGAGAGCCTTATCTTTTAGCCGATTATCCTTTTTCTTCATCCCATACAAAAATAAAATGGGCGCAATACCATTGATCAATATTAACTGAATGGCATTTTT
This sequence comes from uncultured Saprospiraceae bacterium, assembly GCA_964534315.1. Taxonomy (GTDB): domain Bacteria; phylum Bacteroidota; class Bacteroidia; order Chitinophagales; family Saprospiraceae; genus CAZHOV01. Next base: position 44,887 of record CAZHOV010000001.1, on the reverse strand, counting down.
CCCCAACTTCTTTCGGATCCTCCGTGAAGGCTTGTCAAACACATAATGCGTCCACCAATAATTCGAGATTTCTATGCGCAGCATTTCCGTCAGCTCTGAAGCATTCTTAGCAGCCAGCGTTTTGCTGAACAAATAATTGGTCTGGTAATAAAGCCTTGCCAATTGGGCCAGACGAACAGTGGGAAAATTAGCCGGCCGCATCCGGGAAAATTTCCAGTAGGTTTTGGAAATAGGTGTTACCCTATATTTCTTTCGAAAAAACTCATAATCTTTTTTTAACCGATTCGGATAATCCTCCTCAAACTCTTCCTCCAAAAGCCCAGCCTGCCCAAGTAGCAAGCTCTCCATGTCAATTAAACTACTCTTATGCTTGAGCAAGACAATCAGAGGAATTGACCTGGCGACCAGTTCCATAGGCTCTGCATTTACTTTTAGGCCAAAACAACGGGCCAAAACCTGAAAATACGTCTCTTCCCAATCGTGATTATTCCATTCAAGCAACTGGTCTACATACGCAGTTTTCGCTTCCAGCCTTTCTACAGCCAGACGGTCTAGCCAATTCTTTTTGATAAAATCATCGACCGTCTGAATATATCCGGCACATGGAATCCAATAGGCATTCTCCTCCAGCCGTTGATAATGCGCGCTCAACCCCGGAGGTATATGCCGTTTCAATTCCAATGTCGGCAGCCATTGCCCGTTATCCAGTTGCACCGGCCGGTCATCTTCCAGCACCACATGGAGGATCACATTTTGATAGGCAGAATCCCCCTGATGGCGATGCCTATACCAATCAGAAGAAAGCAAATGCATCTCAATATTCCCCGCCCACTCCGTATCGCCTATGCGGATATGCGCATTTAGAAAATCAGGCCCCGCATTTTCATTGTATTGCCCAAATTTAAGAATAGAAACAGGCGCTCCGCTCGTCGTCTGAAGCCCTTTGATGTTGAAGCGCTTAGTGCGCCATAAATAGTGTAAAAATTCTTCTTTCATGATACCCTTTTATTATAGAGTAACATGAGAATGAAAAAGGTAAGCTAAAAAGAGATTTTTTTTCAAAAAATCTTTTCAATAAATAATTTACAATGAGTAATGGATAATGAAAATTTTCATTATCCATTACTCATTATTCATTCTTTCAAACCAACTCTTCTAACTCCACTCCTCCCGATCATACCTATCCGCCCCCTTTCTCTTGATCATTCCTCTGGCAAAAGAACCGAAGATTATACCAAAAACAAAGCCACCGATATGCGCCCACCAGGCAACACCCCCGGAAGACGAAGGGCCTAAAGTAGCAAAACCACTGATCAATTGCTGACCAATCCAGAAACCTAGAAAAACAAAGGCAGGGATGCGAATTGTAGAAAAGAATATAAGAATGAGAATCTTTACCCTAGAAGATGGAAACATTACCAGGTAAGCCCCTAATACGGCAGAAATTGCCCCGCTGGCCCCCACTGTCGGAATCGTACTGCCGGGATCAACCAATGTATGAGCAAGTGCTGCAGCAATTCCTCCCAAAAAATAAAATAGCAGAAATAACGCATTGCCGACTGTTTGCTCAATATTGTCGGCAAAAACCCATAAGAAAAGCATATTCCCCAACAGATGCATCCAACCAGCATGCATAAACATACTGGAAAAAAGGGTAAATAGATCTTCTCCTTGAGAAATCTCATTAGGCAACACCCCAAAAGTGTAAACAAACTGATTGAGTTCTGTGGGCGAAAGGGAAAGCTGATAACAAAAAACCAACACATTCAGGCCTATGAAGCCATAGCTCAGGAAAGGGTAGCTACCTCCTTTTACCTGGTCGTCACCAACGGGGAAAATCATGCGATACGAATAAGTTTCTGATAAAGGTAAAACTAAAACCCGACTTTCTCTAACATTTTGCAAGATGGACAATACCTATACCTACTTATTCCTAAAGTTTAGAGCGATTTACTTTTCTGTGGAGTCTCTTTTATTAAGGGGTGTCTGAAAATACCCTTTTTACCTCTCTCATACCTTCCAGTCCTTTCCCCCTGATTTCGATGCTGTTTTTTCTTGAAATACCTTTTCAAAATTCGGATTTTCCGTTTTCATCCATTTATCCCAAAAGGTAAAATACAATCCAAAATTGGAGCGAAACTGTTTGTGATGAAGGTCATGATGCGTAGCGCCAATCAACCACCTTCCCAACCAATGCTTATCAAACCCCTTCGGATAAACCTCGACGCCTGCATGATTAATAGTTCCGGAGATGGTCATGACCATCAGGAAAATAAATAAAACCAACAAGTGCATAGGCAAAAAAATGATCAAAACAGGGATTATGATGCCTTGTAACAGCGATTCGAAGGGATGAAAAGAAAAGGCCGTTAGCGAAGTCGGGGCCGTATTCTCATGGTGCCATTTATGAATGACACGAAAAACCTTAGGTTGATGCATCCAGCGGTGCATCCAATAATAATAGGTTTCATGAATAAACATGGCGATAACAAGGCTCAGCGGATGATACCACCAGGGAAAATCCCCCCAATGGATATAAATACCCGTATATCCTCCCTGCCATAAGGGAATAATAATGGCAAATAAAACAGAAAAGATCAAGGAAGTAATGGCTGAGCGACCGATTTCCTGCCGCATTTTTCTCCGGTCAGGAATTGCGGAATTAATGATCCGATACTTGAAAGATTTTGGATACCATTTGTAAAAAAAGTAGTGATAGGCTCCGGAAAAAAGCAAATAACGCCCATAGGTTAACATAAAGGTAACCGTAGTAAAAAATAAAAACCAAAAGGGTTCATGAAATGGAGTCCCCCAAAATAATTCCCAGAAATCGTATATAAATTCCATCATAGGGCTAGTTGCTTTTTATGAGCGCCTTCTCTTCCGCACTGAAATCTTCTGACTGCTCTACATAATTAGCTATCCGTGATCTTAGTTTGGGCTTAGCTGTCTCAAAATGATCCAATACAAATTTCTTATCCTCATCAATATGGTCATTATACCCTAAAAACCCGGGTAGGTTAATCTGAATCGTCATTCTCAAAAAGTGTAATTCCAACTCATCAGGGGCTTCTTCGAGTGCTTTTTCCAGGTATTTTTTTCCTTTGCGAAAAGCGCCCATTTTATTAAAAATAGACACATGCTTAGCCCTTGTAAAGTAAACAGCCCCTATATATCCCCACAATAAGGGCTCTGCTTCTTCAATTGCTTTTACTTTTGCAAATAGCCGATCCGAAACACTCCGCTCCTGAAAGGCTTCTGATAAATTCTGCCTTATTTCTATTAACAAGGCATTGTCTTCAGTGAAAACCATCTCTTCAGTAGCTTCTGCAGGAAAAGCGACAACCCATAATAGCATGATTATTTTTACCACGGTCTCCATATTTATACTTTTTCACTCAATATATTTTTTTGATAAGTCTTTCTAAAATTTCTAGATTCCCCTCGAGTTATGTTTTTTTGAAAGCTACTTCTTCTCTCAAAGTTATCAAAAACGGACCTGAAAAGAGGGCTTAGGCAGAAAAAAATAAGTGTCGGGATGATCTCTGTACGCTAGCCGCCAGGTAAAATCAATTCGGCCAAGTTTTAAGATATTTTCTATCCCAAATCCTACCTCCCCGTATGGATGCTCGATCGGATATAAACCTTCAGGGAATCGCCAGGTAGCTTCATTATTGACTGAGGATAAATTACCCATAAATAAACGAGCTAACAAGAAAAAACGCAATTTCAATTTGCGTATCCCCGGAATCTTATTAAACAGTATCCCCTCAAAATGATGCTCTAAATGCACCGCCAGGTACTCATCAGAAGCGAATTCCAGAAAATTCATCATATTGAAAGAGGCCCTATTCGCTAAAACCGATTGACTGCCAAATGGAATGGCTAAAAAGGGATACGGGACCTCTCCCCATACCTTACCTCCCTCTATCAAATAACTCAAATAACCAATCCGCCCCACACGCTGCTGATGCTCTACTCTCAACCTGGCACGGCGGTAATCAAAGTCAGAATCTAACACCCCTTTTTTACCATAGGTGAGCTCAAAAGAAACCACCGGATACCGAATCATGAAAAAGATATTATCCTTATCATAAAATTGAGCGCTGATATCATGCTGTCCGAAAGCAAATCGCCCTGAAAAGGTCAACCCTCCCATCCGAAACCCCGAAACGACTTCATCTGCCGATGCATCTGATTTTTTATAAAAATTATACTCCCCAAATGGCTGTACGTTCTGCCTGAAAACAGAAAGCCGGGTGACAAATCCCAAGAACCACTGCCGCTCCACATAAACAGACTGATCTTCCACAAAAGTGCGATCGTCAAATGGGGCAATCTGCAATAAATAAGTCAAAAAATGATCGATGGGGATAGCGGTATAACTCCGCCCCAATTGATCTACATCCTGCCGATATCTCGCTCCGATTAAGGTATGCTTTCCAAAAGAATTGCTCAACCGTAAATTCAACTCACCCATATACTTCCAGCGCTCATCACGGGTGCCATAGGCCAAATAACCCTGAGCAGATAACGGGAAGGTGCTTTTGGGAGACGTCCGGAGCCCAACCCTTAATCTGGAACCTTCGATATCATTAAAGCTATATAAGGAAGTAACTTCTCCAATATCAAATCCATTTAACGGAAACCATCCGGTAGAAATCACTTCGACCACCTTTTTGATCAATTTAAACCGGGGACTGCGCTGTATCGTGTCTACCAAATGAAAAATGTCTTTCTCTTCCCGCATCAAGGTATCGCTCCGTTCCATTGCCCAAAATTGCTCGTCTTTTTCGTCCATGCTTTCCGTTTCGATAAAGGTCTCTACCGGATTGAATCTATCCTTATCAATGGGCTGATTTAAAACGATCTCTTTATACTCCGAAAACCGACGGCCAAAAAATCCGGTCAGCTCAGGGGAATTCTCCACTACCGTAAAATCAGCAAGAACCGTATTTTCTTTGATAAACCAGTTCTGCTTATCAATCCAGTCATAATCCATGCGAAGCCAAAAACTCCGCACAAAATTGACATTGGCCTCAATACTGAAATTCAGATCAATACGCTTGACTGCATAGGTAGTGTCATGAATATACATATCGCCATTAAAAGCAACACTTCCATATCCCTTCGGTGAAAAATGAATGTGATAACAGGGGAGGCCATCCAGGTATGTTAAGGTATCTGCCAACGTGTAATTATAATAGCGTTTAAAGCGGTCATGAATAGGGCTCGGAAAACTTTTCTTTAAAATGATTACCGAATTTTCGTAAATATTCGGGTTGAGATACAGCTCTTCTATAAATTTTTCAATATTCTTCCCGCGAAAAAACTGTGCATTTTGCTTCCCCAACACATACTCTTTATAGCCTTTCGGTGATTTCCGATAATAATGCTGCCGTACATTTTCTTTAAACAAAAAAGGCAAATAACGAACCCCATTCGGCATAGAATCCTGATACTCCCATACAAATGGAAAGGGACGAAAAAGAAAGTTTTTTTTGATCTTATCTGTAAAATTATTGAGGTCGAACTGGATTTTATTGTAAGACCGGTATTGGTAGGTATCATACTGCTCCGGATTATTATATTGCTTATTGGCAACCACGTTCCGCAAGATCTCAAAAGCAGGGTTTTCACCAACCGTAACTACTACCTCACTCAGTTCATAATCCTGAGCTACCAGCTTCACATTGACCTCCTGCTGTATCCCTTTTTGAATGGCAATAACCGTATCTTTATAGCCAAGCGCCGACAACGCAAAGCTATCGACCTTTTCCGTGGTTTCCAGCAAGAAGTTGCCCAACTCGTCAGAATACGTTCCTGTGTTCGTATCTATAAAATAGACATTGGCAAAAGCTACCGGACTACCTGCTTTCGTTTCGGTGACCCTCCCGAAAACCAGCGTCTTTTGAGCGTAAATGACGCTGCAACCAAAGCACCAAAACAAAAGTATTAACAGCAACCGCATATGTTGGCTTTTCATTATTTTACAAATGTACCAGAGAAATTATATACCTCTACCTGGATTTTGTAACTTATATTTGAAGGAAATCTATTGCTTCTATTTACCAATCGATCATGAAGATAGACTTTAAAAACGCTCCGGTTTATACAACGCATCTACTCAGTGGCAGTAGTTTATCGAATATCTGGAATCTACTTGCAGATAACCAGTTTAACATACAACGGAAGTTTATTCCCAAATTAATCATCAGCACCGTATTTGCCATATTGAATATTCCGTTTCTTATTCTCGAAAAACTGCTTTACGATCGAAAAATAAAAAAAACGACCGTTCAGCCGCCTGTTTTTATTTTGGGCTACCCTCGCAACGGTACAACCTATTTATATTACCTGCTCAGTAAAGACCCTAACCTGGCCTTTTGTAAAACCTATGAATGTATGGGCCCGCACGTTATGTTTACGTTCGGAAGAATGCTTAGGCAAATTGCCAAATCAGTTCTACCTCCAAAACGCCATATGGATAATCTGCCCATGGGAGCCGACCTACCCAAAGAGGTAGAATTTGCCATGTGTAATATCGGGATCGAATCCATGTCGAACGGATGCTTTTTTCCTAAAAAATTCTCAACCTACTTTGACCGGTTTGTTCTCTTTCAAGGCCCTGAAAAGGAACTTCGTAACTGGAAGAAGAACTACCTTTGGTTTTTAAAAAAATTAACTCTGAAAAATAAGGGAAAACGCCTGCTCCTAAAAAGCCCGTTTAATACCGGAAGAATAAAGATTTTGCGGGAATTATTTCCCGACGCCAAATTCATTTTCATCCACCGCCACCCCTTCAACGTCTTCTCCTCTAATGGACGCCTCTATGAAGGTATCCTTCCTAAACTAGCCTTTCACGAAATCTCAGACGAAGAAATGGAACAACATGTGTTCTACACCTACCGCGAAACCATGAAAGCCTACCTGGAACAAAAAGAACTTATCCCGCAAGGCAATCTCCTCGAGATCGCTTACGAGGCTTATTTCAAAGATCAAAAGACTCACTTGAAAAGGATATATGACCAACTACAACTGGGAAATGTTGACCACATCTGGCCCACTTTCGAAGCAGAGATCCGTAAATATGACAACTATAAAACCAATAAATATCAACTGACGGAAGCCGAAGAAGAAAAAGTATACCAACATTGGCAAATAGCTTTCCAAACGTTCGGATACCGTAAAAATGATCACCTTATTCATTAAATATTTTCCTCATTTTTCTCCACCATTTAATAACATCCTCTTTATTTTAAAGAGCAAATCTTGCTGCTCTTCTTCAGAAAACCAACCCTCCACCCAACTTGACATCAATCGGAGTTGCCCCCGGAATTCGTAAAAAATAACGGTCAACCCAGGTACGATTGAATTAGAAGGGTAATTCTTAACATCAATAACCTCATGTCCCAAAAAGGTATCTAATCCGGCAAAAGTATTGCCCAGATAGGAAAAAGAAAAGGTGGATAACTCCCCTAAGGAAGGGAGGTTAAACATAGCATTATATATGGGTAACGGAATAGGTAAATACCCCTCAAGAAAATTAATAAAGTGTTTAGGACTTTTTGCGCTGATCTGTCTTTTCATAGACCTTTTGATACTGTTTAAGGTCTCCTCAAAAGAATCCAGATCATCTCCTTCAATTTTCAGAAAAAGGAAGGACAGATTATTTAACAGCACCCCTCCCTTACTTCCCCGACGCCGGGTGTTGACCGGAACAGGGACCCAAAAAAACTTTTTCTTCCCGCTTTCTCTAAAAAACTGCTGGTACAAAGCCGTAGCCACACCAGCCAGCAAATAAGCACTTTTATTGTAAGCGGCCCCCATTCCACGGCATTGTTGTAATACCCGTTGTGTTTCGGATACCTCAAAAACGAGCTCCCTAAAAACAATAGGGTGCTCAGTCCGGTCGGGTAGGGGAACAGGAATCGACCACATATTAAAATTTCCTCCTCTGAAGGCTATACCTGAAGAACGGAAAAAACCTCTGGCCTTTTCCCTAAAAGTACTCTTTGGAGGAACTGGAGATAACAATGGAATCGAAAAGTCACCATTCAATGAAGCGATCAAAGCCTGAACTCCCTGAAAATCAAAAAAGATATGATGAAATGCGAATAATAAAAACGTATCACCCTTTTGCGAATAAATAACACGCAACAATAAGGGCGGCCCTTCAAAAATGGGAACGGCTTCCTGAAAAAAAGGCTTTAATTCATCCTTGTGCATTATCTGGTGAAAGGACACCGGGAGTTCCTTATTTTCGGTAGAGGTAACACAGAAATTCGGATATCCTTTCCGTATCTTGTCAGACAATCGAACACCTGCAATCTGGCAGAAAAGATCATTATCTTCCAAACATCTCAACAGCACTTCCCGCTCCAATTCTCCTTTAAGGTGTAATAGCAACCTGACAATATGTCCTTGACCGCCTTTTTTTCGATTGTGAAAATCTATTACCGCCTGAAAATAGTCGGTCCCCCGAAGCGAATACCTCTCAGGAGACACGAGAAAGCGGTTTTTTAGCAGCCACTTTCTTCCTGATCAGTTCGGCTACAATTTTTCCAGACAAAATAGAAAGAGGCACTCCAGCTCCAGGATGGACCGTACCCCCACAGAAGTATAAATTCTTGATCTGTTGAGAAAAGTTGGGATGTCTCAGAAAGACAGAGAAGGTACCATTAAAACTATTTCCATATATAGCCCCCAGTGCCGTGCGGGTGTGTTGCTCAAACGTCCGCGGATCTTGTACGCGCTCTAAAACGATGAGTGGTTCAATATCTTGCCCGAGAATATGGCTAAGCCTTTCAATTAGACGCTTTCTTACCTTTTTAATAATAGACTCCCAATCTTGCCCCTGTAGATGTGGAGCATTGATCAAAATATACCAGTTTTCGTGACCTGGAGGGGCATCCGTAGGGTTACACTTGCTGCTGACATATAAGTAAATGGAAAAGTCATCACCAATATCACCATTATTGAAAATCGTGTCGTACTCACTTTCCATATCCTCACTTAACAACATATTATGAAGGGTGAGTTGCGGAAATGTTCCTTTAATGCCCAGGAGAAAAACCAGTGCAGAGTGCGATTTTTGCCGGTCCAGAAAAATTCTCGGATGCTTCTGGTCAGCAAGTAAATACTTATAAGTATTATTGACATCTGCATTGCTAATGATATAATCGCCCCTGATCAGTTGATCACCAACTTTTATGCCTACTGCTTTTTTATTTTGGACCATGATCTGATCGACCCTTGTATTGAGGTGAATACGCACCCCTAATTCTGTAGCCAACCGGACTAAAGCTTTTGAAATAGCATACATCCCTCCAACAGGAAAAAAAATACCCGTATTGAGCTGAAAGTGAGCAATGACATTTAAAACGCCCGGAGCCTTGTAGGGATTTGACCCCATATAACTGGCAAAAGCATTGAAAAGCCTTCTCGTATGATGGTCTTTAAAATTTCGCTTATTCGCATCATCCATACTTCGAAAGACTTCCACTTTGTGAAAGTTCAATACCCCTTTCACCACCTCTTTAGACCAGTAATTAGAAATGATATGCAAGGATTGCTGAAGAAAAACTTTATCGGTCAACCGATATTTCGTCGCGATATCATCAAGGAAATGCTGAATGGTTTTTTTATTGTCGATGGTCTTAGAAGCAAGTTCGTCCACTAATTTCTCCAGATCTGCATAAAAATTCAACACTATCCCATCATCAAAAAAATAATTAAAAGGTAGTTCTGGTCTCAGGATTTCGACATAATCTTCAGTTGCTTTTCCTGCTAGTTGAAAAAGCTCTTCCACATATTTTGCCATCGTAAAAACAGAAGGGCCTATATCGAAGCGAAAATCATCTTTGCGCCACTCACTCATCTTACCACCCGCAGAATCATTGGCTTCATAAATAGACACGTCCATACCTTGCACTGCTAGCCGGATTGCCGTGGCCATTCCGGCAATCCCGCTCCCAATAATGACAGCCTGTTTATTTTTTCCGGAACCTTGGTTTTTTGCAAAAAACACATCTTTCATGATTGTAAAATGAAATTTGTATGTGGGTTCTATGTAAATCTGCGCCTAAAAATATTAAATATTAATAGTCTATTCGTTAATATAATTGTTTTTATACATTTATACCTTAGTAATTCTAATAAAATAGAAGAATTTCTCTATCCGCCCAAACTGGAAAAAGGATGACCAAAACTACAGGAACATGCCCTTTTCATAATCTTGATAACATTAATGAACTGGATCTCTTGGCGAGGCACCCACGGGAAACGCCTTGGCCATACTATGATTGGCTCCGGCAAGTTCACCAAAAGCCCGTATATAAAGTACCTCAGGAAAATTCCTTTTATGTAGTACACCACCACGAAACAGTCAAAAGAGCCTTTGCCGACCCTTCCCTGTTCAGCAATCAAATTATCCCTGTTAAGAAAAGCCCTTTTTTTGCTTTAATGGACGGGTCGACACATAAGCGTGTCCGCTCAGCTATTTCCGTGGCCTTTACGCCTAAACACCTGGAAAAACTGGAAGCATCGATCACTTCTATAGTAAAAAAAGCTACAGATGAGCTTTTTTCACAAAAAGAGCCTGAGCTCTTCCAATCCTGGGCCATTCCTATCCCACTTGGCGTTTTGGCTGTACTTTTTAACCTACCTAAAGATAGCAACGCTATACAGCAACTTCACGAGAACGCCATCGCCATTAATAAAGCGCTCTTCGTAACGGGTGGTACAGGCCCCAGAAGAAAAAACACACCCAATGTTCAGGAAAAGGCCGCCATTTCAATGGAGATCCTAAAAAACCTACCCAGGCTACTCCAGTTATACCGCCTTATCGGAAGCAAAGGAATGAAAGAACTAAGAGCCGCTGTAAAGATCACCAATAAAAAATTAGAGATTCCCCGCCCCAATTTTCAGCACCTTCCCAAAGGGATCAGCCCACTTTTTAACCTTATGCTTGCTGTGGGCCACAATTTAAATGAAGCAAAAAAGGATAAAAACAGTAGTAAGGATGGAAATATTTTACCTCGATTTGCCCAATTAATTGAAAAAAAGCAGGTCACGTTGACAGAAATGATCATGGCTTGCGCATTCATTCTTTTTGCCGGTTATGAAACGGTTTCCAGCTTATTATCCAATTGCTTTGTCCACCTGGCCACTCATCCTCTGCAGTTTAAAACATTGAAAGCCAACCCGGAAAAGATTGATTCCTTCATTGAAGAAGCACTACGGTATTATACCCCTGTTACCAGGTTTTTGAGACGAACAAAAAAAGAAGTTAAGATTGTAGATCAGGTAATTCCCGAAGGAGCCATTGTAATATTAATGGTAGGAGCCGCCAATACAGACCCTGAAAAGTTTGATCTTGGGTGTCGGTTCAACCTGGACCGCAGCAACGCCAAACAACATTTGAGTTTCGGAAAGGGACCTCACTTTTGCATTGGGGCAAACCTGGCAAGACTACAAGTAAAGCTGGCGCTAAACGAATTAATAAAAAGAGCAGATCACATCCAAATAAGTAAGAATCAACCCTTCCGGTTCGTTACTGATAGGGATAACGGCATCTATCGCTATGAACAACTAAAAGTCATCGTACATTAATAAAAAGATTGTTATGTATCACGCACGCCCATCTTCAGCTGAATATGCCCCTTATTACCAATCTTATATTAGTAAGGTCGAAGGAGACAATTTCCTGGAAGTTCTTTCCCTAAACACCATCCAAACCTTGGAATTGCTAGAATCCCTGTCATCTGAAAAATGGGAGCATACCTACGAAACCGGAAAATGGACCATCAAAGAGTTACTCGTCCATTTGATGGATACTGAACGGATCATGACCAATCGGGCACTTCGTATTGCCCGAAACGACCAAACACCCATCCCCGGCTTTGAGCACAACGACTATGTCCCAAACAGCAACGCTGGCAATCGGAGTCCTCAATCGATTATTGATGAATACAAAGCCGTAAGGGAAGCCACCATCCAATTATTTAAAAATTTTGACGAAAAGGCTTTTCAGCGCATAGGTACGGCTAATGGACAGGCTGTTTCAGTATTAGCATTAGGGTTTATCATTACAGGACATGAGCTCCATCATATGGAGGTTTTGAAAGCGCGGTATTTGGACAATGAATAATAAAGAATACTAATCATAAAGGACCTAGAGGCTAAAGTCTGCACTACCATCATCAATCAAAAAGTTTCCAGCCATACTTTTCCCAATCTTCTTCATAATCAATATCCGGCAGAGCGGGGAGTCCGTAGTAGGATGCCTGTAAAGCTTTAATTCTTTTGATCGTCTCCTCTAAAACTTTATCCGTACTCCATTCCATATCTTCAAAAACTGCCGGCTGGAGTGTTTTCATGCCCAAAAGATAATAGCCACCATCTAGAGCCGGACCTAGAACGAAGTCTTTGTCGTCCAGTTTTTGATACGCTTCTTCTATAATTTCTTTAGAGATTAACGGGCAATCGCTACCGATGATGATACCTTTAGCATGCCTTTTCAAAGCCTCACCAAAAGCATTCTTCATCCGGTCGCCAAGAGAATTTCCCTCTTGTACCCTTTTATCAAAATCCTCCCCAGACCAGTTATCCAACTCATTGATCCATTGGCTGTAAAAAAGAAAGCGCTTAGCTTTGACCGCCAGCGCTACTGTTCTCGTTTTTTCTAATAAGGCTTGGTAGATCTGTAATGCCCGATCATTGCCCACCGTTTGGGCAAGCCTGGTTTTCACCTTCCCCTTTTCCGGATTTTTAATAAAAATGATTAATGCCCTACTCATCCTCTTCATCTTTGCCCCAGCCCCCGTCATCTTCTTCCTTAATCTTAATCTGATCTCCATCATCTAGTTTTCGGGAGATGGCGCTATAAGGACCAGTTACCACCTCTTCATCACCGCTGAGACCTTCGGTAATTTCGATAAAATCATCATCTTGAATACCTGTTTGGACTTTTACCATTTTCACTTTGTCTCCATCTTTTACAAAAACTACCTCCATCAGTTCTTCATCTTCCAGACTAACCTTTTTCTTTTTAGCTTCGTCCTGTTCTTTTTCACGTGTAGTCACTGATTGAATAGGAATACTGAGTACATCCCCTTTAGTTTCTGTAACAATATCTACAGAGGCGGACATGCCCGGACGGAAGGGATAAGGATTTTGCTCAGAGATCAGATCTGCATAAGACTCAGGAGAGATCCGGACCTTGACTACAAAATTAGTCACCTGATCAGTAGTAAGCGCTACTGTTCCGGCATTGCTGGCAGAACTGGCAATTTCAGTGACCACCCCTTTAAATTCACGGTCCAGGTAGGCATCTACGTCGATAATGACCGGATCACCTAGCGATACGCGGACTACATCATTTTCGTTAACATCTACCTGTACCTCCATCGTACTCATATTGGCAATACGCATCAGCTCGGTACCCGTCATTTGTATGGTTCCCACAACCCGCTCGCCTTGTTCAACATTTAATTGAGAAACGATTCCCGTAACAGGGGCATAAATAGACGTTCTTCGCAGGTTGGTTTGAAGTTCTTTCAGAGAAGCCTCGGCGCTCTTCACATTAAAGCTGGCAGCTTCGGTACTTTGTTTGGCCGATTCCAGGCTAGCTTCCGCAGATGAAACATTTGCCTCTGCCGATCGCAGGTTTGCTTCCAAGGCCCTTAGATTCGATAAAGAGGCATCATAATCCGCATCCGAGATCACCTTTTCAGCTTTCAATTGCTCATTGCGCTGGTGAATAGCCTTTGCATTTTCCAACTGCGCTTCGATTTGTTCTTTTTGGGCCTTAGCCTGTATGTATTGCGCTTTACTTCGCTCAATACCTGCCCTGGCATTTGCTACTTGCGCCTTGGCATTGTCCACACTTGCTTTTCCACGTTCTACTGCCGATTGATAGGCATCAGGATCAATGCGTGCTAGCAATTGCCCCATCTTTACCGAATCGCCCTCTTCAACTTCCAACTCAACGACCTCCCCGGAGACGTCAGAACTGATCTTGACTTCCGTTTCAGGGAATATCTTTCCGCTTGCGGAGACTTTTTCTACGATCACTCTCCGCTCTACCTTTTCCACTTCTACTTCTTCCCCTCTTTGTTGAGACCGCCCTTTAATTATAGCAGCAACAATTAATAAGACCACTACAGCGGCTATAATGATGATTAGCCGATTGTTTCGTTTTTTTTGTTTTGTCATGACAGGTGAATTTTCTTTTCTTTAAAAGAACCGGATGGGTTTTGTATAGTCACCCATCGTCCATTCTAAAGTCTTTATCTGATATAAATAATTATATTTTGCCTGGATAACCTGAAGCTCCGCCTGAGCCAGTGCATTCCTAGCAGTGGTGAACTCAATGGTATTGATGACACCTAATTGAAATCGCTTTTCGGCATTCTCAAACGCTGCTTCCGCCGCATCTCTGGCCTGAACGGCTGCTTCATACTGGGCCTTATTCGCTCTTATATTTGATACGAGCAATAAGGCGTCGTTTTGATAAGACTGCAACAACTGCTGATGATTTAACCTCGTATTGATAGAATTTAATTTGGCCCGTTCGACATTGGCTTTAAAAGAGTAATTATTAAAAATGGGCACTCTCAAACTCACCCCAAACCCCTGACCGAAGTTATTTTCCAGCTGATTGAAATAGGGGGTATCATCAAAAATAGGAAACTGCTGAACGGTTTCGAAAGTTACCGGAGTACCATTGATAATGACCTCATCGGATACCGTCTGAGGTACCGTGCCCGTCACCTCTCTGGCTGCATCCGAAAAATTCGTATTTAAATTGGCAAAGACGGAAACAGTTGGATACATACTACTTCTCGCGATGGAAACACCGAGTTCTGCACTTTCCATACGAAACTCACTTGCTTTAACCTCTGGTGAGGCTTGCGTCGCATTTTGGTAAACCCGCATGACCGAATAAACGGACGGATTAAAATCCTCCGGAATTTCGATCTTGGGCTTTTTCAAACTAAACTCAAAATCAACAGGTAAGTTTAGTAGTGCCTTCATCGACAGTAATCGGTTATCCAGATTATTCTGAGCATTGACTACAGCCTGCTCATCTCTGGCCAACTGAGCTAAAATATCAAGTCGGTCGTTTTCGGGGAGAGTTCCTGCCTGGATCAATTTATCGGTCTGCTCAAGTTGACTTTCCGTTAATCCTCTCGAATTTATAGCTACTTGCAACTGTTCTTCTGCTATTAATACCAACAGATAAGCCTCTGATACCAAATTGAGCTGCTCTAATTCACCAAACTGCAAATTATTTTCAGATGCTTTAAGATCATTCTTGCTTTGCTTAACCGAGTTATTGATCCGGCCGGCATTATAAATTGGAAGACCTGCATCAATAGAGTAGCGCTGGAAAGTAATCCCCTCCGTGCTAAATACGTTGGTCGTCGGGTCAATGGTACGACCATAGTTTCTACCAACCGAAGTAGAGAAATTTATGCTTGGAAGTCTCGACAAGTTTGCAGCTAGCAAATCTACTTCCGATTGATCTTTCGTTACTGCTAACCGCTGTATGGTAATGTTGTGCTCCCGGGCATATTCCAGGCATTTTTCTAAATCCCAGACTTCCTGGGTTTGAGCAAATAATAAAGGAGAGGTTATTAAAAAAATGGCACAAAGGACTAGGGTGTTGCTGATTTTTTTCATTTCTTCATGTAATTTTTACTTTGACAAGTATTTCCTATCTACAAGTATACAAAAGCGCCCACAGGTGACCGAACAATTTATATTAAGGAACCTTTATTTTGGATTAATGAAAAAAATTCAATGGACCCTGTTATTGTTTCTGGCTGGTTTTCAGCTTTCCATAGGACAGGCAGATGCTAATTATTGGACCAACAATTATGGAACGAAAGGCCAACTACTTAATGGCTCCGTAATTGCAGGCGTTGACGATAATAGCGCCATCTATTACAACCCGTCTGCTATCGGAGAGGATTCTACCGGGGGGGTCTCCTTTTCCTTATTTTCTCCAACCTACAGCTTTGTTAATACCAACTCCGAACAGCTCAATAATCAAATAATAACGGACTTAAGCCTTCTGCCAAATATTCTGGTGATTGAGTTTAATCCTCTGAAAACAGACCGGATCACTACCGCCTTTACGTTGTTTAAAAAGCGGGAAGTTGAAGCAGAACTCAAGGGGCAATACACGCAAGAATTAGAAGACGGAAGGTTCTTTACCGGGAATGTTCATTATGATAACAACATCAACGAAACCTGGGGAGGACTGGGGATGTCCTACCAGGTAAATCCCAAATTCAAAATCGGGGTCACTCAGTTCCTAGCCTTCAATAATCATCGTCAACTTATTGATGTTGAAGGCATTTTGACCAAATCTGCCACCGATTCTGAAGTACTCCACTATTTGAGGAGATTCAGACAATTTAAGTATAGTGTCAATGGCTCCTTACTTACCAAATTCGGACTACTTTACCAACTCCCTAAATTCAAATTTGGACTTACCTTGACAACCCCTAAATTTATCAATATTCTACAAACCGGAAATTATCAATTCTCCAATATTCAGAAAAAAGCTTCTGGTAACCTGGAACAACATACAAAAACTCAAAATACTCCCGATGAAATTAGCTTCCACGCCCCCTGGTCCGTCGCCGCCGGATTTACCCTTTCTTTATCGCCCCATCAAAAAGTGTTGTTTACGACCGAATATTTTTTAGAGATCCCTAAATACGCGATTATCGATGAGGGAGGAGAATTCAAAGTAACGGACGCTTCAAAAGATGTCATCAACTACGCTATAGGTTATCAGGATAGAATTTCCAAAAGTTTCACCCTCTTAGCTGGTTTTAAAGTAGATAACAGCAATAAAAAAAACGTGTCCAACTCAGCAACCAATGAATTTTCCCTGATCAAATTTGACTGGAATATCTATTCTATATCGTTGGGAGGACATTTTAACATTAGATCTTTCCGATTTTCTGCAGGTGTCGACTATTCCTTTTCCAATAGAACATCTAATGCTCTCTTAAATCCTTTTGATAATGTTGCTGAACAAATGGATGTTTCAATAGTAAGTAACCCGGAAGGAGGGAAGTATACGGCCATTTCAATTTTCTTTAACTACGCGTTAATTTTTGACAGGATTAATAAGGAATAAAGCTTAGAAAATGACGCTTCCTCTAATTTTCCTTAATACTCAGCTATAATTTTTGACATCCCAACCTTTCTATTCTATTTTTATAAACCATATATTACTATCATATCAAAATCCAATACAAACATGAATGCACACGAAATAGACTATCAAATATTTGGCGAAGAAATGCAATTCGTTGAGATCGAACTAGACCCCATGGAAACCGTTATTGCTGAGGCCGGCGCTTTTATGATGATGGAAGACGGCATCGAAATGACGACCATCTTCGGTGATGGTAGCAGACAGGATAAGGGCGTCTGGAATAAGATATTCTCTGCAGGAAAACGCTTGCTCACTGGTGAAAGCCTCTTTATGACCGCCTTCACCCATACAAGTGAGGGTAAGAAAAAACTTTCTTTTGCCTCTCCCTACCCCGGCAAGATCATCCCGCTCGACTTAAGTGAGCATGAAGGAAAAATTATTTGCCAAAAAGATGCCTTCCTCTGTGCCGCCAAAGGGGTCTCTGTCGGTATTGAATTCTCTAAAAGACTGGGTCGCGGCCTTTTCGGCGGAGAAGGATTTATCATGCAGAAACTCGAAGGTGACGGCCTGGCATTTTTACATGCCGGAGGCCATATTATTGAAAAAGAATTAGTTATCGGGGAAACTTTGAAAATCGATACCGGATGTCTGGCAGGGTTTACTCAACATGTCGACTATGACATTCAATTTGTTGGCGGTGTCAAAAATGCTATTTTCGGCGGAGAAGGATTGTTCTTTGCCCGACTAGAAGGCCCCGGGAAAGTTTGGATCCAAAGTCTTCCCTTTGTACGATTGTCAGACCGCATCCTCTCCAATGCCCGCCGAAGTAACTTTGGCGGAGGAAAAGGAGAAGGTAGTATTCTTGGCGGATTGGGTAATATGTTGGATGGGGATGGTTGGTAGAACTGTAGTAATTACAGTCAGCGCAGAGGCCTAATTGCTTTGCGCTGATTGTAATCATCTAAACCATATTATAAAACTACTACTTAATCATGAAAGGTTGGTTACTAAAATTGTTAAAAGAAAAAAGTCGATTTATTAAAACTAACTAAACAATTCAGGAACAAAATCCATAAACCTTATATTCAACCCAGCACAATAACTGATTATTTCCTCCAAGGTTGCTTTATACTTATCATTTTCGATCAGATGGATCTTTTTGCTGGTCAAACCTGTGAGTTCCATTTTTTTATCAATAGTTAATGTTTTCTTATCCATTATTTGTTTCAACTCTTCCAAATCTACATCTGTAATTTTATCCGAAAATTCTGACTTTTCTCCCAACTCGACTCCTTCACCTTTAACATAAAGGTTAAAGTCTAATTTGTCAATTAAGTCCTTTAGCTCTTCAGAAGACCTATCTTGAAAAAAGGTGTCCTGCTGTTGAACAGAATGATATTTAATTTGACTACTTTTCATCAGATTCACTGTAAGCTGTTATTACAATAATGTTGTTTTCTTTGTCAATTCTAAATATAACAGTCAATTCTTCTTCTTTAGTTCTCAATAGATCATTTTTTTGAGTATCAACAAATCCTTGAACCACATAAGTATTTCTAAATGGCTCAGGACTCTTTGCAATTTTCTTATTTTTTATCCTAAACAGTCTATTGATTGCTAAAAAAGAAATATTCCTTTTATCTATTACAATTTTTTCTGCTATATGATTTAAATGCTTTGGTAACCATTTAAAGGTTAGCTTTTTTAGAGCAAATTCCAACTGATCCATTATTAGAATTTTAAAGGAATAAAAAACATTTCACAGATGGAACTCAAATAGAATTATTGTCAAAAAACGATATAAAAATACATTTTTTTTGTATTTTTTCAAACAAAAAACAAAACATTTCAACTAGCCAAACAAACAATTTCTAACCTAATATTGTTATTTTCGCACTTAAAGGTAAAATTAACATGGCAACTCCTCGTACCGTCGCTTTTCATACTCTGGGCTGTAAGCTCAATTATTCCGAGACTTCTGCAATAGGCAGATTGTTTGAGGATAATGGGTATACGAAAGTGAAATTCAGTGAGGGCGCCGATATCTATGTAATCAATACCTGCTCCGTTACTGATTTTGCCGACCGGAAATGCCGAAAATTAGTTCGACGAGCTCTTCGCAAAGCACCAAATGCTCATGTAGTGGTTATCGGTTGTTATGCCCAATTGAAACCTAAGGAAATTGCCGAAATCCCCGGAGTTGATCTGGTACTTGGTGCCTCCGAAAAGTTTCAAATCCTCGACTATATCAATGACCTTTCTAATGCTCCTGGAAAAGGCCTGGTCCGTGCTGTTGAGATCAAAGAAGCCAATAGCTTTCATCAGGCCTTCTCTTTTGGCGACCGCACCCGCTCTTTCCTGAAAGTGCAGGATGGATGCGATTATAAATGTACTTTCTGTACCATCCCACTCGCAAGGGGGAAAAGCCGGAGCGATAAGGTTGAACATGTAGTGGCTAACGCCCAAAAAATTGCTGACCTGGGCGTAAAAGAAATTGTACTGACCGGAGTCAACATCGGTGACTTTGGCAATGGAACCGAGGTCATCGAAGGCGTCCGCCCTAAAAAGGAAGCCATGTTCATCGATCTCATAAAGGAATTGGATCATGTTGAGGGCATCCACCGCTTTCGGATTTCTTCCATCGAACCAAACCTATGCTCCGATGATATTATCGAGTTTGTCTCCAACTCCAATCGGTTTGTCCCTCACTTTCATATGCCGCTCCAATCGGGTAGTAATAAACTACTTCGCCTGATGCGCAGAAGGTATAAACGCGAACTCTATGCCGACCGAGTTGCAAAGATCAAAACACTTATGCCGCACGCCTGCATCGGAGTGGATGTCATCGTTGGCTTCCCCGGCGAAACACAGGAGGATTTCCTGGATACGTACAACTTTCTGAATGATCTGGAGATATCCTACCTCCACGTCTTCACCTATTCCGAAAGGCCCAATACCCCTGCCTTTGATATGGATGGGGTAGTTCCTATGCACGTCAGAAAAGAGCGGAATGAAATGCTCCGTATTCTTTCTGAAAAGAAAAAGCGCCATTTCTATCAGCAATTTACAGGTCAGGAGCGAGAGGTCCTTTTCGAAGTCTCTAAAGAGAAAGGCATGATGTCCGGTTTTACGGATAACTATTTAAAAGTCACCCTCCCCATTCAAGCAGATTTAATCAATGAATTGGGGATTGTGCGCCTTGACAATATCAATTCAGATGGCCTTTTTCAGGCCGAATTGATCCATGCAGAAATCGCTTAACTCCTAAAACAAAATGCTTCGCCAGCTCTTAAAAAGGCCAGGATTGGCCTGTAAATTTAAGGCCAAAAATCAGACCATCTTTGATGAATGATTTGGAGGTGAGCATAAATTTATTCATTGCTCCTTATTAATTACTCATTGTTTAACCACTCCTTTCGTCTTTTGTCCTCTTTCTGTCTGAATTCTAAAATAGTAATTGCCACTAGGTAAATCATGAGCTTCAAAACGAACCTCGTGCGTTCCGCTTGGAAATTTCCCACTAGCCAACACCTTGATCTCTATACCTAGCGCATTGTAAATACTCACCTTTACCCATTCCGCCTTGGAAGTAAATCGGATGGTCGTGACATTTTCAAAAGGGTTAGGGAAACAGGATGCCTGTAATTCTTCTGCACTACTGCTTAATGCTTCGGTAGAAGTTACGGTACACGGCTGAAGGATTGGAATATATTGAAAATCGTCAAACAACAAACTCTTCACCTCACTCTCGGCCACCTCAAACCAATCCATCAATACCGAGCCATAAACAGATCTGAAATCATATTGCATAGGGACACCTTCCTGATCTTCTACCTGAGCTGGAATTTCTGGGTTGTCTCCTAAAATTACCGGATTGATACACTTGCCAAAAACCATCATAGGAGCAGCTGAGCCATGATCTGTTCCCAAACTATTATTTGATTTGATTTGGCGACCAAACTCAGAGAATGTCATAGAGATTACCTTTTCTTCAATCCCCAAAAGCTTCAAATCGTCTTGAAAAGCATAGACAGCGTCTGATAACGTTTGAAGCAACGTAGCATGTTCTCCAACCAACGGATCTCCGTCAACCACCTGATTGGCATGGGTGTCAAACCCTCCAATATTACATACGTATACCTTCGTTTTCAATCCTCCCGAAACCAACTGCGCCACGATCTTTAGCTGTTGAGCAAGTCGGTTATCATCGGGATAATGGGTGGAGAGGGTATTGCCATTGTTGGCAGCATCGCCTACCACATCTGCATAAGCATTGGTTTGTTGCATGACCTGACGGATATATGCCAACTCATAGCCATATGGCGTATCCGGCACGTCCCCTTCTTCTCCTATGGTCAACGGACCTAAGGAAAAGGGGTCTGTCAGGGCAAGGCTAAAGTTGGACCCAACGCCCTGGCAGGTCTCCGATACTAAGGAGTCAATGGTGATCGCAATCGGGTCCGGAAATTGGCCGTTAGGGTAACCATCCGGATAACTGGGATGTAAGGAATCAAAATAACGCCCCATCCAACCCGTTGTCAAATACTCATCTGCCTCGGAAGCCGTGGTCCAGATATCTGTCGACCGAAAATGTGACCGGTTTTGATTGGGATAGCCTACACTCTGTATAATCGACATCCGGGCATCATCAAACAAATTTTTTATTCCCCCCATAGAAGGGTGAAAAGCAGTCTCACTATTTACAGGAATAACTGCACTTTCCGGAATCAAAACATTGGACCGCGCATTGGCAAGATTATCATACTGATCAAGAGGAATGATCGTATTTAACCCGTCATTACCACCCGACAACTGGATCAATACCAACACTTTGTCAGATTCTATATTTAATAACTGATATAAGGGTGATTTAGGATATGCGGACACCTGCAAGCCGTTTAATACCAATGGAAGGGTAACGGCAGAGGTGGCGGATGTTTGTAAGAATTTTCTTCTTTTCATAATGGAAAAGTCTAAAAGTTAAAAAATGGATCAAAAAGGATGTACAGAAGAACTAACTAAGGTGATACTCCGGCATCGCCAACATGGCTTTGAATAAGTTTCTCAACTTATTCTCTATAGATGTAGCCAAATCCATATTCGTAGGATCAACGAGGTAATCGCCAAATTCAATCGTCCATTCATAATCCGGTAAGCCCGGGATCAGGGCATTCTTCAGATAATCCAGTTGAATCTGTGTCAGGGGCTGCGGGAATAATATGCTGGCAAATTCCGATACTACCGCATTCGGATCCAGGTTATTATCAATGGTAAGGATGAAGTTTAACACATCTATTTGTAGGGAAAATTGCGGATTAAGCTCCAGCCCGGTAGTCGCCATGGTATCGGTAAAACTCATACGTTGCGGTAGCGTTACGGAATTAATCCACAACCGGTAGTACGAAGGCTCTTGGTAGTAAGCTTTCCATCCTGCTACATCCGGGGGTGCATAATACTGCATCTGCATCTCCGGCGTTACCTGAAATAAACTCAACCAACTAAAGTATTGAGGGGTCAGGTTATCGGGGACCGGCACCTCCAGTTGATTGACCAAACCCATCACAAAATCAATCGGGTTTTTAATAATACACCCCATACTAAGCATATCAAAAAAGTGCTGACTTTTCAGCAGCGCCTCAAGAGCCGGTTTGATCTCGTAGTCATTATCGATGAAGATCTGCGCTAATGGCTCAATTACGTTTTGTTCAATCGTGTCATTAATGTCGTAATACACAAACCAACGATATAACTTCCGACAGATGAACCGGGCAACCTCTGATTTTTGAAATATAATATCCACTAAGATTTGGTGTTCCTGATCTCCTGCATTAGAGATCACTACATTATCAAAGCGATGCGATAATTGTTTGGTACCCTGGTCATGCCAATTTGGAATAAAAATAGAATTGACAGGGGTGTCATCATTAGAAAAGTAGCCGACACCTACCCAGCCCGTCAAAATCCTGGCCATTTCTTTTATATCATCTTCCGTGTAGTGGGTATAGTCGCCTGGTCCGGCTAGTGGTCCTTTACCGATCGTAAACAACTCTAATAATTCTCTGGCATAATTTTCATTCGGAGCAACCGCTGTATTTTGGTTACCGTTAAGGTACCGCAGCATAGCGGGATCAACATTGATTTCCTTGACCAGTTCTCTAAAATTTCCAAGGGCTCTTTCACGAATGGTAGTGATATAGCGGTATACAAATTTTGGGTCATTGACATTGGAAACCACAAAATGATTATGCCAGAAGAGCACCATTTTTTCTCTTATCGACAGCCCTTGCTGATTGATCAGCCCGAATGTCCAGGCCGCCAAAGAACGGGTTCGATAAACAGCAAATTGATTTTGATCGTCATAAGGTTGACCAATCCACGTTTCGCCTACGGGTACATTCGGATCGTTCTGGAAATAATAATTTACAGGAGGATCGGGTAGGGGCTGATCAGCAAGCAGGCTATTCACCGTAGCCTCTAATCCATTTTGGACTGCATCCTTTATTTGCGAGTAGGTGGGTCCGAAAATAGTACGTCTCAATAAATGAGCAGCTTGTTCAAACGCCCATGGCCCTGCGTAGGGGTCGAGAGACATATTTACGGTCATGGGTTTTTCCTGGTCTGCTTGTTTTGGGCGACCGAGGAGGGTTGAAAGGGTAGCTCTTCTATCCATAATCTTGGATTTAAGTTGTAAAAAATTGAATGGTCAGAAATTGCAATTCATCGGTTACAAACGCATTTACGAAGGTTGGACTGGCGCTTAAAAAAAAAGTTTAATGGATAGAAGTAATTTCTTGGTAGAGAAATTTCAAATTTACCCTGCAAAATCCGATTAGGCTACCTATTTTTGCCGTCAACAATCCCTAAAAAATATGTTTCCGGATCTTTCGTACATACTTCATTATTTTTTTGGCACCGAACCCGATAATTGGGCTTCCATCGTAAAAACGTTTGGGCTCCTGTTAGCTATTGCCATTCTGGTCAGTGCCTATATTTTATATATTGAACTCAAACGGAAAGAAAAGGAAGGTCTACTGAAGCCCGTTAAGGTAAAGGTCAAAGAAGGCATGCCGGCTTCTGCAAGCGAGTTGATCCTGAATGCGGTACTTGGCTTTTTATTAGGATATAAAATACTATACATCCTTTTAAATGTCAGTGAATTCCGGGCTGATGCTTCAGGCGTTATCCTTTCAGCAAAGGGGAGTCTTATCGGAGGTTTACTCGGAGCCATTCTATTAGCGGGGCTCAAATACCGGGAAAAACAACGCAAAAAACTGCCTAAACCAAAGATCAAAACGGTAAAGATTTATCCGCACGACCGTATAGGGGATATTACGATCATATCAGCTATCTCCGGCGTGATCGGAGCCAAGATATTTGACATCGTTGAGAACCTCGACCGTTTTTTTGAAGATCCTATCGGCACTTTTTTCTCTGGCGGGGGCCTTGCCATCTATGGCGGGTTGATTGTTGCCTTTATCGTCATGTATTTTTACTTAAAGAAAAAAGAAATTCCACCTATTTACGTGCTGGATGCAGTAGCGCCTGCCTTAATAATTGGTTATGGAATAGGCCGTCTGGGTTGCCACTTTTCGGGAGATGGAGATTGGGGCATACCCAATACAGCCGATACCCCTTCCTGGTGGTTCCTACCCGAATGGCTATGGGCTTACGATTATCCCAACAATGTTGCTGAAGAGGGCGTACCTATTGAAGGATGTACCTATAATTACTGCAACAAACTGGATCCGCCTGTCTATCCTACGTCTGTATATGAAACAGCTATGGCTTTTGCAATAGGGGGTTTTCTTTGGTTCCTGCGTAAGCGGATAACTATTCCTGGAGTTCTTTTTTGCTTGTATCTTATCTTCAATGGTTTGGAGCGGTTTTTAATCGAAAAGATTAGAGTTAATATTCGTTATGAGTCCTTTTTTAATATGACTCAGGCAGAGATTATAGCCATTGTTTTATTTTTATTGGGAACCGGAGGGATTATCTACTTAGTAAATAAAAACAGAAAATAACATGGAGGAGTGGGAACTGGATTTCGAGTGGCTTAGAGTCCGGCATCTGATCAAGGATCTTTTCAACCGGCCTCAACTTCCTGATCTTAATGCCATTTTATTTCTGATCGGTATACAAGAACTTGGCCGGTGGGGCGAAAAATTCACAAAAGAGGAGAAACAAGATCTCATGCACATTGCTGTTTGCAGATTAATGAGCTATGACGGATATTACGAATTTAACGGTCGGGATGAAGATGGCTGGCCACACTGGAAAGAACTTGTGCCCTTTACCGTAAAGGGCGTAAAAGAACAAGAAAAATATTTAAAAGAAAAAGTTATTCAATATTTTAATGAATGGGAAGAAGAATAATCAATGCACAACGAATAGTTATCTTTTACCCTTCATCTTTACATTTAAAAACTACTCTTAAAATTTGATACCATGAAAAAATACCTGTTACCATTAAGCTTTTTATTTGCCGTACTATTATTTTCCGGCTGCGAGAAAAAGAACACCTATGCGTTGATCGAAACGGAGTTTGGCAACATGAAGGTCAAGCTTTACGACGACACACCTATTCATAGGGACAACTTTGTCAAACTGGTAAAAGAAGGATTTTATGATGACTTATTATTCCATCGGGTTATCGAGGGATTCATGTGTCAGGGTGGAGATCCTAATTCGAAGACGGCTGCTCCGGGCGAACCGTTGGGAGCCGGAGGACCGGGCTACACGCTAGAGGCTGAAATTGGCCGCCCACACCTCAAAGGGGCGCTTTCCGCCGCCCGGCAAGGCGACAATGTAAATCCTGAAAAAAAATCCTCAGGCTCTCAGTTTTTTATTGTTCAAGGCGCCCCACAGACGGACCAGCAACTGGATAACTGGGAAAAACAAAAAGGAATCACTTATAATGAAGCCCAACGTAACTATTACAAAGAAGTTGGTGGCTATCCCTTCCTTGATATGGAATATACCGTCTTTGGCGAAGTAGTAGAAGGGCTTGACGTTATTGATAAGATTTGTAGCGTCCCTACGAATCAACAAGCACGCCCAAATAAAGATATTAAAATGAAAATTTCCATTTTATAACTCCACCTGTAGTTGTAACATTCTATTTCAAACTTAACATTTATGAATAAAAGTAATATATTATTGGTTTTTGCTGCATTCAGTATGCTACTGATTGCTTCTTGTTCGAGACCGGTTGCCAAGTTCACTTATTCTCCCGAAGACAATACCGCTCCCGCTAGCGTAATTTTTGAAAACGAATCGAAAAAAGCCAAAGCTTATGAGTGGGATTTTGGAGACGGTACTACTTCTCAGGAAGCATCACCTGAACACAAGTATACTTCCTCCGGCAATTATAATGTTACCCTAACCGCCAAAGCTGGCGATAAAACAAGTCGTATGGAAAAAAAATTGGTCGTTGACGCTCCCCGTAATTGCCTGGTCGAATTAGAAACCGATTATGGTAATATGGTCATTCAATTATATGATGCCACCCCAAAACACCGGGACAATTTTATCAAACTGGTAGAGGAAGGCTTTTATGACGGGCTTCTGTTCCATCGGGTTATCAATGGATTCATGATCCAGGGTGGAGACCCCGATTCTAAAAATGCCCCTTCTAGCAAAAGACTAGGCTCGGGCGGCCCGGGGTATCAAGTTCCCGCAGAATTCGTAGATTCCCTAATCCATGTTAAAGGCGCTCTGGCGGCGGCTCGAATGGGTGATCAGGTCAACCCGGAAAAGAAATCCTCCGGTTCCCAGTTCTATATCGTGCAAGGCTCCAAACTAACCGAAGAAAATCTGGAATCCATTGAAATCAGAAAAGGCTTTAAATACACACCTGAACAAAAGAAAGCCTACACGGAATTAGGCGGCACCCCATTCCTCGATAGAGATTATACGGTCTTCGGACGTGTAATCGAAGGTCTTGAAGTGATCGATAAAATCGCCAACGTGGTTACTCAACCTGGCGACCGGCCTAAAGAAGATGTGAAAATGAAAATGCGGGTTGTGAAATGATGTTTATTGGTTGAGGTGTTGAATTTGTTGGTCTAACTTCCTCAACACCTCAACTAATAACTTAAATCCGTCTCAAAGTCTTCTCCACGACCTCCTACTCCCATCCTTTTTTGAATATTACCCATTTTAATTCGATAAAACCCAGTACCATGCGAACGCAAAAGATTGAATTCCAGAATGCAGAAGGCCATGACCTTTCTGCCCGACTCGAAATGCCTGCAGACCAACATCCTTATACCTATGCTATATTTGCCCATTGTTTTACCTGTAATAAAAACCTGAGTGCGGTGAGAAATATTAGCCGGGCGCTTACGTCCAATGGAGTAGGAGTGTTGCGGTTTGACTTTACGGGGCTTGGCGAAAGCGAAGGCGCATTTTCTGATACCAACTTTTCTTCTAATGTCCAAGACCTTATCGCTGCAGCAAATTTTTTAAGTGATAATTACATGCCCCCTGAAATGCTCATCGGACATTCACTGGGAGGTGCTGCCGTTTATTTCGCGGCAAAAGATCTGCCTACAATAAATGCAATTGCCAGCATAGGTGCTCCGGCAGATCCCGAGCATGTTAGCCATCTTCTTCAGGGGGGTATCGAAGAGCTCAAAAAAGAGGGAGTGGCAACAGTTAATATTGGAGGGCGCACCTTCCAAATGAAAAAACAGTTTTTGGAGGATATCCAAAAACATAATATGCCCGAACTACTGAGGGAATTGAGAAAACCAATCTTGGTTATGCACTCGCCACAAGACCGAATAGTAGCTATCGAAAATGCTGCAAAAATTTATGATGCTGCCTTCCATCCTAAGAGTTTTATATCACTTGGCGGAGCCGACCACTTACTGAGTAATAAGATGGATTCTATTTATGCCGGAGATATCATTGCCTGTTGGGCAAAAAGATTCGTTATCATACCTAAAAAGGAAACACTTTCCTCCCACCGTCATGTAGTGGCCCGGCTTGGGCAAAAAGGATATACAACCGAAATTCGACTGGGCCAGCATGGTATTATTGCTGACGAACCCGAATCAGTAGGCGGAAATGACTTTGGTCCTTCACCCTATGAACTATTGGGCGCATCGCTGGCTTCCTGCACGGTAATGACCCTGCAAATGTATGCCCGACGAAAAAAGTGGGATCTCCGCGAGGTTATCGTCCATATCGACCATAAAAAAGATTATCATTTGGATTGTGCAGACTGTGAGCACTCCAAAAGCAAAATCGACCATTTCACAAGAGAACTGGAATTGGAAGGGGAACTCACTAAAGAACAAATCGATAAGCTGTTAGAAATTGCTGATAAATGCCCTGTACATCGCACATTGCATAATGAGGTGGTAGTTCATACCAAAATAAAAAGAAGAATATCGGGTGTCTAGAAACACCAAAAGTGTTTTGAGACACCCGATACGCATCAATTTATTTGAAAAAATTCCCGAGCAATTTCAATCCCATTCCGGCCACATCGTCCATTACTGAGCCGTCATTATCCTGATCCAGTAAGCTATTTAACAACCCTTGCTGAGGCTGTTGTTGAGGGGATTGCTGCTGACCGCCGCCCGTAAGACTCATTAATAGAGAAGCGATTCCATTAACATCTAGTCCTTGTTGTCTTTTCGTTTTGCCCAATGCGCCCATTACTACAGGAGCCAATAGAGACATTAAATTGCCGGCTTTTCCGCTATCCAAACCACTCATGCGGGAAACCATATCCAAAATCCCGCCTTTCTTCTCTCCAAGAATATGATTGACGATCCCGCCGCCATCTACCATTTTTTGGGTTTGGACTTCTTTCTGGCCAGAAAGGAAACCCAAGGCGTCATCGAGAATACTACCGTCATGATCGCGTTCAAGTGCATGATCGATAGACTTGGCACCCTCCTCACGGGCAGCATTTTGTGACAAACCTCCCAATAGGGTAGAAATAATACTTTTTGAGGCAACAGCTGTTTGCTCACGCGAAGCTCCTCCAATTTGACGAGTCAGTTGATCCATCATATCATCAGACAACTGGCCCTGCAACATTTGAAGTAATTGATTATTATCCATAAATTGGACTTATTTTGATAAGTGAATAATTTATTAGCAACAATTTTCTGACGCCGCTGTAAAATAGAAGTAACAACAATTCTTCTTAAAGATAAGAAATAATCAGATTTTGTACCTTTAAGGCTAAAATTAATTGACGTTTGCAATCATCTAGTGCCAATCCAAGTCAGCAATCTTCTGAAAAACCGACCAATTTGTTCATTCAAATGGCGCTGCAGTTTATTTATCGGTATTACGACCGGTATCACCAAACGGGAGCTGTCTATCATGGGTTCTTTAGAGTAACGGAACTTGGGAAAAAAGTCAAAACGCTGGCGCTCGAAAACAAGCTAAAGGACGAAACGCTTGAAATTGCAGCAATAGCCCTGTTCTTTCTCGATACCGCCCAGCTTCAGCAGACCACCATCTTCCCAAAGGACAGTATCGAATTGGCAAAAGCTTTTTTACAAGAAAAACAATATCCTACTCAAAAGCTGAACCGGGTTGTAACGACTATCCAAACCCTTGCCAGCAGGAAGTCACCCAATGAGGTTGAAGAAAAACTAGCTCTCGACACCCTTCATGCCTTTGATTTCGGAGAACAATTCACCCAACTAACCCCCCTGAAAAGGGCAGAGCAAGAATTTCTGCACCAAATGCAATATACCAATCTCGAGTGGTTTCAGGAACAGCTTCAGCAATTACTACACACCAAATTCTACACAGTCGCGGCCAAAACAAAATACGAACCTATTCTTGGCCAAAATATCCTCTACCTCAAACAAAAGATCGAAAAAGCTTCCAAGGATAGCCCAACACCACAATCATTAGACTTAACAGGCAATACCAAACCTTTCTACCAAATTGAAAATAAAGTACCAAACAGAGCGATCCAGACTTTCTTCCGAGCCAATTACCGAAACCATATTAACCTCAGCGCGATAGCTGACAACAAGGCCAACATCATGATTAGCGTCAATGCTATTCTGATCAGTGTACTGATCACGATCCTTACCTATCAAAATATAACCACCACCAATCCTAAAATCCTTCTGCCCGTTGTTATTTTCCTGGTGACGGGGTTGACTTCCCTGATCTTTGCTGTTCTTTCCATTCGCCCCAAAGTAACTACCCTGAATAATGAAAATACCCCAATAGAAAATGTAAAACACAATATTGTTTTCTTTGGAAATTTCGTTCACCTTAAACTCAACCAATTTGAAGAAGCAATGGATGAGATGTTTCAAAACGGAGAACTCCTCTACGGTAATATGACAAGAGACCTCTACTACCTGGGAAAAGTTTTGGACAAAAAATACCGCTACCTCACCATCTCCTACAATATCTTTATGGTTGGGTTCGTCGCAACGGTCATCTCCTTTTTAATTACCATTTTCACCTAAAAACCGGTCATTAAATTTCACTATCCATGAAAAAACTATTTTTCCCCCTCTTCATCTTTCTATTTTGCTGGACTGTACAAGCTTTTTCACAAGTAAATGATCGAACACAATATATCGATAGGTATAAACGAATTGCAGTAGAAGAAATGCAACGCTCCGGTATCCCCGCAAGCATCAAACTAGCCCAGGCACTCCTCGAATCCGGTGCCGGTGCCAGTGATCTAGCTGTTTATGCCAACAACCACTTTGGCATCAAATGCGGCCCCGACTGGAAGGGAAAAAAGTATTTTAAGGAAGACGATGACTATGATGAGGCCGGCGAACTTATTAAGTCCTGCTTCCGCGTTTTTAAAACAGCTGAAGCCAGCTTTATCGCCCATTCTGAGTTCCTCCGCGATCCCAAAAAGAACTACCGGTACGGGTTTTTATTCCTGCTCGATCCTACTGACTATAAAAAATGGGCCAAAGGGCTTAGACATTCTGGCTATGCCACCAACCCCAACTACGATCAGCTCCTCATCAGGATTATTGAAAACTACGAATTGTACCGATTTGATGAACTTTCTACCCTCGATGTAGAAATCGAAGAAGACCTCGTGACCGATGACGATCAACCCTTTCGAGATGATCAACTCAGCCCTGAAGACCGCAGAAGAGGTTATTTCGAAAACGTCTTCGATATTAACGACACCCGAATGGTATTTGCCAACGGGAGAGAATCTCTTACTGATTTAGGATTCGAATATGAAGTCCGGGTAAAAAAGCTGTTGAAATTTAATGAAAAAATTACCAACTCCCGGACTTTTCTGCCCTCCTTTACACGGGTATTCCTCCAGAAAAAACGAAACAATTACAGAGGAAATCGAAAATGGCACTATGTCCAAAATAATGAAACGATGTTCGAAATAAGCCAACTCTATGGCCTCAAACTGCAAAAACTCTATAAGAAAAACCGGATGGAAGAAGGTAAGCAACCCGCTAATAGCGCACGTATTATCCTAAGAGGAAAAGTCAAAAAAGACGAACGCCCCAAGTATCGATCCGAGGCGGAAGCGGAAGCAGCAAAAAAGAAAAAACTAGAAGAAGAAAAACGTAAACAGGAGGAGGAAAAACGTAAGCAGGAGGAGGAACAACGAAGACTGGAGGAAGAAAAGAGAAAACTGGAAGAAGAGAAACGTAAACTAGAGGAAGAAAAACGAAGACTGGAAGAAGAAAAACGAAGACGAGAAGAAGAAGCCAAAAAAGAAGCAGAAGAAAAGAAAAATGATCCTCCCAAAGAGGATAAACAGGAGGAGAAAGAAGTAACGCCTCCCAAAAAAGAGGAGAAACCAAAGGAAGTAAACCCTGTTTATCATGTTGTTAAAAAAGGAGAAACCCTCTATAGATTAAAAGTAATGTATGGAACCCCCGTGGAGGAGATCAAAAAAATGAATGGATTAACGTCTAATTTGCTCAGTATCGGCCAACGGTTGAGGGTGAAGTAGGTAATCTTTTTTCTTTACTTTTTGCAGGGAATTTTTTTTCCTTAATTTTGGCCAACTTAATGCAATACCTATGAAAAAACGACTACTAAGAGTCTTGATTGGCTTTTTACTGATTAGTTCAGCTTCTTCCCTCTTTAGCCAGGGGTTTCATTTTGGCATTAAGGGAGGACCAACTGTTGGGTTTCAACGCTGGGACCAACTTGGCGAGCGTGATCCGCTCTACAAATATCACGGCATTTTATTTATCGAATCCGCTCCTGAAGATGGATTATTTTCTGTCTTTGCACAGGCAGGTTACCATGTGCGGGGCAGCGCCAATCGTATTCGCTCCCAGACAGTTCAAACCCCAACCGGTTTTCGCGACTTTGAGGGGCGTACCATAGAGTTTCAATTCAATAATATCTCCGTCACCGCCGGAGGTAAGCAGAAATATTATCTCGGTGCTAGTAATACAAAAGTATACTATGCACTAGGTGTACGGGGAGATTACAACCTGAGTACCAATCTACCTACGTTTGAAGAGTTTAATCCTTTTTTCCTTTATCAACCCCGCGACGAATTTGTTAATAAGGTCACACTAGGCGTCTATTTCGGAGGCGGATTTGAATTCCCCTTATCGGAATTGGTAGGTATGGTGTTGGAACTTAGTGTCAACCCGGATATTACCCGACAATATTTCCAACCCCCTCTGGAAAACGTTCTCAACCCCAACCCCAATAGTCCCAATAGGGTTATTAACCTTCAGCAACAGTCTATCCGGAATTTCTCGCTCGAATTAACCGTAGGCTTCCGCTTTTGGAGAAAAGTAGAGTATATCGATTAGATCAGTTTAGAGCGTGTCTCATAAAAACTCGGGTATTCTAAGCAATTATTTGTTCTCTTCAGGTACAAACCCAAAATTACAAGCTTCCCCGGGCTGGCTCAAAGACTATTATTAGAACGGCTTTGTTGAAACAATTCCCAGGCGGCTTTGCCTAGCTTCTCTGTGAGATGCTCTACATAATAGCTCCCGGCTGCAGGATCTTTAACCAGATCGAGATGACTCTCTAATTTTAGCAAATGCTGCACGTTGCGGGCAATGCGGCGAGTGAAGGAGGTAGGTAGAGCTGTATTGGCGTTGGACGGCAACACAATTAATCGATCAACACCTCCTATCACGGCGGAAATAGCCTGTGTGGTGGATTGAATCATATTCTGATATTGATCTTCCTTGAATGAAGCAGCAGAAAGATGCGCTTCCACTTCAAAATAAAGATTTTCATTGAGTTTATAGGCCTTTAACACCTCTGCAACTAACCATCGAAGAGCTCTTACTTTGGCAATCTCCACAAAATAACTAGTACCTACTGCCAGACGAAAATATAATTTTGACAGATAATCCTCCACAGGCAATTCGGCATCCATTAAATAATCAATAAACCCGCATAATCGATGGGTGACTTCAGCTATTTCACGAGGTACGGATTCAACCTCTTTACTCATCGCGGTCACGTCTATTGAAAATAATTTATAAGCAGGCAAATCACCAGAGAGCCTGGTAAAATAGTCTGCTAATTTCTCTTTTGTAGGAATAGTTTCACCTGCAAACAACGGATAGTTGAAAGCTCCGCTTGCTTTATTACCCTCATAGTTATTGGCTACTTGCATCCCCAAGTCGATGGCATGCTCCAAAGTGCCGAAATCTGAGAAACAAAGCTGTACAGCTTCCTGATCAATTCCCTTGAGCAAGGCCGGAAGGTCTTTGGGCGCTAGTTTATCAGCTCCGTTAAATATCAGTGCCTGGGCACCAAAATCAATGGCTCTACGGCCAGTCTTGTTGGCAGCTTCCAAGCCTAAGGCTTCAATGTCAATAACCTCCCCGACGTACCAACTATTTTGCTCCTTTTTCAAATCCTGGGCAATCCCCCCCTCAAACTCCGAAGGATGATAAGCGGGCTTTACTTCTACTCCCGGCGCTACCTCCCAATATAATGTTTCTAATGGTTTTCCTTTTAAGTCCCTCAATATGCGCTGCTCCCATTCCTCTCTAGAAACCGGCGGAAAATCCTTAAAAAAATCACTATCACTCATGAATCTTTTTTTATAGATGCTAAGGTTATCTCTTTAAGACGTATTTTACGTAGTCATATAGTGACGTAGTCGTAAAGTTTAGTTTAGGTCCCTCTATTCGCTGAACTATTGCACACTTCTATTCTTTAGCTCATTCTATGTTAATTCCCTCGTTTCATTCCTCATTTCATTCCCTTTTTCATTCCCAATTAATTCCTACTTTCCTACTTTCATTCTTTCCTACTTTCCTTCTTCCTTCTTTCCTTCTTCCTTCTTTCCTTCTTCCTACTTTCCTATAAGTTTGAGCAAATACTCGCCGTATCCAGATTTTAAATACTTGTGCCCGAGTTTTTCCAGTTGAGCATTATCAATGAAACCCATTTCGTGGGCAACTTCTTCGATGCAACCGATTTTTAGCCCTTGTCGGTCTTCAATCACCTGGATGAACTGACCTGCTTGCATAAGTGAGCGGTGGGTACCCGTATCCAACCAGGCTACACCTCTGCCGAGCACTCCGACTTTTAGTTTCCCGGCTTCCAGATAATGCTTGTTGACATCGGTAATTTCATATTCTCCCCGGGCGCTGGGTTTCAGGTTTTTGGCAATTTCTACAACTTGATTATCGTAGAAATACAAGCCGGGTACCGCATAATTTGACTTGGGTTGCTTGGGTTTCTCTTCAATAGAGAGCGCGTTGTAATTTTCATCAAATTCGACTACGCCATAACGTTCAGGATCTGCAACCTGGTAGGCGAAAACAACACCACCATCAGGGTGAACACTTTCTCGAAGCAATTCTTCCAGTCCCCTACCATAGAAAATATTATCTCCTAGGATGAGTGCTGCAGCGTCATTGCCAATAAATTTTTCTCCCAATACGAACGCCTGAGCAAGTCCATTGGGTGAAGGTTGTTCGATGTAAGAAAACGAACACCCGATCTCAGAGCCATCGCCCAGTAATTTCCGAAAATTCGGTAGATCGTTAGGGGTAGAAATGATGAGTATTTCACGAATGCCGGCACTCATAAGCGTTGAAAGTGGATAGTAGATCATCGGTTTATCGTAAACCGGCATCATTTGCTTACTAACTGCTAATGTCAATGGATAGAGGCGAGTACCTAAACCACCTGCCAAAATAATTCCTTTCATCTGGATAAAGCTTTTTTCTATTGATCAGGATTTTTCCAATTGTCGGAAAATCCTTCTAATGCGTAGTATTAATTCATTTGGGTTGAAGGGTTTGGACACGAAATCAGAGGCTCCTTCTTCAAGAACCTGAAGAATCAATTCATCATTTTCAATTTCGGAGATAACAACAAAAGGAAGCTTACTTTTCAGGTCATTCCGGATAAATTGGAGTAAGTCCAACCCGTTGATCTCTGGCATCATCAAATCAGTAACTACCAAATCAGGGGTTGCCGCTTTGATCAGGTCAATGGCTTCAGATCCAGTCTTTGCTCTGATCACATCAAACCCATATTTTCGAAGCCTAAACTCCAAAGCAGTCAACAACACATCTTCTTCCTCACAGATTAATATATTCATAAGATAGAATCTAAAGTAGTAAGAAAAAATTGATCTAATGAATCGAAAGCAGTCTAATCACTTGGGTTAAAGATATAAATAATCTTTTTTTATTTAAAGCGACCTCTACGAGGTTTACTTTAAATCCCGGGGGACAAATACGAATGCTGCCCCTTCTGGTTTGCCGACCAATAAGCAATAGAACTTTTCCGGGTCTTTAAAGATGGATTTAAAGGGCTCCAGATTTTCAGGCTGAATGATCTTTTTAGCAAATAATTCTTCAAGTGTAGAAATATTGATAGACCATTTTCCTTCCACACTATCGGGGACGGCCAGGGGCACACCAATTTCCATCAGTTCTTGCTGAAGAACAAAAATGGGGTAATTCGATACTTCCTCCAATATCTTATCTGCCGTACCTTTTAATAACATGCTGAAAGGACGCAGTTCTTTTTTTATATTTTCTAATTCTTTTTCTGATAACATTTAAGGACAGTTTAGCTTCTTCTTACCAATAATGCCACATTCTCGATGTGATGTGTATGCGGGAACATATCTACCGGTCGCATTTTTGCTACTTTGTATTTTTCTTTTAATAAATTTAAATCTCTGGCTTGAGTTGCCGGATTACAGCTCACATAAACGATCTTGGGCGCATCCAGCTCCAATAAAGTGTTGACAACTTTAGCATGCATACCTGCCCTCGGAGGGTCAGTGATTACCACATCCGGTTTATCATGCTTTTTGGCGAACCCCGGATCTAGCACATCTTTAACATCTCCCACATAAAAGACCGCGTTATCAATATTGTTCAATTCCATATTCTTCCGGGCATCATCAATAGCGGCTTCTACCTCTTCTATGCCTACCACTTGTTTGCATTTATGTGCAATAAACAAGGCAATACTGCCGAGGCCGGTGTACAGATCATAAACATTCTCCTCTCCCGTCAGTCCAGCAAACTCTTCCACTAATTCAAACAGGCGGGTCGCTTGCTTGGGGTTGGTCTGAAAAAAGGATTTGGGA
This sequence comes from uncultured Saprospiraceae bacterium, assembly GCA_964534315.1. GTDB lineage: Bacteria > Bacteroidota > Bacteroidia > Chitinophagales > Saprospiraceae > CAZHOV01. Next base: position 8,162 of record CAZHOV010000001.1, on the reverse strand, counting down.
CCGATCTTAAAGCGAACATCCCGGAGCATCTCTTCGATAGAAAGCGAACCATGATAGTGATCCATCTCCAGGTCCAGAATAAAGTCGTTCATTTTCGGGTTGATACAATAATAGAGCGATGTAAGCATTGGAAACACCCTGATTACCTCATCGAGATAGGGTTTAATCAATTCCATCTTAGCTTCTTTGAAAACAACGATCAACATGGTCTCGCCCAGAGTCGTTGTCCGGATAACAATATTTCTCGCGAACCCTTCGTGCTCTCGAGCATCGTAAAATTCGAATCCCATTTCAATAGCCAGGTCCCTGAGAAAGTTCCGGATATCGTTGGAGGGATCCGGTTGAAGGTAACAATGCTTGATATCTACAATTTTATCAAACCCTCCTGGTCGGTGAAAACCCAGCACATCTTCCAAATTAGAAACGCCAGCCTTTAACTCACCGCTCGTCAGCCACCTTTTGTTAGAAAAGGTAAACTCCAGCTTATTCCGATAATAGGTATTAGATTCCACCGGAAGAATCGGCTGTAATTCTTCTACCTCTATTTTCCCTATCCTTCTAATGGCATTCTCTACAACATTCTGTTTGTATTTCAACTGAGCCTCATACGTAATATGCTGGTATTTACAACCGCCACATACTCCAAAATGCTCGCAAAATGGCCGTACTCGTTCTTCAGAATATTTCAAATATTTAACCGGATAGGCTTCAAGGTGGTTTTTCTTCTTTTTATACACCAATACATCAACTATATCTCCGGGGGCTACTCGCTCTACAAAAAGAACACGACCTTCTTCATCTCTTCCGATCCCCCTGCCTTTATCAGCAATACCTGTAATAACAATATTTTGTACCGTTTCTTGTTTTTTCTTTTTTCTAGCCATCGTCTTTATATTTTCCCACTTTAATAAAAGACTGCAAAAATGAAAAAAAATTGTTTAGCTCCTAATGTAGGGCATTTCTTTTTGTAAAAAGAATAGCCTGTAAAAGACAGCGCAATTTATTTTTCGTCACCTTGTCAGCACAATATAATCTTTGATCAATGTCTTTAAAAAACCGATTTTGTCGGGGGGCATTTCATCTAGGCTCAATAGATCCACCAGTCTTTTGGATAGTTGAGTGATCACGGCTCTATGTGCAGCGTTAGGGTATTGATGATAACGCGTAATACAGTTTTTTATTAATAACATATCCTGCTCACTTAACTTTGTGACTCCCGGATAAACAGGTTTGTAATTCTCAACGGTATTGATATTCAAAATATCACTCAGTCTAAAATGCAGATTGGTTTTTAACCGGATAATAGCTGTATTAGCAGCCATATCTCCCAACCGTTGCCGTTTGACGGTCGAACTGATTAGCAGTGCTCCGATAATTCCGAAAGAAAACAAGGTGTCTATAAAATGAAACATCGCTCTCAAAAAATAATCACCCAACTGAGGTTCTTTACCATCTACCTTCACAACTCTTATACCAGTAGCCCGTTTCCCTAAAGACTGACCATTGTAGAATACTTCAGAAAAGAGCTGGTAAAAAATAAAAAGCCCCAAAGGAAATGCAACAAATAATAACCGGGCAACCAGATTCGAATCAACAAAAGCACCTCCAAACATCCAAAATATTCCTAAAATAAATATTAGATAAGAAATAAAAATAATGCCTAAATCAATGAAAAGTGCAAAAAATCGTTCTCTCAAAGAAGCTAATTCGTATTCGATCGACACATTTTGGGCCGTAATAATTTCAATTGTTTGCATGCAACACCTAATTTAGAGGCTCTAAGATAATTACAACCTGACAATATGAAGGAAACCAAATTTATTGAGCAAAATAAGGAAAAATGGAAAAAGTTCGAGTCTCTCCTCGAAAAGGAGGAGGGTAAAAATGACCCTCATAGCCTCACCAAACTGTTTGTACAAATAACAGATGATCTTTCTTATTCCAGAACCTTCTATCCCAACAGAAGTGTTCGTGTTTATTTAAACAATCTGGCTCAACAAATATTTTTCCACATTTATAAAAACCGAAAAGCCAGTTTCGCCGGCTTTATTTTTTTCTGGACCGATGAGCTCCCCCTGATCATGTATGATGCCCGAAAAGCATTGCGTGCATCTTTTCTTTTCTTTGTTCTTGCCATGATCATCGGTATGTTTTCCTGCTACATGGACCAGGATTTCTTGCGGGTTATATTGGGTGATGCCTATATGAACATGACTGTAGAGAACATCCGCTCTGGCGACCCAATGGCGGTTTATAAACAGCGGGGAGCGTTTGACATGACCCTTGGAATCACGATCAATAACCTCCTGGTAGCTTTTAAAACCTTTTTCCTGGGGCTCTTTTTCTCTATTGGCACCCTTGCCATCTTACTTTTTAACGGCATTATGTTAGGGTCGTTTCAGTATTTTTTTATTGAACAGGGACTCTTTGTAGAATCCTTTCTCACGATCTGGATGCACGGCACGCTGGAAATCTCCGCCATCATTATTGCCGGAGCAGCCGGAATAACGCTGGGCCAGGGGCTCGTCTTCCCAGGCACCTACTCGCGCTTACAGGCTTTCCAGTTGTCTGCAAGAAAAGGATTGAAAATTATTATGGGAATCGTTCCCCTTATTATCATCGCCGGATTCATCGAAGGATTTTTTACTCGTTATACAGATGCTCCAGATCTACTCCGTCTTTTTTTCATCCTTTCCTGCCTTACTTTTGTGTTATATTATTTCGTCTGGTTGCCCAGAAAAAAAGTAAAACGGAACCAAGCCGTACTTAAAAAAACGAAAATCCCGGGGAATAAAATCTACCGTTTCGATACAAAAAAAATTTATTCCCCCGGCGAATTATTTGCCTTGGTTTTTGTCTTCTACCGAAAACAACTGGGCAGTTATTTTAAAATTGGCATTTTGGCAACCACTGCCTATTGCATCATCTTGTCCTTACTTCCAGGTGATTTATCTGACCTTTTTTATTTCCCCTCCAAATACGACCAAGGGCCAATTGAAGATCAAATTATTTTCACCCTCCAACGTCTCGATCAGTTTTTCTCTTTCGAAACACAACCGTTCCTCCCGTTAATTAATCTGATCACCTTTTTCCCTATTCTATTATGGACCTATTCTAACCCGACTTGGAAAAGACCAAATATGTTACCCGCCTATTTTAATTGGTCAATTTGGGGAAAAATTTTATTCGGTATCATCATATTACACCTATTGCTGTTGAGTTCCAGTGCCTGGATCAACCTATTTGTGCTGTTTATGATGTTCCCTCTTGTCTTTTTATGGATTTATAGTGCAACGAATGGCCAAACAAGTCTGACTAATGGCTTCATACAAATGATCAATTTAGCAAAGCAACGGATCGGGGCCGTGCTAATCTTATTTTTCCTGGTCGTTTGTCTGACATTCCTCACCTTCCTGGTAACCGATTCTATTCTTTTTGGATTGTACATTGATAGCCTTATCTGGAGTGTTGCCGTAGAAGTCGACCAGATGAAAGAGGTTTATGTGCTGTTAAAAATATTTTTCATTATTTTATTGATTAATCTTCTACTCCCCTTGATGATTATAAGTATGTCACTCCTTTTCCATAGCTTATTAGAAATCAGGGAGGCTAGGGGTTTATTGAAAAAAATTGAACAAATCGGACAAAAAAACCAGGTTTCCGGGCTGGAAAAAGAGTAATTAATCGTTCTTATTAAAAGAAATTATGAAAGCAACTGTTTGCCATAACCAAAGGAACGCAAGAATTTTCCTGTATATCCTTTTCCTAACAGGAGCCATCCCTACTTTGGCACAGATACCAAAAGAGATTTATTTGCAGGAAACGATAGAAGAAGGAACATTTGAAGAGGCGACTCTTGATAAAGCATTACGGGAGTTGGGTTATGATGAGGAAGCGCTTCAAAAAAAAATGAAGCCTTCCGGGCAACAATCTTCTAGTTCATCACCTGTTTCAAGTGGTGCTGTAAATGCTTTTATTAAAATCCTTTTTTGGTTGATTGCCATTGCTGCAATCGTCTTTTTTGCATTAAGAGCATTTAGCTGGGACCAGATAGCGGGATCTAAAAAAAATAAAGACCCTGACCAACCTAAAGAACTGGACATCCGTATTGAGCATATTGAAGATAACCTGGAAGAGGTAAATATCCCCAAATTGATAACAAAGTACGAAACCGAAAAAGACTACAGAACAGTGGTTAGGTTATTATACCTGGAGATCATCAAATCATTGGCAGAAAAACGAATGATTAAATGGAAAAAAGAAAAAACGAACAACGATTATTTAAGAGAAGTGAAAAATACACCAGTATTTAAGCCGCTAAAAGAGACCACGCTCGTTTTTGAAAAAATATGGTATGGAAATTATCCGGTAACAATGGATTTATTTCTTTCCCTGAAGCCCAAATTTGACAACCTTCTAAACCAAATTAACCGGTAGCGATCAGCATTTATAACCAATAAAGGTTTGTTTCACTAAACTAAAAATTTTTAACCAATAAATCAGAGATATGAATACTTTACTTAAGGCCTTTTTTCTGGTAAGTATCTTTATTTTCGTTGCTTGCGAGCGAGTAGATGATGAAGATATCCAAACTATTGAAGGATTGCGTCCCATCTATGCCTCGGGAAATTGGCAGGATATTGCGGTCTCAGGTCCCGAACCCATTGATAACCTTGGGAAGATCTATTATAAAGACGGCATTCTCTATGTAAATGAACGAAATAGAGGCATCCATGTATACGACAATACCGATCCGTTAAATATTAATGCTTTAAAATTTATCAACATCCCCGGGAACAGAGATATTGCCATTAAAGGAAATACACTTTATGCCGATAATGGAAAAGACCTGGTTGCTATCGACATTAGCAACTTTGAAAATATTAAAGTCGTAAACAGGGTTTCTAATATCTATCCCGATAGAACATTCTTGAATTACCCTGAAAATTATATCGGTTATTTCGAATGTGTGGATGCCGAAAAAGGTACGGTAATCGGCTGGGAAGAGGCTACACTTACCAATCCTGAATGCTGGAGATAAACCATTAAAAAACCTTCAAAACATTTCAACAACATGAAAAATTTTATTTTTATCCTAATAGCTAGTCTTTCTATCCTTTTCTTATGGAGTTGCGCAGAGGAAAACGATATAGCTCCTCTTTCCGAATCGGCGCAAAATAATTCTCAGGACGGAAGCACGGGTATTGCCGGTTCTTATGCCCGGTTTCTAACGATCGGTGATTTCTTATACATCATTGATAATACCTCTATCAAAACGATCTCTGTAACAGAGCCCACCGAGCCGCAAGTAGTGAACACCCAAGATATTGGTGCCGGTATCGAAAGCCTTTTTCACTATAAAGGCAATTTATTCATAGGCTCTAGCTCCGGGCTATATATCTATGCGATCCAAGAGAATGGTGTACCGGCTTTTACCGCTGATTATGGCTATAATTATCCAGTAGAACCATGTGACCCTGTAGTCGCTAACGACGAATTTGCCTTTGTTACGCTAAATACAAGAGTGAATACCGGACCCTGCGGTGGCTTTAATGAAGTCAATGCCTTGAAGATCTTTGATATTCAAAATATTGAAACTCCCACATTACTCGCCGAATACGAAATGTACAACCCTAAAGGAGTAGGCTTGGATGGCAACACACTGTTTCTTTGCGATGATACCGAAGGACTCAAAGTTTATGATATCACCAATGCCCCTGAAATAACACTAATCCGGCACATTAAAGATATCACTACTTACGATGTCATTCCACTCAACGGTATTCTAATTGTTGTTGGTCCCGATAATCTCTATCAATATGATTATTCCAATTTAAATGACATCAAATTGATCTCAACAATCGCGCACGGTGGCGTATAAAATTATTTAAACATGAAAAAAGTAGCATTTTTAGCCCTCTTTTGTTTAATCGGTTTGGTGCAAATAAATGCCCAAGAAGAAGATTATTTTGATGAAGATGTCCGAACCGTCGTAAAATTCTCGTTCCTCAACCTGATGGATTTCTGGAATCCGGCCATTCAGTTTGGCGTCGAATATCGCATCGCCAAAAATTTCTATTTCCAAAACGAGGCTGGTTATCTATTTAGTTACAATTTTGATACAGCAGATTTTAATGATCCGAATGTTCAAAGCTCACAGGGTTACCGACTGAGACATGAGGCCCGGTACTATCCTCTTGGCAACGGAGATCGACTCTTTAACTTTTATATTAATGCACAAGCTACTTGGCGCCAGTCTTTTGAAGATCGTAGCGGTACCTTCTGTCAGGCAGATTGTACTTTCTTTAGAGAAATCGATTATGATTACAGGATGACCGCAATAGGACTTACTTCTGGCGTAGGATTTCAATTGGTTTTTGACTCCGGCTTTACTATGGATTTTTCTGCCTCTCCGGGATTGAGATGGATTACAACCAGCTTTAAAGGAGTGCCGGATGATGCAGAATTGAGAGATCAGTTTTGGAACGGCTTTGATCCTATCTGGAGAAATGAACCTGGAAATTACAACGTCCCCAACTTCGTTCTTGGCTTTAAGCTGGGTTATGCTATCAGGTAGATATTTTGGCTGCTTCAAATTTTGCACGCTCCCGGTAGGCCAAAAACAAAAAGCCGGGAGGCCCTAAAAAAATAACCGGTAAGGTACTCTGAAAAGGAAGCGGAGTACCTTTCAGGTTATGAATCAGAAAGACGATCGAAATAGTAATTATGCTTGAGGCAAGCGCCCCTAAAATGATCCCCAACCACTTCTTTTCAATCCGCACAGCTATGGTTTCACACATTTTTATTACCGCTCCTCCAAAAAGCAACGTATAAAAAGCCTGCTTGAGCGCGGCAATCGAGGCCAATGACCACCCAAACTCCTTGTTGATATAAAAAACAATAGCTCCCATGATCAGCGCACCGATCAACCCTGTTTTCAAATTAATATATTTGGTGATATACTTCAATTGAAAGATCTTTATACATTCTATTCTTGTCTTCTTGTGAAAAAACAGATTTCCAGACCTAATAATTCATCAATATCAATTTAACTCGCCGGGAATGACTAATACTTCAATCACCTCTCGATTTCGAAGCACCTTCAACAGGACCTTTTTGCCAATAGTCTCTTCATCCAGAAGCTTATGCAAGTCGTCGATAGTGCCTATTTTTTGGTCATTCAGCCCGATAATTAAGTCTCCATTAAGCAGTTCGGCATTGTAAGCGGGGCTATCCTCTTCCACACTTTGGATAAGGATGCCCGAATGATTTTCCAGGCTCAGTCTATTGACCAACTTGGGATGTAACCGGATCTGTTGTCCGGCAATACCGATCACGCCCCTTCTTACCTTTCCCTCGATGACTAATTTTCCAACTACAAATTTCACCAAGTTAGAAGCAACGGCAAAACAGAGTCCCTGGGCTGGTAGGATAACCGCCGTATTCACCCCGATTACTTTGCCATCAGAATCAACCAACGGTCCACCTGAATTTCCGGGATTTAAAGCTGCATCAGTTTGAATCACATCATCGATCAATCGACCACTTTCCGAACGAAGCGTTCGGCCAAGCGCACTTACCACCCCTGCTGTAACAGTATATTGAAACCCATATGGATTTCCTATGGCCACTGCCAATTGCCCTACCTGCAAACCATCAGAGTCTCCAAATTTTACGGTGGAAAACCCTTCTCCGTCGACCTTTAAGACTGCTATATCTGTTGGAGGGTCTTCCCCTACCAATTCAGCCATATATTGTCGGCCATCCTGAAGGTTGACCATAATTTTGTTGGCTCCTTTGACCACATGGCTATTGGTCACCAACAAACCGTCAGAAGAAATAAAAAATCCGGAGCCCGTACCATACTGTCGGGGGTTTCGGATTCTTCGACGTGTATTGGGTTTATTTACTTTTATCTGAACAACAGCATCACTGGCATTCTTTGCTACATTGACAACCGTTTGAGAATAAGCATCAAGGATAGCCGCGTCTTTATTGCCCGGAAATCTTGATGGGGTGTCTTCATTGATCGTATCTGAAAGGAAGGTTAGCATACTTTTTTCTTTAATTGTTTTAAGTAGTAAGGCAAAAAAATTGGTAGAATAATTTTTTTAGGTTCAAATGAAAATTCCTGCATATAATGAAGGACTTAGCCTTTATTA